>JAJFFE010000126.1 GCA_021776775.1 Planctomycetota bacterium | reverse complement strand
GCGATCGCGATCGGCGAGGGCACGACACCGTACGACAGTTCCCTCGCCAGCACGGACGGCCCCAGCCCGTGCGGAGCGATCGGCAGGGACCTCTGGTACAGCTTCGCGGCGCCCGAAGCTGGAACGGTAACCGTCACGACGTGTAACGACGCGGCCTACGACACCGCGCTCGCGATCTACCCAGGCGGAGGCTGTCCGACATCGGCCGTCGAAGCGTTGGCCTGCAACGATGACTTCCCAGGGTGTGGATTGACGTCCACGATCAGCATGGATTTGGCGACGGGCGACACCATCCTCGTTCAGGTCGGGGGATTCGCCGGTCAAGGCGGCGCCGGCGTGCTCACGCTTGTGTTCGACGGAGCGCCGCTCCCAATCGACGTGTCCGCATTCGACGTGGTCTTGGTCAACGGCGAGGGCGATGTCGACGGCGGCCTCGTCCTCAGTCAGACGGCGTACACGGACGCGTTGACGGCGGTTGGCCTCACGTTCATCGAAATCGAGCCCAACGTCAGTGGCCAAGTGCTCACCGGTTGCCCGACCGTGGCATGGATCTACAACAACGGCACGTTCCCGGACGACGCGCCCGTCGATGCAGAGATCATGGTCAACGTCCGCGACTGTGTGCTCCTCACAGGAAACAACGCGATGGTTAACGGCGGCGACCTATGGGGCTTCTTAGCGCCGACCGCATACGACGAAGTCGACGGGATCGACGAGGCGTCTTCGACGGACGGGGGCGACGACGTGACCGATCTCTCGGGAGTTGTGGGCTCCGCGCTCGACGGTTTCGCAAGTCTCTACACGCAAGACCAAGCGGGCAACGACTGGACCGACAACCTAGCTCTCGCGGCGGTGGGGGCCGGCACGGAAGCCATGGGTGACAACCAAGAGGTGGCGCTGGTCTCTCCAGCGGCCTCGGCCATTCTCGGTGCGGACTACAACGTCGGGGTCTACTACCCCCATGACGACGCGGTCGCGCCGGGCGCCGGGGACACGTTCTCGATGTCCATCGAGCCGTCGGGCGTGGACGATCCGGCCGCGTTCCTCGCGGACTGTTTCGCCCTCCTGTTCTTCTCCAAACCACCCGGCGAGCTGTTCTCGCGGGGCGACTGCTCGAACGATGGGTCGTTCGACATCGGAGATCCGATCTTCGCGCTCAGCCATCTGTTTTCGTCCGGCCCAATGTTCTGCCTCGACGCTTGCGACGCCAACGACGACGGTGGCTTCGACATCGGCGACGCGATCTCGTTGCTGAACACACTCTTCGCCTTGGCCCCCCCCCCCGCCGCGCCGTCCTTCCCGGCCTGTGGCGTCGATTCGACCGCTGACGGAATCGACTGTGCGACGCAGCCGATGGTCGCGTGTCCGTAGTCTCCGACTCGATCTAGGGGTGCGGGCTCATCAAGATTTCGGACGATCTGCGGGGCAGCCTCTTTTCCGGAGGCTGCCCCGTTCTTGTGACCGAACGCACCCGCGCTTGCCAAAGCGACGCACCGCGCTACGGTACCGTCGAGGAGGCGCCCCGTGACAGATCTCTACTACGCTGCGTGCTGCCAGGTGGACCAGGCGAACCCTCGCCATCGCGACGAGATGGCGAGCAACACGACACGCATGATCGGCATGCTCGAGCGCGCGGTCATCGGATACCAACCGTTTCACGACGTGAAGCTGGTCGTGTTCCCGGAGTTCTCCCACGCGGCGCCGATCTACGCGACGCACGAAGAGCTGCTCGAAAAGCTCGCGGTCGAGATCCCCAACGAACACACCGACCGCATCGCCAAGAAGGCGCGAGAGCTCGGCGTGTATGTGCAAACGGGATCGTTCTTGGAAACTGACCCGCGGCTACCGAACAACGTGTTCAACACCACCTGCCTCATCGGCCCCGAGGGATTGATCGGACGCTACCGCAAGGTGAACCCGTGGATACCGTGGGAGGTTCACGCAAGCCCGCATGACTTCGAGGACTACCCCGACGATCCGCTCCCCGTCTTCGAGACAGAGATCGGTCGGCTCGCGGTCGCGACCTGCTACGACTGGCTGTTTCCAGAGGTCACCCGTGAGTTCGCGCTGAAGGGGGCTGAAATCCTCATCCGGATCTCGGCGTACATGGATCCGTGGGGGGCGACGCCGCCGACCGATTGGTGGACGGTGGTCAACCGCTGCCGCGCCCTGGAAAACACCGCCTGCGTCGTCGCGTGCAACCAAGGCGCAAGCTCCGACCACTACCCGCCATTCTCGTGGCCGGGAGGAAGCATGATCGTCGACTACGATGGTCGCATAATGTCGGAAGCGCCACCGGGACCGGGTGAGCGAATCGTCGTCGGACCGATTCACCTCGGCTCGCTGCGCGCCGAACGAAAACGCCGCATAGGACACTCGATGGCGGCCCACCTGCGCAGCGAGCTTTACCCGCGACAACAACAAGCGATCTATCCTCGCACTCCAGACGCCACACAACGGTCGGTCGAAGCGCAGCAGGAACGCATTCGACTCGCCCAAGAGCAGCGCGACGCTTGATCGCTAGCGATGGCAACCTACCCTCGTTCGATTCGAGCAACCCGGTCTGAGGACGCATATGGGGAGGCCGTGCGGTTGCACGTTGCGTCTCGATCGAGCGATGAATCAACAAGCTGTTACATCGCCGCACTTTGTCGACAAAAGGGAAACGTATTCGTTGGTGGCACGGGTTTTGATCTAAGGCGAGCGTGTTACGCAAGTGGCACAGCAACAAAATGCTTTGGTGCGCTCCCACCAGTGGCTTTCCTCGCGAATCGCGGGTCCCGCGAGGGGGGCTGAGGAACGCACCAGCCCCCCCCTCCGGATGGTCCGGAGGGGGCGTTTTTTTTGTCCAGACTGAAGCATCGGCCGTCCGCGTCCGCTCTAAGGGACGATCAACGGCTCCGCCACCCGCTCGATCACTCCCACCACTCCCTCCGCCATCCGCTCCCACGAATAATTCTCGAAGACGAACTCGCGGCTACGCGATCGCCACTCGTGCATCTGCCTCGGCCGCACCATCCAGTGCTTCAGCCGAGCCGCTAACGCTTCGGCAGTCGGCTTCGAGCAGAGAAAGCTGGGCTCGAGTCGCTCGAGAATCTCGACGCTCCCACCCACCGGAGTTGCCACGACCGGCGTACCGCACGCCAGCGACTCGAGCGTCGACAGCCCGAACCCCTCGAGAGCCCGAGTGGGAACCACCGCGACGTCCGCTCCCCGATAGAGGTCCGCAAGCTCGTCGTCCGGGATGTAGCCGAGCAGGCTCAGCCGACCGTCGATGTGCCGACGCTGCGCCTTGGCGCGGATCCCTGCTGCCAACGGCCCCCGCCCGGCGATCGCCACGCGCCAGGGCGGAAGCTCGGGGTCGTCCGCCAACCGGCCGAGAGCGTCGATCAAGAGATCGACACCGGTACGCGGCACCAAGCGACGCACGCACGCCATCACGAACTCGCCGTCGGCAACCCCCCACGACTCACGGATCGATCGTCGCCGGTCGTCGTCGACCGGTGAGAAGCGGTCGAGATCGACGCCCCCCGGACAAATGGTCACCGTCGCCGGGTCGACCGGGTAGAGCGACAACAGCCGATCGTGCATGTGACGCGAAAGCGTGATCGAAGCGTCGGCGGCAACCACCGCGCGCCGCTCGATTCGACGGCGTAGGTCAACATGCACGCGCGTCTTCACCCCGCGGGAAAGTCCACGCGGAAGCTGATCATCGCCGAAGCGATCGGCCACGAATTCGTTCGGCCACGGACTGTGAAACAGGTAGATCGACGGAACGTCGAGCTGTCGCAGAGCGTCCGCACTGAGCGGCTGATTGTGGATGATCAAGTCTGGCGGGTGTAGTTGCGTGATCCCGCCGCGCACCGCGCTTCGAACTTCACCGAGGAAGCGAAGTCCTCGCGGTCCCGAGGTCCGATAAGGAAACGAGAGCCATTCGATGGATCCGGCGGGATGCTCGACCTCTCGGTGCTGAGCTTGCGGTCCGCCGACGAGGAACGAAACCTCGTAGCCCCGCCTCAGCAGCTCTCCCGCGAGCTCCCATAGAACCCGCCCGGCCCCGCCGATATTGTCGATGTCGATGTAGTCGCTCGTGATGAGAATCCGCATCGACGACCTCCAGAGATTTCGATGTGCCCTCTTGGGTCATCGTCCTGGGATAGCCGCCTCTTAACCGGAAAAGCCTCCCTCAACCAGAAGTAGAACCCCAGCGAGCGCGACCACCACGCCGATGCAAGCGCGCCACGAGACTCGCGTTCCGAAGAATATGCGTAGAAGCGGAATGACGAAGACCGGCGTCAGCGAGGTGAGCGTCGTCGCGATGGAGAGCGGCGTGTTCCGGTAGGCGACAAGGCTCAGCCAGATGCCGAAGAACGTTCCGAGAGTCGACGCGAGCATCAGCCTTCCTAGGTGCGGGCGCATGGCGGCGATCCAACGCGGCAGGACCCTCGCGTAGACGATCAGCCCCGCCAAGAACGCGACGCCGAGGCGAACCAGGCTCGCGTCGAGTTCCGGCATAGCGGGACTCGCCTCGAGACCGGGGAACGCGTCTCCGCGAAGGCCGAGCTTACTCCAGACCGAGCCCACCGCCTGGCAGATCGATCCACCGATTGCGCAGAACACTCCGGTGACAGTTGACCCGGGGTAAATTCCAGGCTTCTCGTCGTTACCGGTGCGCTCGCGAATGACCCATGCGACCCCGACGAGAGTCACCGCCATCCCGGCCCACCTCCCACCTGGTTCCTCACCGAGCGCCCACCACGACGCCAGCGCGGCAAGCGGCGGGACGGACAACGACATCACCAGCGCTTTGCGGGGACCGAGAATTTGGATGCTGCGAAAGTACAGCGTGTCACCGATGAGGAGCCCGAAGACAGAGCTCAACGCCAACCACGCCCACGCACTCGAACCGTACGTGACCACTGGGCCGCCGCCGCGGAAAAGCGCCAAAACGCAAAGCGTCCCGATGATCAGGAGTGAACCGAAACCATTTTTGAACAGGTTCATGCCGGCCGCCGGGACAGCGATTCGGCTGAACAGCAAGCTCCCGCCAGCCCAGCACAGAGCGGTGGCGAGCCCCGCCGCCGTTCCGAGCACTAGTGGGTCGGTGAACCCCATCGAACGTCTCCGGATCCTAAGAGTCGCGACACTGTGCCCGATGTCCAAAACGAAACAAGGTGCACAATGCGCAATCCGGCAACCTCCTTATGGCTCTGACGTTCCGTACGTGTCGCAGGGGTGATGTGTGCACTGCCGGTCGGTGACGCAATCGCGAAGTTTCGCACGAACGCCAGAGAATGGGCTCGCCGTATCTCCGGCGT
This sequence comes from Planctomycetota bacterium, assembly GCA_021776775.1. GTDB lineage: Bacteria > Planctomycetota > UBA8108 > UBA1146 > JAJFFE01 > JAJFFE01. The sequence goes on along the minus strand of JAJFFE010000126.1, from coordinate 17,769 downwards.
GGTTTAGAATGACGGTCCTCGTTTTTCCCGTTCTCAAACAAGTCCCCGGCGCCAAGTCGACTGTTCCGCCCGACAGAGGGAGACAGCGACACGACTGTCATCGACGATAGTCCCGGTTTGCCGTTGTCACTACATTGGAAGGAATGCGTCCATGAGAGGCGTTCTCTGCTCCATAGCCGTGTTGTTGCTGGCCAGTGCGTCCCACGCACAAATCGTCATCAACGAACTCCGCATCGATCAACCAGGTACCGACATCGAAGAGTTTTTCGAACTTGCGGGCCCGCCCGGAGCGTCGCTCGACGGGTTGACGTACGTCGTGATCGGTGACACCGGCTCCATGAACAGCGGCATCGTCGAAGAAGCCGAGCCGCTCGACGGATTCGTTCTCTCCCCGACGGGTTACTTCGTCGCGGCCGAGGCGAGCTTCACCGTCGGAGTTGCAGATCTCACCACGGATCTGGCCTTCGAAAACAGTGACAACGTGACCCACATGCTGATCGAAGGGTTCACCGGAGTCATCGGCGACGACCTCGACACGGACGACGACGGAGTGTTCGACGTCACGCCGTGGACCGCAATTACCGATTTGATCGCGATCGTCGAAGAGGACAATCCGCCCAGCGGCACCGAGTTCCACTACGGTCCCCCGTCGATCGGTCCGGACGTCAGCCCGGCTGGTTCGTTCGTCCCGTCCTTCGTGCGTCGCTGCCCGGACATGACCGGAGACTTCTTGATCGGCGCGTTCGGTGTGGCGGCTGCTCCCGGACCGTACGACGAGACTCCCGGCGCCCCGAACTTCTGCCCGGAGTGTCTCGCCCCGATCGCGCTCACCTGCGTGTCCGATTGTTCGATCCCGAACGTCACGCTGAGCTGGACGAACTCCGATACCTACGACTCCATCGAGATCTACCAAAGTGGCGCGATCGTCACGACGATCGCCGGTACCGAGACCAGCTACATCGACGCCAGCGCGCCGGCCGGGCTGCTCGAGTACGAGGTCGTCGGTGTCTGCGACCTGAGTGGTACGCTCGTACCGAGCCCTACCCTCACTTGCTCGCTGATTCACTCGCCTTACAACGGTGAACGTCACTTGATCTTCGCCGGTGAAGAAAGCGACGGGACCGTCAACAGTGTTCAGCTCCTCAATACCTCACTCAACTCTGTCGGCGAAACGACGTTGATCATCGGGCAGCTCGACGGGTTCGCCTGCTTCTCGACGTTCATTCAGCCGGGTAACGTCATGTGGGTCATGCTCGGAACCTTCCCGAACGATGGCGAGTTGACCGAAGACGATGGCCAAGTCCTAGCCGACCTGGTCAACGCCGGTGTCGCGATCTACCTCGAAGGCGCAGATCACTTCTCCTACAACCCGTTCACCCCGTTTCACGACTACGACGGGTGCGACAACTCCACCAACGATCCGGGCGTTTCGTTCTGCGCCACAACGCCTCCGGTTCCGCCCTGCAACCCGTTCGAAGGTGACGATACGCTCACCGAGCTGAACGGACTCATGCACGGCAGCCTAGACCTGACCACGCTTCAGCAGGTCGTGTACACGCAGGACAACAACGGCGGCAACGACTACACCGACCGAGTGATTCCGGCGACGACCGACCTGCTCGGCACGAACGTCGGACTGATCTGGGAGAACTCCCCGGACTTGCTGCCGGACCCGGCCATCGTCGAAGTCGTTTACGGCGTCGGCCTCTTCTACGACACGACCGGCGGAGCCGGTAACGTGATCTCGACGTCGTTCGAGTTCGGTGGCGTCGGAGATGATTTGGTGGACCTCGCGCTCACCTACATCGACGCACTCGTCCCGACCCTCACGGGTGACGTGTTCGTCCGTGGTGATGCGAACAGCGACGACAACTACGACATTTCGGACGCAGTCTTTTCGCTGGCAGCCCTGTTCACGCCCGGCGCACCGCCGCCGAGCTGTAACGACGCGGCTGACTCGAACGATGACGGTGGTTTCGACATCTCGGACGCGGTCTACACGCTAGGCGCGTTGTTCACGCCTGGATCTCCGCAACCGACGGCGCCGTTCCCCGACTGTGGAGTCGACCCGAGCATGGACTCGCTCGCGTGCACGAGTTCTCCCTGCCCGTAACACTGGCACAGGTTCGAAACGAAAAAAGAGGCGACGCCAATCGGTGTCGCCTCTTTTTTTTGGAGCCAGTGCCGTCGTCCGTCACGACCCGTGAGTGGCGCGTTGCACTAGACGTCCCATGCCTTGTTGGCGATCGAACAGGTAACTGAAGAGCGCAACCTGCGCACCCGCGATCCCGACGACAGCTAGACTGAGGATCCCGCCCCAGTCCGTCATCTCCGGATGAAACGCCCAACGGATCCCGCCGACCGATACGCCAATCGCGCCAACGAGTAGCGCGATCATCCCGAAGCTTCCGTAGTAGAGCGCGGGGCGGCGCGTCAGCAGAAAGCCGAGGTGCCGCGTCAGCGGAGCTCGTCGCAATGCGGCCTCGGTGCTCGGCAACTTGCGAATGTCCAAACCTCGATCGAATGCGCGAGCGAGCAGCCCCAACGGATGGTTCGCGCGCTCGTCGACGCCGATCGCGTCGAGCACGCCGCGGCGGAACCCGTACACGCCAAGCGGTGCCTCGGCGACGCTTCTGCGAAAGGCGAGGCGGTACATGCGATCGCGAATGCGTCGCGGCCATCCGCGTTCGCTCGGCTCTTCCGCCGTGAGGGAGAGGACGAGATCCGGCTGCGTCGAATGCTGTAACTCGTCGACAATTGCTGGGATCTGGGCGATCAGTCCGGCACAACTCGTTTCGAGAGCGATGAGCCACTCGCCGCGCGCTTCGAGGTACCCCCGACGGAAGGTCCCGACGCCGGCCGAAGTGTTGACCACGCGAATTCGCGGGTCGTCCGGGGTGAGCTTGGAAACTCGATCGTCTGAGCCGACGATCACGATTTCCCACTGAAGTGACGTTCCCGCAAGTGCCTCAGCGAGTTCGGCGCAATCAGCGTCCCCCCGCAAGCCCGCTCGGGGGAAAATGACGGACAGATCCATCGGCACCCTTCAAAGATACAGAGCCGAAGGTGACTTCGTCCGCCGGGACGTCCGAGCTTTAGGGCTCATGACGATTACCCATACTCGGCACCCGGACTCTCTCCAAAGTGCCGCTGGCACGGTTGATATGAAGAATTCGACGGTCCGATAAGCGCGGTCGCGCCGGCGTCGCGCCAAGATCCAGCGCCAAGATCCAGCGCCCAGCCGCGGACAACCCGTCGGGCCTCGCGCCGCAGGAGACGTCGACGCCTCTCCCGCCCGGGGATCTGGGGCGGCGCCCGGGCTCAACCCACTGGCCTCTGGCATTTATCAAGGGTCTGATACCGTCGAACACCGCGACGCGCTAGCTTGGCTAGCTAGAGCCCAAGCAGCGACGGCAACTCCTTGTTGGGGACCACTTTCCCGGTCACCTCGAGCCGCTGGATCTTGATGTTCCCTTTGACGCGAAGCGGCTTCTCCCCCTCCTTCGGAGCCGGGATCTTGGCGCTCAGACCAATCGCCAACACCTTCAGCCCCTTCTTCAGCTTGAGGCTCTTCTCTTTCTTGAGCGTCAAGATCTTCCGATTCGTCCCGATCTGCAGTTCGATTCGATCGAGCATCAGCTTGCCGTCGGTCCGCTTCAACGGTCCCTCGTGCCAGTCGATTCCGAGTTGGCGTTGCTTGCTGGTCCGCTTCGGCGGCTTGAACGCACCGACCACCATCGACGTGACAGCCGTGATGTGCGGCGGATAGCCGTTGAGAGGGAGATCGGACCCATCCTGCTTCTTCCCGAGGATCCACACCTTCGTGCCGTCCTTGACGTCGGCCAACTGAATCGACGAGTAGACAAACCGGTCCGCCTTCAGGAGTCCGGACACGAGCATGGTTCCCTTGCGGGTCTTGAGCTGAATGCTGTCGCCGTCCTCGGCGACCGACTTGATCGAGCCGTACAGCCGCTTCTCATCAAACGCGCCGAATCCGTCGTCCAGAGTCGGTATCAACACGGCGAGAACTAGGATCGCTGTCAGCATGAGGTTCATCTCCGACGGGTTAGTTGGGCTCGAGTCGAGTGGCGCAATGGCCTAGCGACCTGGCTCGCCGGTGTCAAGCGGCCGAACGCGAACACGGCGAGCCCCAAAGGTGCCGGGACATTAGAGTCCCGCCGCAGCGGTGTCTCAAGACCCGTCCTCGAGAGAATCGGCACCCAGACGGCTCGAAGCCCTTTCGGCGGACGCAAGCCTCGCTAAGATGCGCAACTTCAACGGCCAATCTGGGGAGCCTCGCGGTGCGCATCGCTACTCTGTTCATCCTCCTACTTCTGTTCTGGTGCCTTCTCTCGGGTGAGACCATCAACCCGTGGAATCACGACCACCCCATCAATCCGCAGCTCCTGATCGCCGCAGTGATCAGCGCTGTCCTGGTGTTGGTGACCTCCATCCGCATGGGGATCGTCGACGACGAGGGGCAACCGCTGCGCGTCTTGCCGCTCTTCACCTACCTTCCGTGGCTCGCCTGGCAGATTCTACGGGCCAACATCGACATTGCGCGCGTCGTGTGGAGCCCGAGGCTTCCGATCGAACCAGAGTTCATAGAGCTCAAAATGGAGCTACGCAGCGCCCTCGGCCGGGCCACCTACGCGAACTCCATCACCCTGACTCCGGGAACCGTGACTGTCCAACTCGACGGTGACAAACTGTTGGTTCACGCGCTGACTCACGCGGCGGCGGAAGAACTCCGCGGCGGCGAGATGGAACGCCGACTGCAATCCCTCGACAGCGAAGCGAAGGCTGCCGCGCCATGATGACGACGCAGATCCTAGTCATTGCCGCGTTCGTGATTCTGTTCTCGACCGGCCTTGTCCTCATTCGCGCATTCGCCGGCCCGACGGTGTTCGATCGAATCCTCGCCGTGAACTTGATCGGGACCAAGACCGTGATCTTCCTGACTCTACTCGGCACCATCGGCGGCCGGTCGGGCTATTTGGACATTGCGCTGCTCTACGCGTTGCTCAACTACATCGGAACGATCGCCATCTTGAAGCTAGTTCAGTACCGGCGGTTGAACTGATATGAGTGTCCTTGGAATCATAGGTTGTGTTCTGCTCTTCGCGGGCTGTTTCTTGGCGCTGACCAGCGCGGTTGGAGTTCTGCGCATGCCGAACTTCTTCACCCGGGTCCACCCCGCTGGGAAAGCAGACACGCTCGCGCAGACCTTCATTCTTATCGGGTTGCTCGTCGGCGCCGATCCCGACGGTTGGACAGCCATCAAGCTACTGATGATCACAGTGCTCATCTACTTGACCTCGCCGACCGCAATCCACGCCATCACGCAAGCGGCGTATCACGACGACGAGACCGACAAGGAGACGCTCGGTGGATAGCCTCCAGGTGTTCGAAGTCTTGACCGCGATCGATGTCCTCCTCTTGCTGCTCGTCGTGATCGTAGCGGCTGCCGTCGTCAGCGTCCCCAGCTTGTTCTCTGCGACGATGTTGGCCGGGATCTACTCCTTGTTGATGGCGCTCCTCTGGGTCAGCATGGCCGCGATGGACGTTGCCTTCACCGAAGCGGCGGTGGGCGCTGGGATATCCACGGTGCTCCTCCTCGGCACCATCGCGATCACAGGTCGAAACGAAAAGAAGCATCCCGACCTTCATTGGCCGGGTTTGCTCGCGGTCACCCTCACGGGAGCAGCGCTCATCTACGGCACGGTTGACATGCCGTCGTACGGAGATCCGCGCGGGTTTCACAAAGACACGCGCAGCGGCTACGCGAACAAGGTCAACCTGTACACGGCGCCGGAGTACATCGCGCAAACGGTTCCCAAGGTGGGCGAAGAAATCCACACCGAAAACCAGTTCCACGAGCACGTCCCGAACCTCGTCACCGCTGTCCTCGCGTCGTATCGGTCCTTCGACACCATGTTCGAAGCCGCGGTCATCTTCACCGCCGGCGCCGTCATGATCCTGCTCCTCAGACGGCGCGAAGAAGGCGACTCGCCCAGCGAAGAGGCGATGCCATGAAGCAACCCGGGAGCATTGAGGAACACGTCGTCATCCGCGTGACCTCGAAGATGCTGATCCCCTACATCATGATCTTCGGGTTCTACGTCATTGCGCACGGCGAGATCGGTCCGGGCGGAGGGTTCCAAGGTGGCGTCATTCTGGCCGCGGCGTACATCCTCTACTGTCTCGTGTTCGGGGTGGAGGCGGGCTCGCGCGCTCTGCCGCGGCGAGCGGTCGAGGCCACCATGGCTCTCGGCGTCTTGTTCTACGCAGGTATCGGCGTACTGGGAATGTTCCGCGGCGCGGCCTTCCTCGACTACCGAGTGCTTCTTAGCGATCCGGCCTCAGCGGAGCCTCTCGGCATGACTCTCGTCGAAACCGGAATCGGCTTCACCGTAGCCGCGGTGATGATCACCGTCTTCAACATGATCACAGAGCCGACCGCTGTCTCCGGTCCCGAAAACGCCCCCGAGACGGGTGAATCGAAGGGGTCGGCCACCTCGTGAATCAGTTCGAAATCTTCAACTACTGGATCTACGTCCTGATCATGATGATCGGGTTCTACGGCGTGATCGCGAAGAAGAACCTCGTCAAGAAGGTCATCTCGCTCGGCTTGTTCCAGACCGGGATCTTCTTGCTCTACATCTCGATGGCAGTCGTCGAAGGCGGCGTCGCCCCGATCGCCGACTTCAAAGATCCCAACGCTGTCTACGCAAACCCAATCCCGCACGTGCTCATGCTGACCGCGATCGTCGTTTCGGTCAGTATCACCGCAGTGGCTCTGTCGATCGTCGTGCGCATCAAGCTCGCGTACGGGACGATCGAGACCGACGAAATCGAAGAAATGGACGGTGCCGAGTGATCGACACGCACCTTCCAGCCCTGGTCGTCGTGCTGCCTCTACTCGGCGGATTGCTGGCGGTCTTCGCCGGCCGTGGAGTGCTACCGTGGCTCTGGGCAACCCTAGTCGCCAGCGCGACCTTCGCGGCCACGATCGCCCTGCTCATGAAAGTCCAAGCGGAGGGCGTCGTCACCTACGCGATGGGTGGCTGGCAAGCACCGTGGGGTATCGAGTATCGAGTCGACGCTCTGAGCGCCACCGTGCTGGTGGTCGTCGCAGCGATCTCGTGCGTGACCACGTTCTACGCACGACTGTCGGTTGCCAAAGAGATACCGAAGGACCGTCACAACTTCTTCTATTCGCTATGGCTCCTGTGCCAAGCGGGGCTGCTCGGCATCACGATCACCGGTGACGCCTTCAACATATACGTCATGCTGGAGATCTCCTCGCTGACCGTGTACGGCTTGATTGCGCTCGGCGGCAACAACGACCGGCGCGCCTTTACCGCCGCGATCAACTACCTCGTGATCGGCTCGATCGGCGCGAGCTTCATCCTGATCGCCATCGGCTACCTGTACATGATGACCGGCACGCTCAACATCGCCGACATGTCCGCGAAGTTGACAGAGTTCTACTTCAAGGACGAACAGCTCTACGGAACCAAGAACGCCACGATCTACGTCGCGTTCGCCTTCTTGATGGTTGGCCTCGGCATCAAGATGGCGCTGTTCCCCCTGCACACGTGGCTACCGAACGCGTACACCTACGCCCCGTCCGCCGTCACCGCCCTGCTCGCCGCCACGGCGACCAAGGTCGGGATCTACATGACGATCCGGTTCTACTTCACGATCTTCGGAGTGCAGTTCAGCTTCGGTCAGATCCCCAACCGGGTGATTCTGATGGCGTGCGCCTGCTTTGCGATCATCCTCGGATCGGTGATCGCCATCCGCCAGACTCAGTTCAAGAAAACGCTGGCCTACTCGAGTGTGGCGCAGATCGGGTACATCGTGCTCGGCTTCTCGTTGCTGAACGTCAGCGGGATCGCGGGGTCGATCGTTCATATCGTCAACCACGCGATGATCAAGGGCGGCTTGTTCATGGCGGTAGGAGCGGTCGCCTACCGAACTCGTGTGACCAGCCTCGATGCGCTATCCGGGCTCGGGAAGCGCATGCCGCTCACCATGGCCGCGTTTACCGCCGGCGGCCTGAGCTTGATCGGCTTCCCGTTGACGGCCGGTTTTGTCAGCAAGTGGTATCTCGTGACGGGAGCCCTGGAGAGCGGGCTGTGGCCGCTGGCCATCGTCGTCCTGATCGGCTCCATCCTCGCTCTCATTTACGTGTGGCGCATGATCGAGCTGATCTACTTCGCCGAACCCCGTGAAGACGCTCCGACTCGCGAGGCGCCCTGGTCTCTCCTGCTCCCGACCTGGGTTCTGATCGGGGCCAGCATCTACTTCGGAATCGACGCAACTCTCACCGGCGGTCTCGCTGAATCGGCCGCACGAATGCTCCTGGGGAACCCATGATGAGGTCGCTCCGATGAACGATATCGCCCCCATCATCGCCCTCGCGATTCCCGCGCTCGGTGCGATCCTCGTCGCGTTGTTCGGACGGTTCCCCAACGCACGCGAGATCATCAGCCTCGGCGTCGCGGGAGCGCTGTTCACTCAGGTGCTGCGCATCTACGAACTTTTGCGCGTCGGATTCCCTCTCGAGTACACCGCGTTCGAAGTCATGCCCGGACTCCCGCTCACGTTTCGGGTCGAATCCCTAGGCATGACGTACGCGCTGATCGCCTCAGGCCTGTGGATCATCACCACTCTGTACGCCATCGGGTACGTTCGAAAAAACAAAGAGTCGAACCAGACCCGGTTCTTCGTCTGCTTCTCGCTCGCCATTTCGGCCAGCATGGGCATCGCGTTCGCGGGCGACCTTTTTACGCTCTTCATTTTCTACGAAGTGCTGACCCTCTCGACGTTCCCCCTCGTCACGCACAAGGGAACCGAAGACGCCAAACGCGGCGGACGCACCTACCTGGGAATCCTGGTCGGGACGAGTATCTGTCTCTTGCTCTTCGGGGTGATGTGGACGTGGGCCACCACTGGAACCTTGGAGTTCCGCTCGGGCGGTGTGTTCAAAGAAGCGCTCGCCGATGGGCGAGTCTCCATCCCAGTCTACGGCGCCATCTTCTTCTTGATGATCTACGGAACCGGCAAGGCGGCGCTCATGCCGGTCCACCGCTGGTTGCCGGCGGCGATGGTCGCGCCGACTCCGGTCAGTGCACTGCTGCACGCGGTTGCCGTGGTGAAGGCGGGCGTGTTCACGGTGACCAAGGTCGTGGTCTACATCTTCGGTCCGGCCACGCTCATGGAAACCGGCCAGGCGAAGTGGCTGCCTTACATGGCCGGTACCACCATCTTGATCGCCAGCGGGATCGCGCTCTTCCAAGACAATCTCAAGCGGCGACTCGCCTACTCGACGATTAGTCAACTGTCGTACGTGATCTTGGGCGCCGCCCTGCTCGTCCCGCTCTCGATCCGAGCGGCGCTGATTCATATTGCAGCGCACGCGTTCGGCAAGATCACCCTGTTCTTCGCGGCCGGCTCGATCTACACGGCGACCCACAAGACCAACATCAGTCAGCTCGATGGGATCGGGAAGCGCATGCCGATCACCATGGGTGCGTTCGCCATCGGCACGGTCTCCATGATCGGGCTCCCCCCGACCGCCGGATTCATCAGCAAGTGGTACCTGGTTCAGGGCGCGTGGCAGGTCGAGCACTACTTCGCGGTCGGAGTCATCCTGTTGAGCTCACTGCTGAATGCTGCCTACTTTCTGCCGATCGTCTACCGCGCGTTCTTCAATCCACTGGCGGACGCAGATCGGGCCCCGAGCGGCGGCCGACTGGCCGGCGAGGCCCCGTGGCCCATGGTGGTTGCGCTCTCCATCACTGCCGCGGGCACGGTCGCGTTGTTCGTCTGGCCCAACCCGTTCCTGGAGCTGGCCGCCGACCTGATTCGCTAGCCCCGACCAGTCCGCAAATCTTGGCGACTCGGTTCGAAAGCTCGTGATCAACGGTCGGCTCAGCCGACCAACTCGCTATACTGTCTTCCTCAGTACTGTCTTCCTCAGTACTGTCTCAGTCAGTTCCGTGACGAACGCTTCCAAGGATCGTTTCGCCCGGGTTCTCGAAGCACGATCGGGTACCGCGCGGCGGCGAGACGAATAAGAATCGAAGAGACGATATCGCGATGGCCAAGGTCGACGACAAAGAGCTCTACCCCCTCTTCTACGCCCTTCACCAGCACACCACCAAGCAGAGTGTCCTGACCGGCGTCACCATCGACGATGAGCTGACCGAGGCGATCACTCGTTTCGCGCGCAAGCACAACAACAAGCCCGGCAAACCCGAGTCGCCGCTGACGATCGATCGGGTGAAAGCCATCATCAAGTCGATCAAACACGATACAGAGATCCGCATCTTGGTCATGGAAGACGGCCCGGATTCCATGCGCCCGAAGACGGAAGAAGAGCTAGAAGAGGAACAAGAGTTTCAAGAGGCTGAAGCGGTGCGCATGTTCAAGAAGTTCTGGATCTCGGCGTCCTACGGGGTGACGTGCTTCATCCTGTCTCAAGGGTTGATCATCGTGAACATCAACCGCAAGGCGCCGGAGAAGCAGGACATCACGGGCCCGGTCATGGACGGCGTCGGCAATCAGCAAATGCAGTTGAACCCGCTCGAGATCGCGGCCATTGTTCTTATTGTCATCGCAGCGTGGGGCATCGCCGAAGCGGTAGTGATCGCCAAGAACCACTGGGCTGACTTCGATCGCGTCAAAGGCGCGGTTCCGTTCGTCGGCGACGCGTGGCTGCGCCGGACCAAACGCAAGCGCAAAGAGAAACAGCAGAAGCTCGCCAAACTGAACCAGCGAGTCTGAGCCACACTAGACAACAGGCCTACTACTGCAACTCAATCTCCGTCGTCACTCCCTCGGCCACCTCGACTTCTCGTTCGACCTCGACCCCACTCGGTAGCGTGGTCGTGAAGCGGAACCGGCCGGGCGCTAGGCGGAGTGCGCCTTGCCCGTACTGTGACGTGTCTTGTCGGCGCAACCACGGGTGTAGTTCGACCGGGGGTATCGGCTCTACGCGGAACTCGTGATCGACGAGTTGAACCGCACTTCCGTCTCTGATACGAACGAAGACTCGGCCACTCGGAGCCAAGCGAACCACCACCCGTTCATCATCGGGGGCGATCGCAATCGTGACCGGCGCAAAGCGGTCGGCGTGGATCAAGGCGACGGCGCCGTCCGTCGGCCACTCCACGAGATTGTCGCCCACCTTCTGGGTCAACGCGCGCCCCTCCTCCGTCAAGTGATACACGTTCCATCGGTTGGGAGCCGCGCCGGACGGTGTTTCGAACACCACCTCGAGCGATCGTGCCCGAGTGAACCGGTAGACGACGTCGGCCGTCTCGCCGACGACGAACGGCATTCGCGACCCGTGCTGTCCCGCCGGCGGTCGCTGAAAGCTGAACGTGTATTCACCGGCCGGCACGCCTTCGATGGCAAAGCGGCCCGCGGCGTCGGTGGTGAAGCGCTGCGCTGACGTCCCCGACAATCGACCGGCGATGCTCGGAACCGGATCGCCGTCCGCGTCGAGGACGAGTCCCGTCAGTCGCGCGGTCACGAAGTCGATCTCGACCGATCCGGTGCTGACGTTGTAAGAGCGCGACACACCGCTACCTTCACGCCGGTACGAAAAGCGGTAACGGCCCCGCCCCGGCAGGGTGGCATCGAAGAAGCCGCTCCCTCCGACCACCACCGAGGTCGAGAACTCCGGCCGTTCGATTTCCAGTCGTCCGCCGGAGACGGGTGTCCCGTTCAGGAGCACCGTCCCGTCGATCGCGGTCGAACCCCCGAGGTCGATGGTCAACTCGCGACGTTCCCCGGCCGCCAACTCCACCTCGCGACGGGCCACGATATCCTGGCCGCGACGCAGGGTGACTCGGAACCGACCGTCGGCCAGGTTGGAGTGTCGGGCGAACCCCTCAACCACCGGTACCGATTTGATCCAGAGGTTCGGAAAGCGGGAGCGAACCTCGGTCACGTGACTCGACAGCCCGCGCCCGGCCAAGTCGTCCGGCGCAACGACGGTCACCTCGAGCACCGACGGCTCGGCGAGCACCAGCGTGATCCGACCGTCGATGAGAGAATCGCGCGCGGGGTCGGCCACGACCGGCGCGTGAAGTTGAGTCGACGCCATGACCGCTGTTTCAGGACCGAGCGGAACCGTCGCGGCAAAAACACCGCGACCATCGGTCACCCCGCGCCCGCGACTGTCGATTCCTCGGGAGTGACTTTCGAAGAAAGCGATTTGCGCTTGCGACACCGGCTGCCCGGACGGGTCGACGACAACAATCTCGTACGGGTCCGGTTGCGGTTCGAGGACGACGCGCTCGACCGTCGTCTCATTGTCGATCAGATCGATCTCGACGGGATCGGTCGGCACAAACCCTCGCGGATCGATCGAAAGCGTGAAGCGTCCCGGCGACAATCCGCCCCGCACCAGAACTCCGTCTTCGACACTGTCGGTGAAGAACGTTCCGCCGGAACCCCCGTGCAGGCGAATCGTGGCCGTTGTCGGAGGCGCATTGCCGCCCCGCACCACGAATTCCACGTGCAGTTTTGCGCCCGAAGGCAATACGAACGGGACCTCGATCGACTCGACGCTGTCGTACTGAAGATTGACCGACTTGTAATGCTCGTGCTGAACGCGAAACCGAATGGGTCCCGAAGGGGCGCGATCGAGTTGAAACCGACCGTCGACATCGGTACGGGCGCGAGCGGCGACCTCATCGATGATCATGCCCTGCGCATTGACGAGGATTCTCGCCCCTTCGATCGGAGCCCCGGCCGCGTCCACGATGACGCCGTCGTACGCCTTGCCCTTCTGCATGACGACGACGAGGCCTTCGACATCGGCACCTGCGACCTCGACCTGCTGCATGACGCCGTCGAGGTATTGGCGGTGACTCAGCGTCAACCAGTGTGTGTCTTCCGTCACACTCTCGAAATGGAATTGGCCCGACGCGTCGCTGCGAGTCCATTGAGAAACACCGGAACTCTGCCCCCACATCTTGGCGAGAACATCGGCAACGACGGCACCGCTGCTATCTTGAACCACGCCGCGCACGGAACGCCCGCCTTCCAAGACGATGTCTCCGACGTCGACGAGTTGCCCGGCACTCGACAGCTCGACCGGAGCCGATGCGCCCGGCAACCCGGTGGCAACGACCTTCAACCGAAACGCACTCGGCGCTTCCAGCCCGTCGAGTGCGAAGTGGCCACGCGCACCGGTGTAGCATTCGACGAATTGCTGCACGGTGCGACCATCCCGCACACTCGGATACTGCCCGCTGACCTTCGCGCCAAAGACGGCCGTCCCGTCGGCGCGCACGACTCGCCCGTTGACGGATCCCGCCGGCGCTAACGACAAGACGATCGGTTGCTCTACGGTCTCGCCGTCGAACGAAACACTCGACGGCACGAAGCCGTAGCCGCTCGCCCGCACGTAGACCGCTCCGGTCGACGGCGCGCGAACCACCGCCAAGCCTTCGTCGTTCGTGAACCCGTCACTGACGCTCTTCCAACGTTTGGCGATTCGCTGTTGAGCGACCTCGACGCGGGCGCGGGCTATCGATGACCCCGCCTCGTCCTCGACGCGGACCGTCATTTCCGCAAGCGGTGAGAGCTCGATGCTACCGACGTCGATGGGGCCGACCCGGTGAGCCCATTCGATAGCAACCATGGCAAACCCGGGGAACGACAGCCAACCGGACTGCGCCGGCGCCGGGACGGCGCGCGTCGAGAATCCGCCATCGCGACAATCGACCGGCACCTCGGTCCCGTTTTCGAGGAACAAGACGCCCTCGGTCGGGGCGCCGCCGCCCAGACGACCGACCAACCACCCGCACCCCGAAAGCTCGATGCGGATCTGTGTGTCGGTCGATGCGCCGTCGAGCGGAACCGGATCGAACCGCTCGTGGCTAACCTTCAAGCTGACGAACGATTCGGCCAAGCGATCGATCTCGAACCGACCGTCGGCGTCGGTGGTCGCCACGCACGGCAATTCGACCTTCACGTGAAACCGGTCGGGATCTCGATCGGCCAGGGCGGCAACGACGTCGACCCGAGCTCCGGCGACCGGTGCACCTTCGAGATCGACGACTTCGCCGCGGAGTCGGTGCTCCGATCCGACACGAACCACGACGATCGTGGCGCGGCGAGGGTCGACATCGATAACGCTGGTCGCCCCCGGCCCGTAGCCCGCCACGCGCGCCTGCAGCGCAATCGTTGACGTCGTCGCCGCGAACGAGAACGACCCGTCGTCCGCGATCGCGATGGCCCGGACGTCCGCGCCACGAATCGTCTCGCCCGGCCGAACGTTCTCGGGATCGACCCAACCGGGCTCTAGTTCGGCCGCCTCCAAGATTGCCAACTCGCCACCCGCGTGCACGCGGATACCTTCGAGGGTCTCGATCGTTCCGCTCACTCGGGCGCCGGGAAACAGCGAAATCTCTCGTGGCCAGCCGAGCTGTGTCGAGTAGCGACGCGTCGCATACTCCGGGTGCGTGACGACGAGCGTCGCCGATCGATAGGTCGCGCTCCACCGTCCGAGGTCAAAGCGTCCCTGATCATCGGACAACACCACGTGCCGACGCTTGGTAACGCCTCGCTTCACCGTTTGGACCTCGAGACGGGCCGCGGAGATGCCCTGCCTCGTGTGAACGTCGACGACTCGTCCACCACCGAGAAACCCTGCCGTCGGCTCGACGGGGTGAACAGCGTCGATCGGTACCGCGACGACTTCGGAGGTCGCGCCGCCCTCGAGCGTCGGCCCAGCGACATCGTTAGGGACGGACGAAGAGTCGGGAAGCCAGTGGCGGACTACCAAGACCGAGAAGACGATTCCGCCGAGCATGATGACCCAGCGAAGCTTGCTTCTCGTGGGCTGTTCCACGATCTCCCGCATCGGTATCTCCTAAGAGTGCTAGATTACGCGCCGTCATGTCCGCGCGGTTGCGGGCTGTCGCTCACGAATGCCCTATCAGCCGGATAATTGTTCCACACACGGATGGGCGAAGGAAGGCACGAGCGCAGTATGACGAGTGAGATGTAGTGGAGGTGACGAATGGCGGAACAGAGTGACAGACGCGGCCCTGAGACTCAGCCCGAATCCGGGTATACTTCTGCCTCTCAACCCATCGAACCCGCTGCCTCGGCCAAGGGGGTCCACTTGATCTCGCGCGTGACCGTCTTCGGAGTCGCCAGCCTCTCGCTGGCTGCCCTTCTCGCGTTCGCACTGGCGAACGACCGAGCCGGCGTGCGTGTCGCGGCCAAGGTACACGCTAACACCGCCGCGCCGCTGCCGGGCGACCCGGTCGATTTCAACTTCGACGTGAAGCCGATCCTCTCGCGACGCTGTTTCCCGTGTCACGGTTTCGATCCGTCGACGCGCAAAGCCAAATTGCGCCTCGACACGTACGAAGGAGCAACGGCGGACCGTCGAGGCGGCGCGGCCATCGTTCCCGGACAACCCGAACAGAGTCAACTCGTCGCCCGCATCTCATCGACGGACGTCGACGAACGCATGCCACCGGCGGGGCACGTCGCGCTCGAACCGAACGAAGTCGACACGCTTCGGCGTTGGATCGAGCAGGGCGCGGAGTACGCGCCGCACTGGTCGTGGACGCCGCTGAACCCGGGCGCCGTTCCGCCCGTGGTGGACGTCTCTTGGCCGCTCGATGATATCGACCGATACATTGCCGCGAAGCGTGAAGCGGCCGGGCTGCGCACTCCTGCCGATGACGCTGACCGCGCAACGTGGCTCAGACGGGTGACGTTCGATCTCATCGGCTTGCCGCCGTCGGTCGCCGAACATGACGCGTTCGTCGCCGACGCCTCCCCGGACGCGCACAAAAGCGTCGTCGACCGACTGCTCGCGTCACCGCACTACGGAGAACGTTGGGGCCGCCACTGGCTCGACCTCATGCGCTACGCCGAGACGTACGGACATGAGTTCGACTATCCGATCCCACACGCATTCGAGTACCGCGACTACGTCATCCGCGCGTTCAATGCGGATGTGCCGTACGACGACTTTGTCACCGAGCATCTCGCCGGCGATCTGCTGGAGAACCCACGCCGTCACCCAGGCGAAGGGTTCAATGAGTCCCTGATCGGCACAGGCTTCTGGTTCCTGCACCAAGGCACGCACGCACCGACCGACGTCCGCAAGGATGAAGCGGAGCGCATGGACAACCAGATCGACGTCATGACGAAGTCGTTCGTCGCCACGACCGTCAGCTGTGCGCGCTGCCACGACCACAAGTTCGATGCGATCCCCACGACCGACTACTACGCCTTGATGGGATTCCTGCAGAGTTCGCGGCAACGAGAAGTCGCGCTGTATCCCCAGGCGGCGGAGCCACTGTTCGCGACGCTTCGTCAGCTTCACTCCAGTGGTCGCGACCGCCTCGCGTCACTTACGGCCGAGGCTGTCGGAACGCAGATCACACAGGAGTTGCGCGCCACCCACGAAGCGCTTTTCGGTGACGGCTATCGACGATACGTGCCGCGTGATCCCGTCGTGTTCGAAGACTTCGAAAACGGTTCCTACGAGGGGTGGACGGTCGAAGGCACGGCGTTCGGACCGGCTCCGCAGACGTTGGGCACCGTGGGTCATTGGCACAAAGTCAACGGGCACAGAGGCCGCGCGTTCGTCAACAGCCACGAGTCTCGCGAGCAAGTGAAGAAGAATTCGCGAGACTCCGATCACCACGTCGGGAAACTGATCAGCCGCGACTTCGTGATCGAGTTGCCACGCATCGATTTCTTGATCAACGGCGGCAACCACGAGGGCAAGACGTGCGTCAACTTGGTGATAGACGGTAAGACCGTGCAATCGGTCACGGGAGCCAACTCCCCCGTCATGCGTCCCGAGTCTTTGGACGTGAGAGAGTTCATAGGCAAGACAGCGCGATTCGAGATCGTCGATCAACACCGCGGCGGTTGGGGACACATCGGCGTCGACGCCATCGAGTTCCGCGACGTTCGTCCGCCGCTCACGGCTTCACGAGACGTCGAAGCCGTAGCCCGCGAGTACGACGTCACTCCTGAACGCATCCAGCGCTGGATTTCCGCGCTCGGTCGTGCGGGGAGGGCCGAGCATTCGTTCCACCCGTGGCACGTCGGTGTCACTCGACCCGAAGCGAATGCGGGAGAGAACCTGTCCACCGAACTCGAGACGTGGCTCGCCCAACAGCCGCCAATAGAATCCGAGAAGAAGCCCGACTCCGAACTGTTCGAGTCGTTCGACAACGGTCTCGACCATTGGTTCGTCACCGGCGAGGCGTGGCAAAACACCACAGTTCCAGACGACTGGCGAGAGCAAGAGTGGCGCACCTACCTCGAAGGGGCAGGAGTCGCTCACTCTGGCCTTCGGTCACGGAAACTGACGGGGTCACTGCGATCGCCGACGTTCATCCTGAACTCGAAACGCATTCAGTACCGAGTGGCCGGTCGGGGTCGTATCCGCTTGATCATCGAAGGCTACACGCTCGATCGATTCAACGCGCTCTTGTTCAACGGGGCGTCGATCGACGTCAACACCGGCGGTCGCTACATCTGGCAAGAACAAGCGCAAGACGTCGAAGACCACATCGGTCACCGTGCGTACATAGAACTCAGCGATTTCGGCGACGATTGGCTAGCGGTCGACGAAATCCGTTTCTCCGACAACTCCCTACCAAACGCGATTCCAACGTCCCCGCTCGACGGGCTGGCTGAAGTCCAGACCGTCGATCAACTCGCCGAGGCTTTTGGCCGCGCCACCGCGCGTGCGGTGAC
>JAJFFE010000125.1 GCA_021776775.1 Planctomycetota bacterium | reverse complement strand
CAGGTAAGTGTTCTCGTCGACCGTTGTCGTCGCGGGGTCCGATGCCACGACCGAGATTGCGAACGACGCATAAGTGGTCGAGATGCTGAACTGGAACACGTCGTCGATCGACAACTGGAAGCCCTGGCCGGTATCCGAGCTGACGCCGGAATCGACGTCCCAAGCCTCTTCGTTGCCGTCTACGTCCACGGCCGACAAGTAGTAGTTGGCCGAGCCGTTAGCGGTGTTCGGAACGATGACTACGCTGGTCAATGTACGGTACGACGTGGATTGCGCGTCAACAGATGTGCAGAGCAGTGCGAACGGCACAATGGCGAGAAGCATGATCTTAGAAAACTGCATGGTAGAGTTCCCTCCCTGGGGTAAGAAGACGAATGGTAAAAGCTTGAAGTGGTAGGTCGATCGCGGCCGTCGTTCGACTCACACCCGTAAGCGTTCCGGTACGGTCGTGAGGTTTCACGGTTCTCGGATCTGTCTTATCGAGCTCCAGGGTCGAGCCATCGATAAAGAGCGCACACCCATCGTGTTCGAGCGGAGCCCTCGAACCGCGTTGCTCCGTTTCTCCGACTCGGCGCCGAGTCCCCACCTCTGACCACCGATCACGCGTGGACTCTGGGCATCGCTCAGTCGGTCGAAGGATCTTCGGGATGGTGATGACAAGGGGGCCATAGCCGACTCACGTCGGTTCCGTCGCCGTTTCGCATCGGCTCGGGACCAGTTCGGGTTCAGCGCGCGCCCCTCGCTCCACACACGACCCGCGAGTGATTCCAAAACCGCTGCGCGTACGCTCCTTGAGTCGAGACTTCCCATCGGTCAAGCGTTGGACGCTCCCATTGACCAAAGCGAATAGGAGATACGGGTCGCTTGCGCCGCGCGGTGCAGCTGCCGATACTGACGCTCTGCAATGCCCCGGCCCCGGCCCCTGCCTAGTATTGTGAACCGTGAGCTATTCGTCTCCCGATACCGTCGGTCCCTACACCATCCAGCGCGAAATCGGCCGTGGTGGTATGGGAGTTGTCTACCTCGGACACGACCCTAGGCTCGACCGCAACGTAGCGATCAAGGGTCTGCCCGAGGAGTTCTCTGCCGATCCGGAACGCTTGAGCCGATTCCAACGGGAAGCGAAAGCGTTAGCGTCACTGAACCACCCCAACATTGCGACCATCCACGGGCTCGAAGAGAGCGATGACCGGCTGTACATCGTAATGGAGTACGTGGACGGGATCTCTCTCGACGAGGCGCTCGAAGAGTCCGGTCGATCGTGGCGGTCGTCCGTCGAGATTGCGAGCTCGATCGCCGATGCGCTGGCTGCTGCCCACGCGTGCGGTGTCGTCCACCGAGACACGAAGCCCGACAACATTCGGATCGATCGCGACGGCAACGCCAAGCTCCTCGACTTCGGTCTTGCCAGCGAGGCCCCGTCTCCGTCGGGCAGCGATACCACGATCGTTCGCGAGACCAAGCCGGGCCAGGTGCTCGGGACACCAGGCTACATGGCGCCTGAGCAGGTACGCGGCGAAGCCGCTGACCCGCGAAGCGACATCTTTGCACTCGGATGTGTCCTTCACGAGATGCTCACGGGGCATCCCACGTTCCTCCGCGACAACCTCGCCGACTCGATAGCCGCGACACTCACAGCCGAGCCCGACCCACCATCGGTGTGCGCACAGCAAGTCCCAGCCGAGCTGGATGCCGTGGTCTTGCGCTGCCTCGAGAAGCGATCGTCGAAGCGATTTCAGTCCGCGACGGACCTCGCGTTTGCGCTGCGCAGCTTGTCGCAGCCGCGGAGCCGGACGACCGCAACACCGCAAGGTCCGTCGTCCAAGCGCGTGGTGCGAGGAGCGCTATTGATTGCCGCGCTGCTTCTCGTGGGAGCGATACTGTTCGATAGACTCGGCAGCGCTTCCCCCATCACCTCTCTGGCCGTCCTGCCGTTCGTCGACGAGAGCGGAGACCCAGACACGGCGTTCCTCTGCGAGGGAATTGCGGAGGGCATCATCAATCGAATGGGCGCGATTGCCGATCTCCGTGTCGTCTCACGCAACGCCAGCTTCCGGCACGCGGGTCGGGAACACGAAATCGGACGCGTCGCGACAGAACTCGACGTGCGCGCCGTCCTCACCGGTCGCGTCACACGTCGCGGCGACGTCTTAACCGTCAGCGTCACTCTCGAAGACGCGGTGAACGAAGAGCAGGTCTGGGGTGAGCGTTTCGAGCGCCCGCTCGCGGGAATCCTCGGAGTCGAGGCGGAGATCGCTCGCCGTATCTCGTCGCAATTGCACTTGGAGCCGACGGGCGAGCAAAGGAAGCGCGTCACACGGAATCCGACCGAGAACCCGGACGCATATCTGGCGTATCTCGAAGGAAGATTCTGGCAGAACCGTATCGAAGCCACTGCCTTCGATCGCGCAATTCAACTCTACGATAAGGCGATCTCACGCGACGAAGGTTTCGCACTTCCCTTCGCCGGCAAGGCACTTGTTTACTGCAACCGGGGGATTGGCCTGCTCCAACCAGCGGAACGTGTGCGACCGCTGGCGGAGGCGGCCGCCGAGAAGGCGGTGGCGTTGGACGAACTTCATCCGGAGGGGTACGTTTCCCGCGGCTTCATCGCGTTCCTTTGGGAGTGGGACTTCGCCAAGGCCGAGGCCGACCTCCGGCGGGCGATTGAACTGAAAGACGATCACGCCTCGGCCCACCACATCCTGGCGCACGTTCTCTCGGCACAGGGTCGCTTCGCTGAAGCCGTCGCAGCCTCGCGACGCGCGACCGAGATCGAGCCCCATGCGCCGCTCTTCCATTCGTGCCTCGGTCACTTCTTCTCGTGGAACGGAGAGCGACGACGCGCGCTCCAGCAAATGCGATTCACGGTGAACATGGACGGAGGCTTCGGTCTGGCACGTGTGTACCTCGGCCGCGAGCTCGTCGCCCAGGGACAGCCCGATCAAGGAATCGAGCAGTTTCAATTCCTTCACGATAGTGGTATGCGGGTCGGGGATTGGATTGGAGATCTCGGGTGGGCTTATGCGACCGCCGGCCTCCACGATGAAGCGCGGCAAGAAATCGCCACGCTCGAGGCTCGCGCGAAGACCGAGTATGTCCCGAACATCGCATTCGCGCGGATCTACGCTGGGCTCCGCGAAGACGCGCGAGCGATCGAGTACCTCCAACACGCCGTCGACACGCGGGAAGCCGTGCTTCCCTTGATCAAGAACGAGCCCCACTTCCGTCACCTGCATCAAGATCCTGCGTTCGTCGAAATCTTGGCCCAGATTGGGTTGCCGCACTGATGGACCGCGGGTCGGATCGCCCGGCCGGAAAGTGCAGGGCGGCGAGTGGTGGAGTTCGGCGAAAGATT
>JAJFFE010000124.1 GCA_021776775.1 Planctomycetota bacterium | reverse complement strand
GCGGGAGATTGCCGTTCGGAATTCGCAGGCGAATTGGTGGATTCGTTGAGGATTACGAATGGTGAGATTCCGTCGAAGACCGCCGCGCACCGTGCCTCTGACTTTTCGGCCGGGCCTCTAGTACGTGGTGCGATCAATTTGACGCCACCGCCTGGCTCCGAGCGCGGCGACCGAACGCAAGGTCCCACTTCTTGATCTTGTCCCGGAGTGTGCGCACACCGATCCCCAGGGTTTCCGCGGTCTTCTTCTGGTGCCCGTCGAACTGCCGCAACGTCTCCTCGATGACGGCGCGCTCGATTCGCGCCAGAGACATGCCGCGAAGTCCCTCGACGGTCGCTTCGCTCGACGCGATGGCCATGTTCTCTTGCAGGCCGTCGACAACGATCTCATCTCCGACCGATAGCAGCACCGCGCGCTCGATCAGGTTCTCCAACTCACGTACGTTACCCGGCCAGTGATAGCTGATCATGGCCGCCGCGGACGCCGTTGCTATTGGACGGCTGGACCGTCCCGCGCGACGCTCGGACTGCTCTTTGAAGCGTGTCGCCAGCAGCGGTATGTCGTCCTTGCGGTCTCGAAGCGGAGGGATCTCGATGGGTACGATGTTCAATCGGTAGTACAGGTCCTCACGAAAGCGACCTTCGCGAACTTCGTCTTCCAAGCGTCGGTTGGTGGTCGCGATGACGCGGACGTCGGCGACTTGGGTCTTTCCGGAACCGACTCGCTCGAACTCTCGCTCCTGTAGAACCCGCAACAACTTCGCTTGTAAGTTCAGATCGATCTCGGACACCTCGTCAAGCAACAAGGTCCCACCTTCAGCGAGTTCGAAACGACCTGCGCGTTGACGATCGGCGCCGGTGAACGCACCTTTCTCGTGGCCGAACAGTTCGCTCTCCAACAGGCCCGCCGAGAGTGCCGCGCAGTTCACGCACAAGAACGGACGATCCGCTCGCGACGATCCATAGTGAATCGCGCGAGAAACGAGCTCCTTGCCGCAACCGGTTTCGCCTCGTACAAGGACGGTCGCGTCGGAATCAGCAATGGCCGCGATGCGTTCTCGCACCTGATCCATCTCTCCGCTTTCGCCGAGTAACGGTCGATCTCCGACCCGTCGAAGCTCTCCCTTGAGGGTCTCGTTCTCGCCGATCAAGCGGCGGTGCTTCGCCGCCCGAGTCACAAGATGGCAGAGTTCATCCGCTCCGAAGGGCTTTCGTATGTAGTCGAAGGCGCCACGCTTCATCGCCTCTACCGCCGTCTCGATGGTCCCGTGGGCCGTGATCACGATCACCGGAAGTTCGCTCTCGTGCGCGAGGGCCTTCTCCAAGAACTCGAGGCCGGTCATGCCAGGCATCTTCAAGTCCGTGATCGCGACATCGAATCGGCGCATACTGAGAGCTTCGAGCGCTTTGGCTCCCTCCGAGAAGGGCTCGCAGTCAAAGCCTCCCTCACCGAGCGCGTCCACCAGTGACGTCCGCATGAAGCGGTCGTCGTCGAGGACTAACACGTTGGCGCTCATAGCGACTCCTGTTCGATCGTTGTAAGTGGTAACAAGATTCTGAATCGAGCTCCGGTCAGTTCGGAGCCGCCACCCCATGCGTTCTTCACTACGGAGATCTCGCCTTCGTGGGACTCCACTCGACTGTGAACGATCGACAGACCGAGCCCGGTGCCACCGTCTCGTAGCGAATGAAATGGATGAAAAATGCGTTCTTCTTCTCCGGCTGGAATGCCCGGTCCGGAATCAACGACTTCGATCCAGATGCGCTCGCCGCGAACGCCCCAACACACCCGGATCTCGCCGACAGACAGTGTTGCTTGGTCAGCGTTGGTCAACAGATTGACGAGCACCTGAGTCATCGCGTGGCGATCCACGAGTAGTCGCGTGTCAGACGGACCGTCGAGCGTGAGCCTGGTCGTCACGCTCTCTCGTTCGGGAAAGGCAATCGTGATGGCTTCCTCGAGCAACGTGGTGACCAAGATCGGAACCCGAAGCACACTTGTGGTCCGAGTGAACGTCAGGAGGTCTTCGACGATGTGGTCGAGGTGGCTCACGGCGTGGCGAATATGGCTGAGTCTCTCGCGGTTGCGATCTGTTGCGGGATCACCCATGAGTGCGTCGACGGTCAGTCGGATGCCGCCGAGTGGATTGCGGAACTCATGGGCGACACCAGCTGCCACCCGCCCCAATGCTTCGAGCCGCTTCTTGTGCTCGAGCCGCCGGTTCTTGTCGGCGAGTTCACCCTCGAGCCGACGGACCTCGCCGCGCAGGAGGTCGTGGGAGCGGGCGAGGTCGGCGGTCACCCGCGAGAACTCCTCGAAGAGCCGCGGCAAGTCGTCCGCATCGCCAGAAACAACAGGGATTGCGATGGATGCCGCCGGCTGCGAACTCGTCATGCGGGCACCGTTTCGCCCGTTTGCGCTCGCACGGTGTTGCGTTTTGTAGCTTGTGTTTTACAAACTATAAACCACACAATGAGTTGCGAGCCGCGTTGCTCTAACCGTTTTCTGCGCATTGTCTTCCGTCGTTTTCGCCCATTTCGGCGGCGCCACACGTGCGGCAGCCACCGAGGTCAGTCTCAAGCGGTTTCAGCGAAACGGCTTAGACTACTTCGGCGCGGTAGGAGATCTCTCGATGTGAGACGAGCGAGCCAATCGCTCTTCCACCGCGGGAAGGACGAATTGCAAACGACTCGCCCACCGTGCGGCGGGATGGTCCTCGGAGGTAACAATACTGCGTCGCAAATCACGAACACGAGACGAGTTCGAGCGACGGATTCAGGAGAGTGCTTTCGCGACCTTCTCGCGAGAGTAGGTGCGGAGGTGAAGGCCGAAGTGGTCACCGACCTTGATCGTCTTCCCCGAACCGACGGCGACATTGTTCACCATCAGCGTGATGGGATCGGAGTTGTGCTTCTGAAACACGATCACGCTGTCGATGTCGAGTTCGAGGACCTGGCTCAGCGGCAGCTCCTTCTGGGCCAGGATCGCGATGAGTGGAAGCTCGACGTCGAGCAGGCTGGAGAGATTGGGATAGTTCTCCAAGAGGTTACCGATCGGCAGGTTAGCTTCAGACACTCTCGCCTCCACTCCACTCAGCCCGAGACGTACGGGCCTCGCCAAGTTATCGGGCGGATCGATGGGTGGCTTGAAGACCTATCCGCGTGATCCTCGGCAAGCGAGCAGCCGCCGAACCAGCCACCCTAGGAGTCCGATCGCCACGAGCCCTAACGCCATGGTGACGATCAGTCGCGCGCTCGGCTCCTCGAGGATCTTCGGTCCGTAGTACGCGTAGAACATGCCAGCAGGGATCTGCCCAATGAACGTCGCGACGACAAACACGCCGGCTGACATGCGAGTCACTCCGGCCGCATAGCTGATGGGATCGAACGGAACGAACGGCATGAGACGCGCAATGAGAATGGCGAACACGCCATGCTCCTGCATGAAGCGGCTGGCGGCGTCCAACGCGCGTCGTGAAACGAGCTTCGCGACGACCGGCTCACCGAGCCCCCTGCCGATGCCGAAACAAACGAAGGCCGCGAAGGTACCCGAGGCTATCGACCACAACCCGCCCCAAAACGCGCCGAACAAGATGCCATTGGAAAAAGTCACGGCAAACGCGGGAATAGGAAACGCCAGAGCTTGCGCGACCATCAAACCGAGCGTCGCCACCGGAGCCCACCACCCCAGCTCTCGCGCCCATTCACTCAACCCAGCGATATCCCGATCGACCAAGAGCGGCCACCCCTCGCCCACGATCCCCCGAAGCGTTGGATGAATGAGCAGAACTAGCGTCGCCACGACAACCGGCAGAGTAGCCGTGACGACGAGGATCACGCTCCAACGATGCGCAGATCGATCGTCGTGTGACTCTCGGTCTGGCTGTGGCGATTCGGAGTTCTCCGATAACGATTCACTCACTGAGAACTCTCCGTGGCAGCAGAGCCCGCGGCAGCGTCCGCAAACTGACCGACGCCTCCGGCTAACTCGCGGTAGACGGATTCCAGCCGGGCGCTAGCCATGTCCAGCGTGTGCACGGCATGAGTGCGCTCCTTGGCCCGACGACCCAATGCCACGGCCATTTCGGCGTTACCCAACAGAAACTGACACGCCTTGGACATGCCTCTCGCATCTCGCGGCAAGGTAAGCCACCCGGTATCTCCGCTCACAATGAAGTCCGGGAAGCCTTGGGTGAGGGTCCCGATCACGGGTAACCCGCGGGCCATGGCCAAGAGGCCTAGAAAGTCAGCTCCCGGCCGCGACGACGGCTCGACGAACACATCGATCGAGTCGAAGAACTCGTTCAGATCATTCGGACGGGCTCGAAAGCTAACTTGATCTGTGAGCCCGTACGCTTTGACCAAGTGGCCGAGCGAATCGGCGTAGGCAAGGTTCGCCTGCTCGCCCGGTCCCATTCCAGCAGCGATCGTGAATCGTGTCGTCGGACGGCGCGCCGCGACAATGCGGGCCATCTCGAGAAAAATGTGATGGTTCTCTTTCAAGTCGATGTGGCCGAGCATGCCGACGACCGGCGGCCTCTCGCGATCCCAAGGAGATCGCTCCTCCACCTTGAACTTCTCGTCCCTCAACGCATGGGGAACGATTCGCGCAAACGGGTGGCTCGGCGCGATATTCTTGCGAGCGAACGCGTGCGAGGTCGGCGCAATCCAACAGTGAGTCCGCTTCCGAATCCAACGAACGACAGGCCACCACACGCGCTGGTCGTCGAGTTGCCAAACGATGGACGGGCTGACGCCCACGCCGCGAGCGGACTTCGGGCGTCCCTGAGACGCGGCGCGGCAGGCGTAGACCGCCGCGTTCGAACCCACCGGATGCACGACACGAGCCTCACCAAGGGCTCCCGCGAGTTGGCGCACCGCCGATCGCGACTCTCCAAGTCGAAGCAGATTCGGAAGGGAGACATCGTGCGTGACAAAGCCCGCATCCCGCGCCAAAACCGAGAAGGGCGACCCAGCACCGGCCACAACGTCGAACGAGATCGCGCCCGCGGCAAGGTCGGTCGATCGACTCCGAATACGCTCGATCGAGGCGAGCAGGGAGCGCTCGCGCTCCCCGAGAGCGTCGCCGTCGTGAACGACGCAAACGGTGAAAGATGAGTCAACCGGGTTGGAAGCGGGGTCAGACATGTTGCGTACTCTCGTTTCGGCAGGATAATACCCGCGCCGCCCGAAGAGGAGAAACCATAGCGCGCTCTATCGTCATGATCCTCGTCGCCGTCGCCGCACTCGGCGCCTGCGTGTCATTCTATTTCCGATCCGAGAACGGTGCACTCCGAGTGGCGCTGGACTCCGAGCGTAAACGAATCGACGCCCACGAGACGCGCATCGACGCGCAAACCACCGACATCGCCCAGCACGACACGCGTCTCGACGTGGTCGAACGCGATGTCGCTCGCGAGTCAGAGATCAACGAAACGCAGACCACCGAGATCGAAGCTGTCTCTCGACAGCTCGCCGAGTCGGTGGAGTCGCTTCGAAAAATGGAAGGACGAATCGAAGCCAACCAGAACGAGCTCGCCAAGCTCGAAGAGCTGCGCGGCCAATACGCGTCACTCAAAGACGGCCACAACCTCCTCGAGCAGAAGCTGACCGAACTGCTCGCTCGCAGCCGGGACGACCGAACAACACTCGAGGAATTGAAACTTCAACTCGAGTCCCTCCGAGCCGAGCGAGCGGCCGAACGAGGCCGCCTCGAGCGAATCGAGCGAATCCTCGGCGTCGACCCCGATCTGTAGGACCGGATCTTTCAGGACCAGATCTTCACACGGTGCGTCGACGTCACTCTAACGCCTTCAACAAACGCTCGAGTCGATGCTGCAACTGCCGATCGACCAACATCACCGTCAACAGGTAACAAACCCCAGCGTAGATCATCATGCCGATCAAGAAGGCAAACTGAACACCGATGGGAAACCGATCGATGAACACCGCGGCGATAACAACTGGCAGCGTGACGACTCCGAGGACGAGGATGAACGCAAGTCGACCGAGGATTCGTCCGCCCTTCCCGTCGTGCGCCTGGGTCTGAATCGCGCGCTGCGTCAGCTGCGGCATGGGTAGCGGGAAGTACAGTGACGCCACGTTTCCCACGCCCGTCGCGACGAGAAGAATTGCAACCGCTTCGACGAGCACGACCACGGGCGAGACCGGCCAGCCCGCCACCGCGTCCATGACCAACATCGCGGCCGTGTTGAACGGAAGTAGACACAACCCATACGCGACGTTCTTGCCGAACAGAAGGTCTGCCCCGGAGACCGGGTGCGACAACGTCTGGCGTAATCCTTTCCCCTCCACAGCGAACAGGTTCAACAGCAGTTCCGCCTCACCGACCATGAGCAGCACGCCGACGAGGTGAATCAACGTGCTACCAGGCGGAAGCGATTCTCGGGCAATCATGGGCAAGAGCACAGGGAGGAGAACGAAGCCGAGCTGTCGGATGAACATGCTCTTCATCAGCGGGTCGCGCCACACGTGCCGCAATTCACGCGCGACGATCGCGCGTACCCGAGCCGGAACCGGCAGCCAGCCGAGTCCACTGAACGGCTCGCGATCAGACCGCCGAGCAACCGTCTTCGTCGCGGCAGATTGCACTTCGGCGAAGAACGCACGAACGCTGGCGCGAGCTCCGAGGACGAGTCCGGCGACGACCGCTACCGCGAGCAACGCGGCCTCGGCGAAGCACCACCATCCGCGGCCATCCGCGAGAGTCATAAGATCTGCAGCCCACGTCGAAGGCAGTAACCACCAGAGAGCATCCGGCACGCTCGCGGCGTGTGCGGCGAGGTCGCTGCCCATCGCGTCACGTCTGAACGCCGTCATGGCGAGGTAGACTCCGACTCCGATCAGAGCGCTGACGATGTTCAGAGCGTCGCGAACCCTTCGACGAGCCAAGAGTGTATGGAACGTGAGAAGTCCGACCTGTGTCGTGATCAACAACCATGAGTGAAAGACGAAGTAGACGAGCAACACGCGCGCGATGGTTACTAGCGATCGATCCGGACTGAGAGCGAGGGCAGCGGCCAAAGCGACTGCGAGGGGATAGATCGCCGCGAGCGAGAACATTCGTGACAAAACTCCCCCGACGAACACCGATCCGGCACGGATCGGAAATCGAAAAAGGGCGCTGGGGTCGGTAGCGGCACCACGATGAAAACTCAGGAGCGGCAGCACCACCCCCATCGCAGTGACGATGGCCAACAGCACACGCA
This sequence comes from Planctomycetota bacterium, assembly GCA_021776775.1. GTDB lineage: Bacteria > Planctomycetota > UBA8108 > UBA1146 > JAJFFE01 > JAJFFE01. The sequence continues at coordinate 14,937 of JAJFFE010000124.1, read as the reverse complement.
GTGCGAGAACAGGGTCGGCCGTATCTCGCAGCAACGCATGGCACGTACGAAATATGACGAAGGCCAAGACCGCGGTCAGGCTGAGCGAGAAGAGTCGCATTGCCCAACCGAGCCGACTCAGCGTGCGACGGGTGATCGCCCATCGCAGCCAAATCAAAGTGCGGAGGTGAGAGCTCATGGACGGCACTGTTAGCTACAGCCAATCCAAGTCGTCGCTCGACCGCAGCTCGCCCCCGACTAGATCGACGAAGACGTCTTCCAGCGACGCGTCCGGTCCGCGTCCTGATCGTTGACGCAGCTCGGACACCGTCCCGCGAGCGCGCAAAGTACCTGTGTGAATGACGGCGATTTCATCGCAGAGTCGCTCAACGACGTCCATCACGTGAGACGAGAAGAAGATGGTCATGCCACGCTTGGTCAACGCTTCGAGAGCGGAGCGGATGTTACGCGTCGTGACGGCGTCGACACCGTTGAACGGTTCGTCCAAGAACAGCACCTCGGGCGAATGGATCAACGCGCAGGCGAGACCGACCTTTTTCTTCATGCCCTGTGAGTAGTCGATCAATGGCCTGATCGCGTCGTCGGGTTCGAGGCCCAGGATCTCGAAGAGCGCGTCACGACGCCGGCGGATCTCGCCGCGCTCGACCCCGTGCATGCGCCCCGAGAACGTGACGATCTCTTCGCCACTCAGACGGACATAAGTGTCGAACTCTTCGGGAAGGATTCCGATACGACGCTTCAACTCGAGAGGCGCAGCCAGAACGTCGACGCCGGCAACTTGGGCGGTGCCCGCCGTCGGCTTGAGGAGTCCACACAGAATTCGAATCGTGGTCGTCTTGCCAGCACCGTTCGGTCCCAGGAAACCGAAGAACGTACCTGGGTCGACATCGAGATCGAGATAATCGACGGCGTTCTTCTGATCGTACGTCTTGACCAGTCCCCGAACAGAAACGGCAGCCGTACTCACCTGACCATCACTTCTTCTTGGCCCGCTTCTTGACCTCCAAAATGACGTCTGAGTAGAACGCGAAGTACGCGGCCTGCTTGGGGTCGCCGTAGGCAACGCAGTTTCGGGAGGAGTTTCGGACCGTATCGATCTCGCCCCGAGTCCAGTCTTTGGTAGCGACGTCGATATGGTCGAACAACTTGCGGGTTCGATCCAGCCAGAGGCTCAGATTGGGGGAGTCGGATTTGCCGCCATGTTCGTCGCTCGCCTCTTGGAATCCACCTCCGAGCTGGGTCAAGAATTCCTGGGCCTCGGTTGCGACCATCTTCTTGTAACTCATCGTGATTCCTTCTGATGTGCCAGCGCTAATGCGGTTGAGCTATCGATCTGCGAAGCATAACAAGGGCGAGGCAAGAGACAAGACGAGTCAACCGGAGGAAAGCGCCCGCTTCGCGTCGGCGTTCTCGGGATCGAACTCCAAAAGACGCTCGGCCGCCTTCTTGGCACCTTCGAGATCGACGGCTTCCTGACACCTCCGGAGCAGGCCCTGGAAGACTCGAGCTCCGTACTCACGAAGCGTCGGGTCGTTGGAGTCGATCCCCGCCAGCCAGTCCGCGAATTTCGCCGCGTTCTCCCAACGATCGAACCGGACCGCTTGCTCGAGCCCGGATCGTAGCTCCGGAAGCGCAGCCGTGATCACTTCCGCACGCAACCGTTCCAAGGCGGGCAAGTCGAAGCGTCCTCGTTCGAGCGTGCGCAATCGTTCCAAGGCCATGATGGGGCGATTCAGGTCGAGCCCTTCGCGCAGGTATTCCTCGGTGAGGGTCTCCACCCGGCGCCGCCAAGTCACGAGCACAGCCTCGGTCCCCGGATACTTCGACAACTCTCCGGCCGCGGTGTTGGCGATACGAAGCTTCGACTGCGTGGTCGAAATCTCGCTGCGCCCTTCTTCGGCGAACCACTCGTCGAACACCTCCGCCAGGCGCGTCACGATGCGGGGGTCGGCCTGATCTTGGGAGAGCATTGAGACGTAGAAGTAGATGCTATCGTCGTGTCGATTGGCAGCAACGTGCGCCTCGGCAAGTCGCTCGACATTCGCAGCCGACCAGTCTTGGCTGAGCGCACGGTGAGCCGCGTCGAGTTCGCGAAGCGGATCGGCGGCGTGGTCGAAAATCATGAAACAAATGACGACGACGATTCCGCACACCATGACCATCGTCCGAATACGCGCTAGCGGATTCGCGGGTGGCGACGGCGACGGGTTCACGGTCGAGTCCAACGAAACAAGTCGATGTGACGCGGACGTCGATCTTCGGCGAACGTCGTCTCGAGCACGAGCCCATTCGCGCGCCCAGCAGCGATCTCGCCACTGAGACGTTCGTGGAGATCGGGCCACTTTTCGCGGTAGAAGACGATCCACGCACGATCGTGCTCACGAAGGTGCTCGAGCAGCGTTGCGTAATCCCCCGACCAGGACGCTCGCTCGCCACCGGAGTAGTAAGCGATCTTCTCGCGGGGAGTAAACAACAGCTGACCGTCGCCGCCGTGCTCGTGTATGTACTCGGCGGCGTCTCTCTGAGCCAGCTGGTCATAACGCTGAGGGGCCAGCGCTTTCACACCGGTCGCAAGTAACACCGCAGCCAAGACGACCTGCGGACCTCGGTGCGCGATCGCCTTCGGGACCCACGATCCGACGCTTCGACCCATGGTGACGATCCCTCGCGCAGAGAACGGCAGACAGAGAGTCGCAATGGCGATGACGTGGCGCTTCGTCACGTAGCCGTAGTCTTCGCTGGAATGTAACAGGAGGAGGAATATCACCATCAAGAAGCCCATGGCCATCGCGAACAATGTGTGCCCACGGCACCACTCGTGCTTTCGAACCGTACCTGCAACCCCGACGACGGTCGCCACGGCCAAGACTTCGGGCGACGCGAAGAACCAACGCGTCAAGACCCGCCACGCAGCGCGTGGATCGAACAGCGCGTCGACAACCCCCGCTCGCAGTATCTCGGCCTGAACGGGAGCGGTGTCCACCAAACCGAGCAGCGCCGACAACGACTTCTTTCGCGTAAGCATCCATTCGCCGGAGTCGTAGAACAACGCCAAGACATAAGGGAAGACCAGGGCAACGACACCGAGCGCGAGAAGCCCGGAGTTGGCCACCCAACGCCCCGGCTCCCGCCGTTGCGCGCTGATCCAATAGAGCCCGATGGTCGGCACCAGAACGAGCGCTTCGGGACGGCTGAGATAGGCAAGCCCTATCGCTCCGCCCGTCACCGCCGCCGCCAAGAGCGACCGGCGCTGCAAGGTGTCGTGAGCTTGCCGGAGCGCGATGAGAAACATCGCGATGAAGATTCCGTCGCTCATGATGTCGGCCGAGGTTCGAACCAAGTACGGGTGAAGCGCAGCGAGCAATCCCACCATCACCGGCGAGACCGCCGGGAACAGTCGGCGGGTGAGATCCATCATCGCCCACACCGCGATCACCCCGGCGATCACCCCGGCCAGGTACGCCGCGAATTCCCGGCGCTGTCGTGCCGCCCTCGCGTCTTCGCTTTCACCAACGACCGCGCCGATCGCGCGATTCGCGGTGGCGAAGACGAAGGCGGGCAGCGGGTGATAGTCTTCTCGAAGGGTACCGTTGTACTGCCCCTTCTCGACCATCTCCGTCGCGGCGAGGAACCGAGCCGAGTCCGCCCCGATCAATGGCTGCCCAAGAACGCAAACGACCCGCGCCACCAACGCGACGGCAATGACGGCGAGGACGCGCCTGCGCCACTGTTTCGACGTCGTTGCGACCTCGTCGCCCACCGTCGGCGCGGCTACCTGAGTCGTCTCACGATCGTCCGCCACCAACCCACCTTCTCGATTCAAGCGTGGTTACCGCGCGCGAAGAGTTGCTTCGAGCTTCACGAGCGCCCCGTTGCGTTCCACCGTCAGGCGGATGCGATCCCCCGGGGCATACTTCGCCAACTCCTGGGAGTATCCTCGCAGATCTTTGATTGCGTTGCCGTTGATCTCGACCAGCACGTCTCCAGCTTTGATCCCAGCCTTCGACGCCGGCGTGTTGGGCAGAGCACGCTCGACCCGAACGCCAGGGCCCGGGAATTGGTAGTCCGGCATGGTTCCGAGCGAAACCCGTCTATCGGAACCAGTTGCGGAGCCCGGCTTGGTCGGCTCGGTCGGCTCGGGCACCTCTGGCTGGGACGGAGCGGTGGTTCGGTCGAGTTGCGCTCTCAGCGGCTCTTCGCGCTCGGTCAAGTAGACCATCGCCTCGCGCACCCAAATTGACGCCTTGAGCAGGCCGCCCAAATCGATCTTGTCGGCGTCGTCGGTCGACCGGTGGTAGTCTTCGTGCGCCCCGCCAAACAGATGGATTGCCGGGACTCCGATGTCATGAAAGCTGCGATGGTCGCTCGCATCTAAGTCATCGTTGATGGGGTTCGACTCGACACCCGTCGTGAAGCCGATCCCCATGGCGATATGAGGCCACTCGTATGCCGTACCCGCGCCGAGGACCGCCAGCTTGCGATCGTTCAATCGCCCGAGGCCATCGAGATTGACCATGCCGAGCGTCTTAGCGTTCACGAACGGACTTCGTTCGGTCGACGCAAAGTGCTGGGACCCTTTGCGACCCCATTCCTCGCCACTGAAGGCGACGAAGACAATACTTCGGCGCGGACGGTGGGTCTTCGACAATAGGCCCGCGACTTCCAACATCACGGACACGCCGGAAGCGTTGTCGTCGGCACCGTTGTGAATCTTCCCCTTCTCTCCGGCGCGCACGTCCGGCCAACCGTAGCCGAGATGATCGTAGTGCGCACCGAGCACCACCGATTGTTCACGCCAACTGGCGTCGCTTCCCGGTAACACACCAATCACATTGCGGAGCGAGGCCGGCTTGCCGTCTGGACCACCCGCAACCTCGAACCGCTCGAAGTACGACCCATCCGCGGCGCCAGGTTGAAGCCCCATCTCCTCGAACTGTGCGGCGATGTATTCCGCTGCGGCTTCGATACCGCGAGTCCCCACGCCGCGCCCTTCGAGTTCGTCGGATGCGAGGTAATCGACGTGGGCACGCAGGCGCCCCGGATCGAACACGGGAGCGAGACGACCCAGCGGCTCGCGCTTGGCTAGGGTCCCGGCCGCTTCCGCGCCGTCGCGATGCCAGACCAACGGTGAACCCACGGCTGGCCACTGACCCTTGGCGTCGTTGGTGGGGTCGGCGCCCGAGAACGCCAGGAACGAGTACTTCCCGTAGTGCGGCAGCTTTCTCGCCAACCCGGCCAACGAATCGGCGCGCGTCGCGCCAAGCCAACCGATGGCGTTCTCGCGATCGGTCGGTCGCGGAAGCGCAACCGCGAAGCAGTGGTCAGCGTAAGGGACCTTCGTCACCCCGAAATCGAGAAGCCCGCCGGTCGGCGAACTGGGTGCGAAGTTGGCTCCGTATTGGGCGAGAGTCTTTGCAACTTCACTCGCGAATCGGTTCTCACGGCCGAGGACCCACACCGACCCGCTGTCGGGCAAGGCGTCGAGGTCGGCGTCCGAAACGACTCTGACCGTATCCGAAGCCCACGCTTGCGAAACGACGCGCCAAGAAGCGACGTCGAATTGAGATTCACTCGCGGGCACCACGATGGTGACAGCCTTGGCGCCGAACAGCCGGCCAAACGTCGGCGGAGTCTCGCTACGGTCGAGGCGACGGAACACGTCGTACTGGGGATCGACGACCACGCTCGTCACTCTCGCCATGTCGACCGGCACCTTCGCCTCACGGCGGTTCAGGTCGACATCGACCATCGTCGCTTCGGCATCGCCCGCGTAGGTCACGGCCACCGGCACGCGCACCGTATACTTCGCGTCCTTCTGAATCTGGCGAAGCACGACCCGTTCGTCGCCCACCTCGAGTTCGAGTTCCGGAGCTCCGGTGCGATCCACCCATTGGCGAAAGAACGGCCCGTAGTCGTCGCCGGTGAGCTCTGAAAAGACCACCGCGATGTCGTCGAAGGACGCCCGCTGAAAACGAAACTGTCGATAGAACCGGGCTAGCCCTCGCGAGAACTCCGCGTCACCTACCTGGCGTCGCAACATGTGAAACAGCATCAGACACTTCCCGTACCCGACCGCTTCTGTCGCCGACGAGTGACGCGAGCGAAACTCAGCCAACGGGAAGTCTTTGCCTTCGCGAACGTAGTTGGCGTATCGATCGAGGCTATCACGACGGTACTCGGCGCCGCGACCTTGCCCTTCTTTCACCAAATGGTCGGCTAGATACGCGGTCAACCCTTCGCACCAGTTGCCGCGTTCATAGTCGACGAACACGGAGTTCCCCCACCAGTTGTGAAGGATCTCGTGCGGGTAACTCGAGTGAAGAATGAACGGAAACCGAATGACGCGCGAGCCGAGCAAGGTGAAGCTCGGCATGCCGTAACCGGTCTCCCAAAAATTCTCGACCAGTGCGAATTTCGTATAGGGGTACGGCCCGATCAGGCGCTGGTACATGTCGAGGTACTGTGCGGTTGCCTCGAGATACTTCGCGGCGAGATTGGGGTCGGGTCGGCGGAGGTAAGTCACCGCTTCGACCGAGCCGACGTTGCGACGAGTCACTGTGAACTGAGCGGCGATGAGATAGATGTCGTCCATGGGTTCCGGAGAAACCCACCGGTCGTAGCCGAGATCGCCGATCGTCGTTCGCTCTTCACGTCGACCTTGGCTGACCGAACTCCAACCTTTCGGGAGCAGCACCCGCAGGTCGAACGTCACCAAGCCCGGTCCCTCGTCGCTCGTGCGAACCATGGGGAACCACGCCGTGCCGGCCGACAAGACGACACCCGCCGGATCGATGAGTCCTGGCGATCCCGAAAAGCTGCGCGCGTACTCTTCCCCACCCGACACCACCGGGTGATGAATGGTGCCCGAATAGTGGAGTTCGAACTCGCCAACGGGAGTGGTGCCGTCGCCCCGCACTCGGTACTCGGTCAGCGGCACACCGAACGAACCATTGATCCCGTGATGCTTCAGATCCGGCTCGTCGAGTGGCTCGAGGACGAGGCCGTCCCCAACCACGCTCGGCTTCAAATCGGCGTGCAGAAGGAAGCGAGCTTCGGCCCCCAGAGCTCCGCGAACCCGGTCCACCGCGTGGATTGTGTTCTTGGCGGGATCGAGGCGCACCGACAGTTCGTGGTGAATCGGGGCGTCAGCGGCGATCGCCGACCGGCCGAGCAGAGCCGCAAAGCAAACCAGCAAAAAGACTTGTCGTAAGGCCACGGTATCGCTCCGTCATCGGTCGAGGCGGGAAGAGTCGGTACAGACCCCCCGATGATAAACGGTTGCCCCCGGGCCCAAAAGCCGGCTTGGACCGGTTAAGATTCAGCGCCCTCCGTTTTCGGCCAGTCTGCGGGGATTCGGCGAACGACTCGACGCCGGGCTCGGGCCTCCTCCACGAGGGGCGGGTCGCGGGAAAACGTCAGTTGCGAGCCAACAGAAGGCCGGGACTAGCGGAAAATTAGGCGGTACCTCTTGTCCAGCCGCAGTCGAGGCTGACGGGCCGCACAACGCAGGCGTACGAAGCGGAAACGAAGCGGGTTTCATGATCAACGACAGAGACAAGCTGTTTCTCAAGCTGGCCATCTCCAACAAGTTCCTCACGCCAGACCAAGCCGAGAAGGTGATCTCCGGCTGCGAGGAACGAAGCGACCTCGGCATCGATAAGTCCGCCGCTGAAATCGCGGTCGAGCGGGGTTTCCTGACTGCGGCACAGTCCGATCAGCTAGCGCTCACTGTGCGCGACCTACGCCCACCGGAGAAAATCGCCGGGTTCGAAGTACAAGATGAGATCGGCAAGGGTGCGGTCGGTACCGTCTACCGCGCTCGTCAAGTGTCGCTCGACAAAGTTGTCGCGCTGAAAGTGCTGCACCAAAAGCACTCGAGCAACGAAGCGTTCGTCGTCCAGTTCGAGCGCGAGGCGAAGGCGGCCGGCAAAATCAACCACCCGCACGTGGTGCAAGCGATCGACGCTGGGCACGGCGACGGATATCACTACTTGGCGATGGAACTCGTCGAGGGGCGATCACTCAAAGCTCGCGTCAAAGACTCGGGCCCGTACACCGAAGTGCAAGTCCTAGCGCTAGCGCGAGCCATCGCGCAGGGACTCGCCAACGCACACGGTCACGGCCTCCTTCATCGCGACCTCAAGCCCGACAACATTCTCTTGGGCAACAAAGGCGAGATCAAGATTGCCGACTTCGGGCTGGCGATGCCGCTCGACGACGCAGACACCATGACGGCCGAACACAAACGAATGGGAACGCCGTTCTACCTCTCGCCCGAACAGGCTCGAGGAGAATCGGTGAGCGAAGCGAGCGAGATTTACTCGCTCGGCGCGACGCTCTACTACGCCGTCACCAGCCGTCCGCCGTTCACCGGTCAGACGCTGAAGGAGATTCTGAAGAAGCAGGTCCATCAACAGCCGGTGTCGCCACTCGAACTAGGCGCCTCGATCGGGCCATTGACCGACGCACTCATTCTCGACTGCCTCGCCAAGGACCCCGCTGAACGCATCGCAACCGCCTCTCAGCTCCTGGAGCGGATCGAAGCGATCGACCGAATGTTGACCGAGCCGACGACGCCGTCGCGCCCGGCCCCGAAAAGCCGTAAAGCCAAAAGTTCGAAGCCCGCGGCCGCGCCCACTCGCCCGGGTGCTGGGGGAGCGAGTCGCCCGGCTGTCGGAAAAGCGAGTCGTCCACAAGCCGCGAGCGCAGCAGCTCGCCCCGCTCGTCAAGGGCGACCATCTGCCGGGCGCGAAGAAGTCTTGGGAGCCACGCCCCAGCGCACGTATACCAAGAAAAAGAGCGTCTTCACCATGACCGGGGCTGGTCTCGGTGTTCTGCTCGCGCTCGTGTTCGTCCTGGTCGCCGCCAAGAAGAACTCCGGCGAAGTCCAGCAGCAACAAGAAGAACTGACGATCGAAGTCGACGTAGAGGTGAGGCGGAAAACGATCGACGCTCGACTCGCAAGTTGGAAAAAAGATAACGAAGAGCGGAACCGCAAAGTACTGGCGCAACTGCCAAAAATCGAATCGAGAGCCGGGAGCACGGACAAGCTGCGACTAGCCGCGTTGCTCAATCAAATAGAAGCGCATCCGGACACCGCGGCGGTCGATCAAATCCTCCCTCGGATCGACACCATTCGATCTAAGGGAAAGAGTGCTCTACGCGAAGGCGTGCAAAGCTACTTCGACGATGCGGCCCGACTGGAAGCCGAAGGGCGATACTTTGACGCATTGATGGCGCTCGACCGAGTGCCGCCGAAGCTGTTACGCGAAAAGATCATCGATCGTGAAGTCGGTGACCGCATCAAAGAGTTGTCGGATCGAATCGACCTCGAGTACCGCATGGACCAGATCGCGGTAAAAGAGTCGGTGGGCAAGAAGGACTACATCGCCGCGATCGCCATCTTGAAGAAGATCGTGAAGTACGCCGACGAGATCAAGGCGCGGGAAGCCGAAACGCAACTCGTGCAACTCGAACAAGACAAGACGACCGTCGCAGCCGCTGACGCGGCGCGGCGCGTCCAAGAGGAGAACGACAAGTACATCGCCATGATCGCGAAGTACAAACCTCTAGCGGAGGCGCGAAACTTCGCAGACTGCGTCACGCAAGCAGTCATCCTTCTGGAGGAGACTTCGACGGCGACGGTCAAGGCGCAACTCGAGTCCGACCTACAGGCGTTCGGAATGCTCGATCAATTCATCAACGGAGCTCTCGACTGGTACAGCGCGCAAGAGGCTACCGGCAAAGAGATCACTCTCGAGAAAAAGAACGAAGATAAGATTGTCGGCACGAGCGTCGGCTTCGAACGCGAAGCTGGAAAAGTGACGCTGAAGATCCGAGTCAAACGCGGGGGTGGTGAGGCGGTTCAGTTCATCGCGCTCGATGATATCAACGACGCGACACTCTTCTCGTTCGCCGAGGAAAAGCACGGTCTCCGCTCCGCAGCCTTCGTTGTTCCGTTGGGCGTACTGTTCACCTATCGCCAGCGGTTCGACATTGCCGCGCGGCACTTCGCCTTGGCCAAGGAAGCCGGGATCGCTCCGGACGAGTGGCTGACGAAGCTCGAGTTCTTCAAGAAGCACAACAGCTGACCGCTACGGTCTCAGACACGCAACGTGCAGGCTGTGTGCTTACAGCCTGCGCGTTTCTTCCAATCACCAACGATCACGGCGGTCCGCCGTCGAAGATCACCGCGCAACCGTCCCTCTGACAATCAATGCGGGCGGGGCCTCAACGCTTCTTGCGTTTGATCGCCTGAATGACCTGATCGAGGCGTTGAAGAAACAGGGAGCGATCGCGGTTGTCAAACGGCGGCGGTCCCCCGCTCACTTCGCCGACATCGCGCAGATGCGACATGAGTTCCCGCATGGCGACGGCGCTGTTGATCGAATCTGGATCGAACGCATCTCCACGGTGCCCGATGACGCGCGCGCCTTCATCGAGGCAGCGTTTGGCCAAAACGATGTCCCCGGTGATCACGATGTCATCATCGTCGACGTTCTCAGCAATCCAATCATCGGCCGCATCGAACAGATTCTCGACGACCTCGAGCTGGATCCACTCCTTGGGCGGAGTGCGCATCCACGCGTTGGCCACCACTGTGACGCGGAGTCCGTAACGCTCGGCAACCTTGTACGTCTCACTCTTGACCGGGCAGCCGTCGCCGTCGATGTATACGTGCAGCATGTCGCTATCGCTCCGGGATCATCGCGCGACCCAGTCACGCTGCAAAGCCTGGTAGTCTTCCAACGTGTCGACGTCGAATCGTAGCCAGCGATTGTCCAGCTCAACGTGGTTGATCGACAGGGCTGGATTGCTCCACACGTCCCGCAGCGTCTTCCCGGTCGGCAACGCCAGGATTCGCTCGACGACCGATCTTCGGAACAGCACCGGATGAGCCCGTCGCCGCTCGATGGACGGGATCCAGACGTCTCCCGGACAATCTTCGGCGGCGGCTAGCAAGGTACGAATGTCGCTGGCCTCTACGGCGGGGATGTCCACTGGGTGTATCGCATAAACGTCTGCGACGGGACAGTGTCGCAGCGCGCACCGCACCGAGGAAATAGGGCCCTCGCTCGGATCGGCGTTGCTGACGACTTCGATTCCCAATTCGCTAGCCGCGCTCTGAATCTCCGCTGCGTGACGACCTCCGACGACGACCGTCACGCTATCAAATCCAGCCGCACGAAACTCACGATCGATGCGAGCCAAGAACGACTCGGCACCCAAGGTCAGAAGTGCCTTCGGCCGACCCATGCGTCGCGAATCACCGGACGACAGGACGATGGCACGACGCCCGGCCTCAGACATCGGCTGCCGCCTCCGGAGCGAAGAAGTCATTCAATTCGTTTCGCACCTGACTCCACGGACCGATCACTCGGCGGCTCGGTGGCAGGCTCTCGAGGAAGCGTTTCCCGTAGGGCTTCGTCACAATTCGACGGTCGGCAATGATCACCGTACCGCGATCCGTCTTGGTCCGAATCAGTCGACCGAAGCCCTGCTTTAACGCGAGCACCGCTTGGGGAACCGTCAGTTTGGCGAACGGGTTTTGCCCACGCTCTTCCAAGTCTTCGGCTCGTGCACGCTCGAGCGGGTGGCTGGGAACTCTAAAAGGTAGGCGCGCAATGATCACGCAACTCAGCGCATCGCCCGGCACATCGACGCCCTCCCAAAACGTCTGATTGCCAAACAACACCGCGCGACCCGAGTCGCGGAAGCGGCGAAGTAGCTCAGACTGAGGCTGCGTTCCTTGAACCAAGCAGGGGTAGCCCATGCGCTCGAGGCCTCCCTGAAGCGCGGCCGCCACCTGGCGCAACATACGGTGACTCGTGAAGAGGACGAACGCTCGCCCTCCCGAAATGGTCACCGCTTCGCGCACGATGTCCGAGAACCGTCCGACAAAGTCGCGCTCTTCAGGACTGGGCAAGTCGTCGGGGATCCCCAACATGGTTTGTTGCTCGAAGTCGAACGGAGAGTCGAACGTTCGACCTTCGAATCGTCCCTGCTCAGTCAAGTTCCAACCGAGACGGTCTCCGAGAAAATCCCAGGACTTCGCCACCGACAACGTGGCTGAAGTCATGATCGCGGTGGAAACCCGACTGTAGAGCGAGTCCGCGAGAATCTGCGACACTCGGATCGGCGCACTGCGCAGAAGGATGTTACCGCGCCGCCCTTTGCGCAGTTCAACCCACGACAAGAAGCCCTTGCGCTGCGAGAGCATCGATTCGACTGATTCTACGGCGTGCCCCACCGTTGAGAACGCCGATCGGTACTCAGCGACGCAGCCCTCGAACCGCACTTCCGGCTCGAACGGTTCGTCGAGCAGCAAGTTCCACGCGTGCCGGATGGTTCGCCTGAGGCCGAGCAATTCGTCTCGAAGCAGGAGTAGCGGCTCTTCGACGACTTCGCGAGGCAACTCGCCATCTCCCGCGCCGAGTCGGCGCATGGTCTCGGGTTCGGCACCGTAAGAGCGCGGCGCGGGTACCTCTTGAACGCGCGCTTCGATGTTGTCGAACGCTTCGCCGATGCTGGAGCGAATCTCTTGCACCTTCCCGATCAACTCGCCGTCGAGGAACTTGGCCGCCGCGCCCAGCGACTGCTCGCGCAAAACGTTGGACAGGAAATACAGTCTTCCGCGTCGATCTCGCCCTGCGGCCAGCCGACTGAGCATTTGATAGAGACCGATCCTCGAGAACCCGCCACCGAGGTGCTGGCTAGCAACTTCTTCCAAACGGTGCGCTTCATCGAACACGACGCGGTCATAGGCGGGAATGACGAGATCGTCGTCGTAGCTCTCGAGATTCAATCGCAGCCCGAGGTCCGCAAAGAACAAGTGGTGGTTGACGATCAACACTTGAGCCCGCGACGCTTCGCGTCGAGCGTTGTAGAAGAAGCACTCTTGGTAATGCGGGCAACGTGTCTTGAGCGATTGCTCTGTGGTCGACCGAAAGTCATCCCAGACGTCGTCCGGCGGAATGCCATCGAGTTCCGAGAGTGATCCCAGCTTACTGGTCGAAAGACGCTCGAGGATCGCTTCGATCCAGTTGCCTCGCTCTTCGTTGTCTCGGTAGAGATCTTTTTGGTAGACGACTTCCGACGTCTTCCGCCGACACGCGTAGTTGCCTCTACCCTTGATCAAGGCGAAATGAAAATCGACGTCGAGGACTCGAGACAGCACGGGGAGGTCCTTGGTCGCCAACTGCTCGGATAGCGCTATGGTTTGGGTCGATACGACAACGCGACTGTTATTGGCGTGGGCCCACAAGATCGACGGAACGAGATACGCGAACGACTTACCGACCCCGGTGCCAGCTTCGAACGCCTTGACGCAGTCGTCGTTGAACGAGCGGGCGACCTCTATCGCCATCTCTCGCTGGCCGGGCCGATCCTCGAACTGGGGAACCGCCTTCGCCAAGACTCCGTCGGCCGAGAAGATCTTCTCGATCTCGCCGAGGTCGAGCGGAATCGTTTCTCGGGGCGTGTGCGGCTCGACCACTCGGTAGACTCGAGTCGCCTTGTCGTCGACGATGAAGAACCCTAACCCTCGCATGCCCGCTTCGCTGGCGATGGATAGGTCTGCGTTCGACGGAGTCAGATCACCGCCGGGGTGGTTGTGAACCAGAACATGATGGTGATTTTCGGCGCGATTCAGAAACACGGGCACGGCCGAGCGGTGGCCGCGGGCGATGGCCTCCACCGCGATCAGCGTCGACCCCTCCATGGTGCCGAAGAAGAACACTTCGTTGCCACCCGCCGCCGCAATCTCAGTCGCGATCGACGTGCGGACCTCGGGCGCGAAACACTGCTCAGTAGGTATCGAGGGATCAGTGGTCACTAGATCTCTTGACGGACACGGACTCTAGACGGAGTCGTACGGTGAGTCGGCCACGAACACGGGCAGCCGCAAAGCGCACTGGTCTTACCTCCACGGATTGAAACGGTCAACTGTGGCGCAAACGTGAGACGCAAGTCCGGTGAAAGACGAGACGCTGGCGTGTATCCGCCAACCACACCCACCCGGATCGCAGGCGCCGGCCGAAACCCGCCCTTGCGGTGGAACTACTTGCAAAGGAACGGGTTCTGACCGGAACACCGCAACGGAACAACCATTGCCCTGGGCTGAGCACGCGGCTGACTCCGCCGCCCGTACCGTCCGCAGAGTCATCAGAAAGGGCCAACGTGCAAGACCAACGCCGTGACCGAGCTGGCTTCTCGTTGATCGAACTCATCGTCGTGATCGCGATCTTAGGGATTCTGTCTGTGACCGTCGTCATGAACATCGACTCCAAGACCGACGACGCGAGAGTCAGCAGCATCCAGGTCGACCTCAAGACGCTGGCCACCGCGGCCAGCATGTTTCGGATCACGTTCGGTCGATACCCGGACTCGCTCGAAGAATTGATCGAGCCTCCTGAGATCAACGATGTGCAGAAGTACTTCCTCGACGATACGCCTATCGACCCGTACTCGAACGAAAACTACCTTTACGAAGTCGACGATCGCGGAGCGCTGTTCACCTCGTACGGACGCGACCAGGTGCCCGGGGGCGAAGGGTATGACGCCGACCGCAACAGCCGAATGCGCGGCAGTAGCTCCTCACCGTAGTCGACGTCTGCAAATTTAGGATTCGCCGAATGTCCGCGTCGACCCCTCCGAAGGAGGCCTCCTTCTCTGACGACCTTCGGGCCGCGCAACGTGAACGGGACGGGTGCAATTGTGGACCCTGTCCACTGGAGGCTTGCTCCGTCTCCGTTCACGTTACGCGGCCCGTCAACGTCGAAGAGCGTTCACTTCGCCTCTAGCCCGGACTATTCATCAGGCGAATCCGCGCAGGCTGCGCTTCCCGCGAATCTCTGCGTTACTCCTTCTTGAAGACCACTAGGTCGACTGCGGCGTCGTGCCTGGATCTTCACGGGAATCGCAGCCTGTGTTCCGTTG
>JAJFFE010000123.1 GCA_021776775.1 Planctomycetota bacterium | reverse complement strand
CTTGATGCCGGTGAGTTCACTCACCGTCGTGATCAGCTCGTACCGGTCGCGTACTTTCCGGTCGTCACAGTTGGAGGGGGCGTCACCCGCGAAGGTCAGGAACGGCTCGCGTGGGGTGAGGCAGCGAGAAGGAGAGCTATCGTGTCGGTGATCTTTCTCTTGCTGCCGTTGGCGCTACTGTTGGCCGCGGTGTTCGTGGCGGTGTTCGTCTGGGCCGCGCACGCCGGACAGTTCGACGATCTCGAAACCCCGTCGCATCGAATGCTCCACGATGACGAGCCGCCGACGGCGAAGCAACACGCCCCGTCTCGCAACGGTGGTGAAGATGATCAGGAGACCGCGGTGCCGCGCGGATGACCGTCGGGAGCGAGAGCGGGCAGTTCGATGGTGAACTTCGTGCCCTTGCCGAGGGTCGACGACACGCCGATGCGTCCTCCGTGCTCCTCCACGATTCGGTGGCTGACCGATAGTCCGAGCCCAGTACCCTGGCCAGGGTCCTTCGTCGTGAAGAATGGATCGAAGACTCGCTGCACGATCTCCTCGGGCATTCCCGGTCCGTTGTCCTCGACCGCGACTTCGACCGTTTGACCCAAATCGGAGGTTACCGCCCGAGTGGCAACGCGTAGCTGCTTCGACTCGTGGTCACAGGTGGCCAGAGCGTCGAGTGAGTTCAGAACCAAGTTCATGAATACTTGCGACAGTTCGTCGGCGACACCTTCGACGAGCGGGAGATTGTCGGCGAGGTCGACATCGACCTCGACGTTACGGGCCCGCTTGTCGAACTGAAGAATATTGACGCCGTTCTCGATGGCCGCGTTGACCGAACACTTGGCCCGCGTCGGACTCATCGGACGCCCGAGTTGCGAGACTTGTCGGGTAATGTTCACGAGGCGCGAGATGTGGCGATCGATCAAATCCAGTTTTTGAACGATCGTTTCATCGCCGACCTTGCGACGCAGGTTCTGCACCACTGCGGAGATCGAGGACAACGGGTTGCCAATTTCGTGAGCGATCCCCGAGGCGAGTTGACCGACCACGGCAAGTTTTTCCTGTTGTCGGATCTGGTCATGCAGTTGGCGTTGTTCGGTGAGGTCGCGAATGATGCCGGCAAAGTATCGCTTGCCTTCGACCGGGACTTCACTAACGGCAAGATACATGGGAAAGGTCGAGCCGTCCGAGCGACGCCCGAATGCCTCGCGACCAATCCCGATGATCTTCTTCACGCCGGTTCTGACGTAATGCTCGAGGTAGCCGTCGTGTTCCTCGGTGTACGGTGACGGCATCAGGCTCGATACGTTTCGCCCGATCAAGTCGGAGGCGCGGTACTTGAACATGGATTCGGTCGCGAGATTTAGCGACTCGATGACCCCGCGTTCGTCGATGACGATGATAGCGTCGACGGCGGTATCGACAATGGCGCGGAGGCGGGCCTGGCTAGCGCGGAGTTCGCGCTGTGCCTGCTTGCGCCGATCGAGTTCCTGCGCGAGCGCTTCGACCCGATCACCAATCGGGAGGGAGACTGCAAGAGGGTCGTCGGAATCCGTCGGATCCAATTTCAAAAGCACGACCGGCCCTGCGACGGAGTCGATCGGGCGAATCAAGGAACCACGGAGTCGGCACGACAAAGAGTCCTCGGGAGCGTTACGCAGCTCAATGTGGTGATCGACGAGATCGCTCGTGCGCAGGCATGAAGCGTAAAATTTGTCGATGGAACCTTCGTGGTCGTGCACGAGATCGTGCAGACGCCGATCGACGATGTCATCTTCCTGCCAACTGAAGTGGCTGAGTGCCGCGTCGTTCGCCCCGAGTACGGTTCCGCTGCTGTCCGTGATCACGATCAAGTCGGGAAGTAGATTTGCCCACTGGCAGAACACGTTCCTGGCGGCTGGAGACATGTGCCGGGGCTCCTCATCGATTGTGGTTGGGGGACGCGCCCTTCGCGAGCGGCTACGTGACGAAGTGATTTCGCGCATCGAGCGACCGGAGTCAAGCCTCGCTGCCTCGGGGCGCCCGAGAATCGAGCGCCGCGGTGAGCCGCGGCTCGACTGGGCGACTTCCTGATCCTAACCTTTGGCGGCGCCGGCGGAGCTATCGATCTTCCGGTACAGCGACGAGAGACTGATCCCAAGGACTCTTGCTGCCTCTCGCTTGTCGCCGTTGCACGCGGTGAGGACCCGGTCGATGTGCTGCGCCTCAAAGCGGTGAACCGCGTGTGAGAGCTCCAACGAATCGCACGCTTCGGCTGGACGGGTGCCTTGGACCACTTCGGGAAGATCAGATGTTTCGATCATCGAGCCTTCGAAGAGAATCATGGCTCGTTCGATGGTGTTCTCAAGTTCCCGAATGTTGCCCCGCCACTCGTATCCCATGAGCAGTCGCAGTGCGTCGCTGGAAACTCCAGCGCAGGGGCGCCCAATCTCTACCCGGTACTTTTCGACGAAGTGGTTGACCAACGCCGGAATGTCTTCGCGTCTATCACGCAGAGCCGGAACCTTGATCTCGACGACGGCCATTCGGTAGTAGAGGTCTTCGCGGAATTTTCCTTCGGCGATCTTTTCGGGCAAGCTCATGTTCGTGGCGGCCACAATGCGCGCATGGATCGGAATCCGTCGAACGGACCCCACCGGTTGTATTTCTTTGTTCTCGATGGCCCGTAGTAGCTTGGCCTGAACGGGGAGCGGCATGTCGCCGAGTTCGTCCAGGAAGATGGTGCCGTCGCCGGCTGTCTTGAGAAGGCCTTCCTTGTTGGCGTCAGCGCCAGTGAACGCACCTTTGACGTGGCCGAAGAGTTCGCTCTCGAGAAGCGTCTCCGGAATCGCCGCGCAGTTGATCGGAACCAATGGAGATCCGGAGCGCCCGCTCGCTTCGTGGATAGCGCGCGCGATGAGTTCCTTGCCGGTTCCGCTTTCGCCGAGGATCAAGACGTTCGATCGGGTCGGCGCTACTTTCCCGATCAACTCGTGGAGCGCGTCCATCGACGAACTCTCGCCGATCATCCTTGACGGGTGGCGACGACGATCTTGGACCGCTTGTCGGAGGTTACGGTTCTCGACGACCAACCGGCGTTGTTCCGACAACCGTGCGACCTTGGCGAGGATGTCCTCGAAGAGCAGCGGCTTGAGCACATAGTCGGCGGCACCGGATCTGAGCGCTTCGATTGCGCTGCGCATGTCGCCCTGGGCGGTCACGATAATCGTCATCGTTTCCGGGCTGGACTCGCCGAGGCGGCGTAGGAGGTCGAGCCCGTTCATGCGTGGCATGTTGATATCCGTGATGCAGACATCGAACGATTGCTCGAGCGCCGCCTCCGCGGCGTACTGGCCATCGGCGGCCCCGGTTGCCTCATAGCCGTCGTCGGTCAGTGCGTCGATTAGCTCTTCGCGGACGGTCTCTTCGTCGTCGACCACTAGGATTCTTAGGGGCACAGTTCGGTTCCTCACGATTCGCGAGCGAATGTCTTGCTTGGCAAAAAGGGCGGGTGTCCCGCGGACCGCCCATGGCAGCGTCGGGGCGACCAGTCTCGACCCCGCTTTCGAGTCGACGGCGTGTCGAGTCGGCTTTGGTCGCAGTGACTGCCTCAAGCTCAAAGCACTCACTGTTCCGGTCGCCATATCCACCATTCTACAAACGAAGGCCGTCAGAGGCGCCGCCAGTTGTCACATCTGAGAACATCTCCGACTCATCGTCCCACGGATGCAAACGGAGCGGGTCGGCAGGGAGGCGGTGAGCCGCTGACCCGGATCATTCATGAAGCGAAGCCGCGCAGGCTGCGCCGCCCCCGAATCTCCGCGTTGAAGACCACTACGTCGACTTCGGTGTCGCGCCTTGAACTTCACGGAAATTGCAGCCTGTGTTCCGCTTACCATCCTCGAGTTGTCCGCCGCTGCAAACTCGTTCGGCACGATTGGCGCCCTTTCCGGCGCGTAACGACTCCGCTTCATGAGTGATCCAGGCCAGGTCGTCGCGGGCGGCGTCGTCGCAACGGTCACCTGTTTGCCAACGATCGTCCCAACCACGAGAGGACGAGCGGATGAAAGTAGATAAGTTTATCGTCGCGTCGGATCTGTCCGAGGGGTCGGCCGCGGCCTTTCGTTCCGCGTGTCATCTGGGCCGGCGCTTCGGCGCCACCGTGGAGGTGGTCCACGTCCTTGAGGACATCCCCTCTTCGGAGTGGGTCTACTACGGCGTCGGTCCAGTGCTCGCGTACGCGAAGCGCGACCTCGACGCGGCGCGTTCGGAACTCGAGGAGTGGATCGCACGGGTCCGAGGAACCGACTGTCCCGAGGTCTCCTGCGAGATCAGGAGCGGAGACGTGGTGACTGAACTGAATGCGGTCGCCGCCTCCCATCCGAAAAGCGTTCTCGTGGTCGGGACCACCGGACATAGCCCAGTGGGGCACGCGCTGCTTGGAAGCGTCGCCGAACGGGTGGTACGCCACTCCGAGCCTTCAGTCATTACCGTGCACAAGGAGTTTGGCGGAGAGATCCGCCGGATCCTAGCCCCCGTCGACCTCGACGAGCCCGACCTGTACGGGGTGCCGATGGCGGAGAGTATTCGGGACGACTTCCAGTCCGAGTTGGACTTCCTGTTCGTGTTCCGCGACCCCGAGCACTTTCCCATCGTCACGTGGAAGCACTTTCCGTCCGTCGACCGTGAGGAGTTTCGCGATCAAGCGAAGCGGCGGGTTCTGCAAATGTTGGAGCAGAAAATATCCGAGTGCGTGGATCCGGGACCGGAGCACCACTTCAACGCCATCATCGGCAAGCCTCAGCGAGTGATCCCCGAGCACGCCGAACGCACCGGCGCGGACCTGATCGTGATGGCGACGCACGGCCGCACCGGATTGACGCACACATTCCTTGGTAGCGTGGCTGAGCGCGTCGTTCGTCGCGCGACCTGTCCGGTGTGGACTTTGAAGCGGGCGTGCGGGTGATGGTTCGCCACGCAATGCCGGGGAGACGGCAACGATCGGAGCGACCGAGCCTGCCGACACGGCTACGTTCCCTTGCTCACCTCGTCGGCCACACACCGCTACTCGTCATTCAGCTTCGCTACGAGGCGCGCGAGGTCACGATCTACGCGAAGTACGAGGCGCACAACTACACCGGAAGCATCAAGGATCGCATGGCGCTTTCGATTCTCGAGGAAGCGTACCGATCCGGAGCGTTGACCGCGGGTGACACCATCGCCGAGGCGACGAGTGGCAACACCGGAATCGCATTCGCCGCGCTCGGCCGCGCGTTGGGCCATCCCGTTCGCATCTATATGCCAGATTGGATGAGTCGCGAACGGGTGGCGCTGATCCAAAGTCACGGTGCGACCGTCATTCCGGTATCTACTGAGCAGGGCGGGTTCGTCGGCAGTATTCAACTGGCGGATCAGTTCGCCGAAGAGCAGGGCAGCGTGTTTCTTCCGCACCAGTTTTCCAACAGCGCCAACGTGCGCGCTCACTACCGGACGACCGGACCGGAGCTGCTCGCGCAACTCGAGCTCTATGGAAAGCGCCCCAGCGTCTTCGTGGCTGGGGTAGGAACTGGGGGGACCGTCATGGGGGTGGGGCGCTATCTCGCCGACAACGTCCCCGGAGTTCGGGTCCACCCGCTGGAGCCGGCTAACTCACCGACTTTGCGACTGGGAACGCGCACCGGGTCGCATCGCATCCAAGGCATCAGCGATGAGTTTGTGCCGCAGATCGTACAACTCGACGAGCTAGACGAAGTGGTTGACGTCTGGGACGGGGACGCTATCACCATGTCGCAGATGCTGGCGAGCGAGTTCGGCTTGGGCGTCGGGATCAGCTCCGGGGCCAACTTGATCGGAGCGGTACAACTGGCAACGCGTGACGAGTCTGCCCCGGTCGTTACCACTGTCTTCGCGGACTGTAACAAGAAGTACCTCACAACCGACCTGGCCCGTGTCGAGCCGCCGCGGGACGACTACCTTTCCGGTCGTATCGAGCTACTAGACTTCGAGGTCATCCCGCCGGTCCGTGTGGCTATCGCGTGACTTGCTCGCCGGCTTGCCGGTCCATATCGGGAGCGTGAATCTGAAGATCGCTCCGTGCTTGGTCCCGGTCGCCGAAAGCGTCCCGCTGTGCCCTTCGACAATTGTCTTCGCTATCGATAGCCCGAGTCCCATCCCCTTGGCCTTGGTCGTATAGAAGGACTCGAACACACTGTCTTCTTGTTCGCGTGACAACCCAGTCCCGGTATCGGTGAACGCGAATTCGACTCGATCGTGCGCGACGCGTGTCGATATTGCGAGCGTCCTCTGGCCTTCCGGCGTTCGAGCCATCGCGTCGATGGCGTTCTTGGCGAGAATCAAGATCGTCTGTTGGACTTGAATCGGGTCAACTCGAACTTTGGGTTCAGGAGACGCTAGCTCGAGTTCGATGCGAATGCTTTCCCGTCTGGCTTCGCCCTGAATCAACGTCAACGCATCTTGCACGAGTGTGTTGGGGCACACGGCCACGAGTTGGGGATCGCCCTTTTGGATGAACTTACGGATGCGTCGAATCACCTTGGCTGCCCGATCAGCCTGTTCACTGATATTCGTCAGGTCTCCGGCGATCGTTGCGGACAACTCCGGATCGGTCTTCGCTGCGGAGAGAGCCGCACTTGCGTGGCTGACAATTGCTGTCAACGGTTGATTGATCTCGTGCGCCAACTCGGTTACCAGCTCGCCCATGGTGCTCATGCGAGCGGCGTGCGCGAGCTCGTCCGAGCGGAGCCGCTCCGTAGCTTGCGCAGCGACCAGTTCCGCGGTCCGTTCGGCGACGCGTCGCTCCAGAGTGTCGTGCGCCAGCAGAAGCGACTTTTGGGCTCGCATTCTCTGGAGCTCGGAGGAGGCGCGGGCGGCGAATGTCTTTAGGATCGATCGCGCGCTGTGTTCGTCGGGAATCGCCTCGGTGCCCAGCACGCACATGTGAC
Organism: Planctomycetota bacterium; assembly: GCA_021776775.1. Lineage (GTDB taxonomy): Bacteria > Planctomycetota > UBA8108 > UBA1146 > JAJFFE01 > JAJFFE01. The sequence goes on along the minus strand of JAJFFE010000123.1, from coordinate 45,421 downwards.
CGAGTAGCTGGTTCGAGTCGCCGACAAGCCGGATCCCCATGTAGCTCTCAGCTCCCAGTTCGACCAAGATCTTGTCGTTCGGGAACTCTTTCGCAACTCCCGACTGAATGAAGTAGAGACCGTGTTTGATCGCTTCTTGGCACGGCGTTCCTTCTAGCCCGTAGGCCAGATTTTCTCCCCAGTCGGTATCAGACCAGAACGATAGCGTCTGTACTCGATCGGGGTCCTCTCCCCTCACGAGTTCCGCGACGGCTGAGTACTGAACGTTGAGGGCCCGAGCGAGCTCACGGGTGAGTGAGGGGAAGAACGCCTCCGCGGTGACGCCGGCCGTTCCGGCGACCAAGTTTCCCAACGCCGTCTCGCTTTCGCGAAGCCGCGTGACGTCCGTGAACAGTGCGGCGTAGTGGATTCCCTGCGCGCGGTCATGGTAGGGAGTGATCCGAACCAAGTAGTGACGCTCGTCGATTTGCCAGGAGCACTCGGCGTGTTCGGCTCCCGAGCGAAGAGATGCGATGGCCTCGGAAAAACAGTCCAGCGCCGATGCCGGCAACGCCTCTGCGATGGGTTGTTGGAGGTTCACTTCTGTGACGAGCCCCGTCCGCTTTGCGTCGTCGGTGAACGATACGACATTTAAGTACGCATCGAGAAACACCGCCGCGACGCCAAGGTCGGCGACGAGCTTTCGTTGATCGGTGATCAAGTGTGGAGTCCTTTATCGCTGATCGTTCGTGTGACCCAGTGGAGTTTGAGTCTGCACGCATTATATCACGGCGCTCGGCGGTCTAGCCGTAGGTCCTGCCAACGAATTGGTGGCAAATTCGCCGGAGCGCCAATGCGATCATGGCTCCCGAACGATCAAGACGGGGACTTTGCTGGTTCGGACAACCCGGTCGGAAACACTTCCGAACAACGCCGTTCCGATCTTCGACCGGCGGTGCGCGCTCAAGACGATCAAGTCGCAGGACTGCTCCGCGGTGACGTGTCGGATTTGTTCGGAGGTGTTCCCACGTCGAACGGAAACCGCGTACCGATCGGTCGGCTCGACATGGGGTGCGATCAGTGCGCTCAGGGATCGGGTGATGCTCTCGTCGGCGCTGGCATAGAACTCTTCCTTGGAAACCCCGGGTAGGTATTCCCACATGCGAACACCAAACTCCTCTGGGTCTCGCCAGACGTGCAGGAACTCGAGTTCGGCGTCGAGTTCGCGGGCCAAGTCGAGGGCGACATCGATTTCGAAGTGCGACTCCATTGCCACATCGACCGGGACCAAGATCCGACGAAACGGAAACGTGACCTCGTCTTGATAGGCGACGGTGAGCACGGGGCGATCGGCTCGGCGAATGACCTTCTCGGCCACGCTGCCGAGGATGGTTCGAGCGAGTCCGGTTCGACCGTGGGTGCCCACGATAATCCAGTCATGGTCGGCTTCACTCGCGCGCCGCACGATGACCTCGTGCGGGACGCCGGTGATGACGCTGAACTCGACGGTCGGGTCTTCCGCATTCCAGAGCGACTCGACCCAACCGGAGACCTTCTGTTCGCAAGCCAGTCGGCGTTGCGCATCGAAGTCGGCCCCGATGGTGTCGAGGTTGTAGAGCGCCGAGTCTATCGACGTCACCGATTCGAGGACGTGAAGCACTTCGACGTGCGCGCCGAGTTTGGTCGCGATGTCACGCGTGAGTGCGGCGGTCCGTTCGGAGTTCTTCGTCAGGTCGGTGGGGAACAAGATACGGCGTGGAGCCATGTCGGCGTCCTTCCATTCAGGCACGGTTCGTGTTGTGCAAGTCGTGAACCAACCGCGCCTGACGCCGGGGGCGGACGAGCCGTCGATGGTAAGCGTCGGCGGGAGTCTGTCGTGTCATTCGTGCGAATCGGCCCGGAGGAGTTGTCACAGCTGATAAACTACCGGCCGATCTGGCCACCTTCGGCTGGCACGAGCGATGCGCACTTCGGGCGAGGGCAGTCTTGGTGGCACAGTCTTGGTGAACGCCGTCAGAGCCCAGTGTAGTGCTGGAATAACACGAACTCGGAAGAGGCTCCATGAATCCGACCACGATTCTTCTCCCGCTCGACTTGTCCGATCTGTCGCTCGAAGCTATCCCGGAAGCGATCGAACTCGCCGGTCGGTTCGACGCCGTCCTGGAACTCTTGCACGTGGTCGAAGAGGATCCGCTGCTTCAGGCGTACGGGCCGGTGGAGGGCTTTACCACCGACTTCGAAGGCCAGTTCGAGAAGGCGAACCGCTTCGCCACGACGAAGCTGACCGAACTCGCGGAGTCCATCGAGGCGGACCATGGACTCTCGACGCGGGTTATTGTCGTTCGAGGACGGGCTACCAGTGAAATCGTGCGGGTGGCCGGAATCGCTGGAGATAAGCTCATTGTGCTCAACACGCACGGCCGGTCGGGGTTCGAGACCGCCTTGATCGGGAGCGTAACCGAGCGAATCGTTCGGTTTTCCCCGTGCCCAGTTTGGGTTTCACGCGGGACGGCACTCGAGGGGGTGCGAACCGTTCTCTGCGCGGTCGATTTTGCCGAGACGTCGCTGGAAATTATTTCGCAAGCGCTCGCTGTCGCGGAGACTTGGGGGGCGTCGATTCGCTTCGTCTACGTGTTCGAAGACTCCTGGGTGTCTTCCGTTGCTCGCACGGTGTTGTTCCCGTTGAAGAACCCGGATCACATCGACGGCCACAGTATGGACGAGGTCCGAGCCCTGCTCGAGGCCGAGGTGGCCAAACGCGTTCCGAGTCTGACGAAGGACCAGATCCTGATCCGTCAGGGGCATACCGTCAAAACCATCTGCGAGATGAGCGAACACGAAGACCTCGTCGTCCTCGGAACGCACCGTCGGGTCGGGCTCGACCGGGTGATTCACGGAAGTGTCGCCGAGCGAGTGATTCGGGCCGCGAAGTGTAGCGCGCTCATTGTCGGGCGGCCCGCCTAGCTCGCTGAGTAGCTAGGAACGGGATCGTCGTCCCGGCAAGACAGAACGGGGAGGCGAGGCGATCTAGCCCGGACCGTTCCGGGCTAGAGGTGTAGTGAGATTGGCGTGAAGGTCACGCTCCAGCGAGTTTGGCCACCGGAGCGTTCTCGTATTGAATGACGGCCTCGAGCAGATCCGTGGAGGAGACGAGTCCGACGACGTCATTGTCCTTGACGATCAAGATTCGCTGGACCTGTTCGTCGAGCATTTGCTTCGCCAGGGTGCCCGCGCTCGTGTCGGGGCTGGCGACGATGGCGTGTGGAGTCATGACGTCACGGACGCGTTGGTCGTTGGTGGGCGCATTGCGAAGGTGGCTCAACGCGGTGTCCCATATCCCAGCCGACCCGAGACTCGACTCCGCTTCCTGTTCCTCGCTGAGGGCGCGGATGACGTCAGTTCTGGAGACGACTCCCGCGAGACCGCCGTCGCGGCCGACAACCGGAGCGCCGTGAATTTCTTCCGCCGCTAGCAACTCCGCAAGTTCGCCCAACGGCATCTCCGTAGAGACGGACGTAACACTTCGACTCATGAGATCGGACGCAACGATTTTCACCACGGTCCCGCTCCTTTCTCGAGCATTCCATCAAGTGCAATGGATTCGCCAATGGGCTCGTGGCGTTTCGCGCGATCTAGAGGTTCGTTGCGACTCAACCGTGGGAATCGCCCGGCATGCAGTCGCGCGGGTGGGAACCGGGTGGGCTACGACGAGAAGCCGGCCGCGTCGATGAGGAGGTCGATCACCGCGTGCGTCCACGACGCGCTGTCCGCCTCGCCCGAGACGGTCAGCCGCCACGGCGCTTCGTCCGGTGGTTCGAAGCGCTCACGCAGACCCTCGTGAACGGCGAAGTCGGCCTCCGACGGGTCGTGCCCGGCCGCTTGTCGCTGTTCGAGCCGTTGGCGAATCGTCGCTTCCTCACACGTGAACTCGATGATGATGCAGGGAACTCTCAGCTCCTCGGCCAAGGAGCGAAACGGGTCGCGGCGGATTCGTTGACCGAAGTTGGCGTCGACGATGACGGAACGCGGTCGAGTCCGAGAGACGTACTCGCCGGTCGACTCGAGCAATGACTGGTAAACGCGATCCGACTCTTCGTTCGAGTATCGATCCTGGGCGGAAGGATCGTCGGCCGCGGCCCGAGTCTTCTTGCGGACCACATCGCTACGAATCACAGTCGCATCGAGAGCCTTGGCCAGTGGACGCGCTGCGTAGCTCTTCCCGCAGCCCGGTAGTCCGCATGTCAACACGATGCACGGGGGAAGGGAGTAGCTGCACGTTAGCTCGACATACCGCCGGGCTACCGCTAGATCGTCGTCCGAGTTGGTCTGTTCGTGAGTCAACGCCGCGACTTTGGCTCGAACGAGGGCTCGATAGCTCTTGTAGAACAAAATCAGTGTGCGAAGGTCATCGTCTTGTGTGACTTCCGCGTACCGTCGAACGAAGTACCCCGAGAACGCGCGGTAGCCTCGGTGATCGAGATCCATAGCTAAGAATGCGATGTCGCTGGCCACATCGAGATACCGAAATCGAGGCTCGAACTCGATACAGTCGTAAATGTGAATCGTATCGTCACCGAAGCAGAGGTTGCCCGCGTGAAGGTCTCCGTGGCCGTCGCGGATGAATCCCTTCTCGACGCGGCGCTCGAAGAGCGGCCGCTGTTCGCGGGTGAACTCTCGCGTTCGGTCGCGGAGGAAGGCGAGCTGCGTGGCGGTGCCCACGTCGATCCCGCGCTTCAGTACCGCGTCGAGCGCGTCGATGTTCTCGAGAGCGTATCCCAGAATCACCTCGATCGCACCGCACGCGCTGATCTCTTCCGAGGTTTTGGCGGTGCCGTGGAAGTCGACGAGTTTACTCACGACGGCTTCGATATCGGCGTTGTCGATATCGCCGCGGTCGAGCCTCTCGTCGAGCATGCCGTGTAACGGAAGGCGTCGCATCTCGACGGCGTGATCGACGATCGGACCGCTGCCGGTCAGCGAAGCGAGCCCTTCATGGTCGAGTCGAACGTCGACGACGCCGAGATAGATCTCCGGAGCGAGGCGGCGATTGAGATGGCACTCCTCGTCGCAGAAGTAGCGTCGTCGTTCGAGCGTCGAAAAGTCGACGAAGCCGAGGTCGACCGCCTTCTTTACCTTGTAGACACGGTCGTCGGTCAGGAATAGCGTCGAGATGTGAGTTTCGATGAACTCCACCTTCGACGTTCGTCGTGCGAATGCGACCGGCCGGGACAAGCCGCGGACAATGGTGTCGTGGTGATCGCCAGGCATGGCTCGTTTCGTGACGTATAGGCTTCGATAGAGGAGGTGGGTTCGAACAGGGAACAAAGGTGGACGGTGTTGGTTCGATGGGTGAGCGGTAGTTGGAGTGCGACCGACTACCGCTCACCCCATCGAAACTAGCCCTTGTGTCCGAAGAGCAACTCGCCCTGGAAGAAGAAGAAGTTTCCGTTGTCGCCGCCGCCCGACTTCTTCACGTAAGTGCTTCGCCAGAAGTGGCTCCAACCCGTCCACACTTTGAGGTTCTTGCTGACGGTTGTCTTCAGGTAGACATCGAGTTCGTTGCCCACCGTGAGCCCGCTCATGCCGGTGGCGTCGCGCCGCAGGGCGGCCCCGGACGCTGCGTACCACGCGTCTTCGTGCTCATCGAGTTTGAAGTGGTGGTAGTCCGTGTGAAACGAGACCGGCTCGCAGCACTGGACTACGGTTTTAACATAGTAGTCGTAGCCGTTCTTCCACGCAAACTGGTCGTAGTGCCCTTGGTAGACGTGTCCAAACGGCGCGATGGGGTCGAACGTGTTCTTGTTGCCATCGGTCGGGTTCCCGTCACCGGTGGCGTACGTGCAACCGACGGTGACCCCGGGCCTCATGTTGACATCTTCACATCGGTATCCGACTTCGGCCGCCCAGCCGTACGCGTTCACGTCGTCGTTGGCCGACTTGCCGCGCTGGAGCGCGCCCTCGAGTGAAGCTCGAAAGCCCGAATCACCGAACGCCAGTCGCCCCCCGTAGGTTTGATCTTCGAGATCACCGGCGAATCCGTCTTCACCCGTTTGTCCGTCGATCTTGTAGTTACGCCATGCGCTGTAGAGATCGCACTCGAACCCCTCGGCGGGGCGCGTGGCGACGTAGACGACATAGAGGTGCGCATCTCGTCCGGCCCGCGTGCGACTGGTGCCCTCGTTCACGGTCGCGATCACGACGTGCGTGTCGATGTTCGGAGACGTTACGCCCAGGTGGTAGCCGTCAAAGGTGCGACCGATGTTCGACCAGTCCAGCACGCTGAACATCCGTTGATCGCCAAGACTCGGGAATGCGATGCGACCGGCACGTACCAGGAACACGGTGCCTTCCGGGGTTTCGAGCCCGGCCAGTTCGTGCACGTTGGTCAATGCGATGTAGCCTTGGTGAAGGTCTACCCCTTCCGTGTCGCTCAAGACGCTGTTCGGAGACTCATCCCCAAACGTGCGCGAGTCTCGAAACTGGATGAAACCGCTCAAGTGCTTGTTCGCCTTTAGGCCGACGTGCACTTTGGTCCGCAGCAGCGTGAAGTCGTCGGCGCCCCGACTATTGGCGACCGAGTAGCTGTATGGATCTCGACTTTCGGCGCGAACCCGAATCGCGGCGCCGAACGTCATGTCGAAATCGCCACCGAGCATCGCCTTCTTCTTCTTCGCCCACCAACGCTCGAGCGCGGCCGCCAGCTCCGGATCTTCGTCTTGCGGTGGAGGGTCGTCGACCGCGAGCACGCTGGTCCCGACGCGCGGCGTCGAGGCTATTGCGAAGGATTGACCTTCCGCCATCTCCGGCACCGATACGGCGAAGAGCAACACGACAGACGTCAACAGCGTTGACCGACGAATGACTCCGAACATTGAGACTCCCCCGCAGGTTTGAGTTGTAGAGCGCGCGGGCAAGCAAACCGAGCGCCGGTTGCAGACAGGATAGCCGGGATCGTTCGGGAAGCGCACGGCTTCAGGGTGGCTCGCTATGAAGTTCTACGGTTGTGTTTCGGTAGGTGTCACGCCTGAGAATCTTCGTAGCAGGATTCCCAGCCTTGCGTCGTCACCCGACTGACCGATACTCCTCTGGCTTACCGTGGTAGAAGGAAACGGTCACCCGTTTGCCAACGAGTTGGCGAGGGAGTCGTCTTATGGTGCAAGCAGCGGATGAGAACCGTGTTGATGTAGACGCCCTGATGCCACCGTCGATGGCACTGAAGGCGGAGGCGGTCGGCGTGGCGAAGGCGTCGATGGCGGCGGACCGTCTGTTCGTGCTCGCCGTCTTGGCTGGGGCATTCATCGCTCACGGTGCGCTGTTCGCGATCGTCGTCGGGACCGGAAGCGACGCCTTGCCGTTCGGCGTGGGTCGACTCTTGGTCGGTGCCGTCTTTTCCCTGGGGCTCATCCTCGTGGTGATCGGCGGCGCGGAGCTCTTCACCGGCAACAACCTGATCGTTATGGCGTGGGCGTCCGGGAAGGTTAGCGCGGGGGCGGTGCTTCGCAACTGGGCCATCGTCTTCGTCGGAAACTTCGTGGGCGCCCTCGGTACCGCTGTTCTGGCTTGGCTCGCCGGGGTGCACACGCTAGCCGGCGGCGCGGTCGGCTGGACCGCGATCGGTATTGCGCAGCACAAGCTCGCACTCGGGTTCGGCGAAGCGGTCGCTCTGGGAATCCTTTGCAACACCCTCGTCTGCCTCGCCATCTGGCTATCCTTCAGCGCCCGGACCACCACCGATCGAATACTCGCCATCGTGCCCCCGGTCACTGCATTTGTCGCCTCCGGATTCGAACACTCCATCGCCAACATGTTCTTCGTCCCGATGGGCATGCTGGCGGAACACACAGCCGGAGGATCGCATTTCGCGAACCAGTGGGGGTCGTTCTTCACAGCCAACCTACTTCCTGTCTCGATCGGAAACATCATCGGCGGAGCGCTACTCGTCGGTGCCGTGTATTGGTTCGTCTACTTGAAACCGCGCCGATCGGCCGGGCTAGAGCCCTAAAAAAGTCTTCTAAATGCCCTGGTCGTGAGCCGACGAACAATGACAATGTGACGCTCAGTTGCTTCCAAAACACAACGCCTTGAAAAACGGAGTCCTCGATGACAAGAACGATGATCGCATTGTTCGTTTTGATCGCCTCGATAACCGCAGGCTGTGCGGTGTCGCACCGTGACTTTGGTGAGTCGCTCGCCGCGTCCGAACGGCGCGCGACGGTGGATGAGGTTTTGGCTGATCCTGACGCGTTTACCGGGCAGCCGGTTCATATTGAGGGCACCGTCGTTGACGTGTGCGCGCCGAAGGGGTGCTGGATGCGACTGGCGTCGGACCCGGCCGACGAAGAGGGGATCTTCGTGAAGTTCACCTGCCCGGTCGACGGGCGTTTGATTCCCATGGATGCCATCGGTCACCGGGCGGCGGTGAGCGGCGAACTGATCCTTGAGACGGTCTCCGAAGCGGACGCGCGCCACTACGCCGAAGACGGCGGCGCGACGCCCGAGGAGATTGCCAAGATCGTTGGAGAGCAGAAGCGGTTGCGTGTCAAAGCGCCCGGGGCTCGCGTTTGGGGCATCGACCCGCAAGAGCCGGTCACGCCGAAGCCGACGTCGCGCCCGGCAGAGTAGTGGCCGGTGCAGTCGGATCAGCTCGTCGTTGTTAGCGGCGGGTCGCGGCCATCTTTCGTAGCGCGGACAGCTTCGCGATGTCACCGAGTACGACGAGCCGGGTGTGCGCCGTGAGTTCGGCGCTCGCTCCCGGGTTGCAGATGAATTGCGAGCTCTCGCTGTCTTGAAGGGCGATCACGAGTAATCCCGTGGTCGCCCCGATTCGTGAATCGCCCAACGTGACGCCGTCGAGCGAGCTATTCGGTGCGATCAGCACCTCCTCGATGCGGTTGGTCGATTCCGGGTCGCGCATCAATCGATCGATGAACGTGACGACGTGCGGGCGCACCAGGGTCGAGACCATGCGGTTCGCCGCAATCTCCTTCGCGCCGACCACAAAGTTAGCCCCGGCTTGCATCAGTTTGCGATCGGTGTGGGGATCGACCGCGCGGGAGACGATTTGCAGTTTGCTGCTGTACTGGCGCGCGGTTACCACGACGAAGAGGTTTTCTTTGTCTCCAGGAAGCGCGGTGATGATTCCGCGCGCTCGTTCGATCCCGGCCTGCTCCAGGACGAGATCCTGGGTTGCGTCGCCGCGCAAGACCATGAATCCGGCCCGATCGAGTGCCTCGACGCGGTCGAGATCGCTTTCGATGACGACGCAGCTCTGGCCCAACTTCTTGAGCTCACTCATCATCATTTCACCGGTCCGGCCTCCGCCGCATACGATGATGTGATCGTGATGCCGATTGATCATGCGTCGCACCCTTCGCCTTCGCACTCCGCCTCGAAGATCACCTTCGATGATCCACGCCGCAAACGTACTCACTGTGTAGAGAACGAGCCCCATGCCGGTCAACAGCACGACCATCGTGTACTGGTCGAGGAGGCGCGCCTGCGGAGCCGGGACCTCGAACGCGAGTGGTTCGTTGACTGTCGTTATCAACAGCGTGGCTCGGTACAAGCACTCGAAGTACGGCACGTCGCCGTCGAGTATCTCGTAGAAGCCCCAGGACGCGAGATGAACGAAGAGTACGAGGATCGTCATTGCGACGATGAGCCGACGAGCCGTCACTCTGATCGAGCTGTCGCTTTCAGCCTCTGGCATCGCCAAACCAACTCCGAATTCGTGTTGATGATTCGCTCGCGTCGAGATTCTGGGGCTGACGCCGTCGATGTGAAAGCGGATCTGAGCGACGGGTTGCGTTGTCACCGATGAGAACCGCCGGGAGAGAGCGTGCTACTTCGCGACGACGCGGCTGGCCAAGGCCCCGGGCGCGCACGTCAATCCACCGCCGGGGAACGTGCCGCCGCCACATAGCACGAGACCGGGAAACGGCGTCGTGTACTGGCAGCATTCCGGCGTCGGCCGCACCAAAAGTTGATCGAGCGAGTGTTCGCCGTGGAAGACGTGACCTCCGGTGACACCGTAGCGCGTTTCGATGTCGGGCGGGGCGAGCAGTTCGTGTCCGACGATCGTATCGGCTAAGTCGGGAAGCCGTTCGCCGAGTTGCTGGATGACGAGGCGCGTCAGTTCTTCGCGGCTACGCTCGGTCCAGCCGCCGGCCAGATCGTACGGGGTGTAGTGGATGGTCACCGCCGCGACGGCGTGTCCGTCGGGAGCGAGTTCGGGATGGTCGGCGGACGGAAGGTAGACCTCGAGGCTGGGCTCGTCGGAGAAGCGGCCGTACTTGATGGGATCGAACGAACGCTCGACGCTAGCGAGGGATGACACCAGTCGGAGCCGATTGGCCGGTGTTTCGTCGCGAAGTTTCAGCGGCCGGTCGATGGCGAGGAGCAGCTGAGAACGAAGGCCGCGCGCGCGGTAGTTGGTGATGCGCTGTTCGAATCCGTGGTCGAGGAGTTCGGGACGCAGGAGTCGTAGGAACACCGTCTTCGGATCGAGGCTGGTGACGATGGTCGTGGCTGAAATCGACTCGCCGTCCGTCGTCTCGACGCCGCGCCCCGGGTCGATCGACGCAACGGTTTGTTCGCGAATGTCGACACCGAGACTGCGAGCCGCTTGCACCAGCGCGTCCGTCAGAGCGAGTCCGTCACCGACGACGTCGTTGCCGCCGGTGACCTGCTGCGCGAGCAGGTTCGCGTTGGTGCCGGCCGACCACGGAGCGGTGTAACTCTCGGTCACCGCGGGCAGCGCAAGTGCCGCTTTGAGAAGATCGTTTTCGAACCACTCGTCCATCCAGTCGTAGACGGCCATCGGTGCGAGGCGGAGGACTTCGAGCATCAACGCCTTGCCGAGACGGCGCAGTTGAAAGCCGCGCATCAACAGTCCGCGAATATCGGTGAAGCTCGGATCGACGAGATCGGGCGGCGGCGAGTTCAGGAACTGCGTTAGCGGGGCGCGAACGCTGTCTAGGAACTGGAAGTACTCGCGGTAGCGATCGGCGTCCCGCGCCGAGACACCGCGAATCGACTCGGTGGTCGCGTCGCGACTGTTCGTGATGGCGATCGTGCTGTCGGGTCCGATGGCCAGCACGCCAGCGTTGTCAGCGAAGCGTAACCCGTGTTGTTCCAGTTGCAGATCCGATACGACCGAACGCCGCAAGCCCGACGTCTCACCCAGCACTCCGGGTGACTGGTAGCCCGGATGGAACTCGTGGCGGGAGGCGAGCCCGCCCAGCGGGCCGTGTGTCAAGAGTGTGACCGACCGACCGGCCTTGGCCAGGTAGCACGCTGCCGTCAAGCCGTTACTGTCGCCGCCGAGGACCAGGACTGGGCTATTCATCAGACAGCCTTCTTCGACAGCATGGTCTTAGCCGACAGTTCGCCGGGGGCTCCCATGACGCCGCCGCCCGGATGGGTTCCGGATCCACACATCCAAAGTTGATCGATCGGCGTTTGGTACCGAGACCAACCGGCGACGGGGCGGAGGAAGGCGAGCTGCTCGAGGCTGAGTTCTCCTTGGAAGATGTTGCCCTCCGTCAGTCCGATCATGCGCTCGATGTCCCACGGCGAGATCACCTGCTTGTCGATCAAGCAGTCGCGAATATCCGGGCAGAACTCCTCGATGGTGTCGATCACCGCTTCGCCGAACGCGTCGCGCTGCTGCGGCCAGTTCTCGGCGCCTTCTCGGATGTTGTACGGGGCGTACTGCACAAACGCCGACAGCACGTGCTTGCCGGGCGGAGCCACGCTGGGATCGTTCAGCGAGGGAATGACGATATTCAGAAACGGGTTCCGTGAGAACTGTCCGTACTTCGCTTCGTCGTACGCCTTCTCGATGTAGTCGATGGTCGGCGCGTAGGTGACGTCGCCGCGCAGGTGGTGATCGCCTTCACGGCCACCGGCGAAGGTGGGAAGTCGATCGAGGGCCAAGTTGACCTTGCCGGAGCTGCCGCGGTTCTTGTATCGACGAATCGACGCCGTGAAGTCTGAGTCTAGCTGCCCCTCCGGAATGAGCTTGAGGAACGTTCTATTCGGATCCAGCGACGAGATGACCGTCTTGGCACTCACCTGATCACCGTTGTCGAGCACGATACCGCGCGCGCGTCCATTGGCGATGTCGATCGACGAGACTCCGACGTCAGTCACGATCTCGACGCCGAACGATTGCGCGGCCCGGGCACAAGCGAGGCTGATCTGTCCGGTGCCGCCCTTCGCAAAGCCCCACGCACGGTAGGCGCCGTCGATCTCGCCCATGTAGTGGTGGAGCAAGACGTAGGCGGTGCCCGGAGATCGTACGCCCATGAACGTCCCTATGATCCCCGACCCGGCCATGGCGGGCAGCAGCGGTTCGCTCTCGAACCACTCTTCGAGGAAGTCGACCGCGGACATGGTCATAAGCTTCAAGTTGAGGTAGCGCATGTCGCCGTCGAAGTCTTTGAACTGCTTGGCGAGCTTCAGCAGTTTGATGAGTTCCTTCGGGTGAAGCGACGCCGGTTCGGGAGCGGTGGTGTCGATGATGTTCTTCGTGAATCTCGACAAGCGACTCATGGCGAGCCCGAACTCGGGATAGATGGACGCGTCGTTAGGGCTGAACCGTTCGATCTCGCGTCGGGTGCGGGCGGCGTCTCCCCAGCGCACCAGGCCGCGGTCGTCGGGCACCGGATTATAGGTCGTCTCCATCGGCAGGATTTGCATGCCGTGCCGTGGCAGATCGAGTTCGCGAATGATGTGGGGGCGGAACAGACTGACGACGTACGAGAAGACCGAGAACGTAAATCCGGGAACGACTTCCTCGCTGACGGCAGCGCCACCGACCACCGGGCGTTTCTCGACGACTAGCACCTTCTTGCCGGCGCGGCCGAGGTACGCGGCGCAGACCAGCCCGTTGTGGCCGCCTCCGATCACGATGGCATCGTAGCTCGATTTCGTCGGCTTACTGGCGGTCGGGTTCATGTCACCCTCGCTTTCGCTCGGGGTCGAAGAACATGGGGGCGGAGACGGTGACGGGAGTTCGGGTGCGTTCGAATTCGACGGTCGCTTCGATCAGCAGCTCTCGACCTTCGGCCGCGTGAGACCGTTTGACCGAAGCGAGTGCTAGGTTCTTCTTGAGCGTCGGCGACCACGCGCCGCTCGTCGCTTGTCCCACTTGACGACCGGTGCGATCGAACACCGGCAGCGGATCTCGCCAGGCGCCGTGCGGCGTTTGCGGAGGAAGGTCGTGGCGCGCGAAGAGGCGTTCGAAGGCGACCCAGTCGTAGTCGAGACCGACGAAGGACCACTGCGAGCCGCGTTGCTTCTCTTCTCGCAGCTTTGACTGTCCGATGAACGGGTCTCGGTCGAGTTGCACCGTCCAGCCGAGGCCGAGCTCGTAGGGCGTCGACTTCCGCGATTCGATCAGGCAGTGGTTCGACGAGTGATAGTCGACGCCGTTCATGACGAAACCGGCTTCGACCCGAGCGACGTCGAGGGCGTCCAACCCGGCCGGCATGAGCCGGTAGTTTTGCCCCGCCTCTGTGATGGCGTCGTATACGGGAAGAGCGTCGGCGCTGTCGCACCACACTTCGTACCCAAGGTCGCCGGTGTATCCGGTTCGTGTGATCGTGACCGGTCGGCGGTCGATGGTGGTTTGCGTGAGTCGGAAGAACCGCAGGTCGGTCACCGCACGGCCGCAGACATGACCGAGGATGCCGCGAGAGAGCGGACCTTGCAGGGCGAGAATTCCGTACTTGGTGGTCACGTCTTCGATCGCCACTTGGTAGCGGCGCGCGTTCAGGCGTAACCAGTGCAGGGTCGGCTCGGCCGCGGTGACGCGATACACGTCATCGTCGAGGCGGGAGACGGTACCGTCGTCCATGATCTTGCCAGCGTCGTCGCACCAGCAGCAGTAGGTGACGCGGCCGACGCGCAACTTCGTGATGTCACGGGTCATCACACGCGAGAGAAGACGGCCGGCGTCCGCTCCGGAAACCGTGTATTTGAAGAGGGGGGTTGCGTCCATCAACCCGGCCGCGTGGCGATAGGCGAAGTACTCCTGCTCGTGGCACGGCTCGTAGGAACAGACCGCGAAGTAACCAGCCCAGTCCTTCCACCGCATGCTCGTACAGAGCTGGCTCGTGCGTGCGTGAAACGGCGACTCGATCGGCATCGGCGTGCTCCGGAAGCGGGGGAAGGGCGTAGTGTTAGAAACCCCCGCCGCGGATGTCAACGGGCCCGCGCGGATCTGACGCCGGTGAGTCCCAGATCGACGGCCGCGGGAACAAGAAGAGCGTCGGTGATTCCCAGTGGAATCACCGACGCCCTTGCTTTCCGCCGGACAGCTACCAATGGCAGTCGTCGCTACTTCTCCAGAATGTCGGCGCCTGTTCGGTGGTCACCGAGCAGGTGCTCCGCGAAGTATTCGATCATTCGGTGGCTGACGTAGTTGGACATGTCGCCGAAGCCGTGGCGTTTGCCGGGCAGCATGAGCATGTCGAAGCGCTTGTTCGCTTTGATCAAGGCGTTGGCCAGTCGGATGGTCCCGGCGGGGTGGACGTTGTTGTCCATGTCGCCGTGGATCAGCATGAGGCTGCCGCGGAGGTTGGCGGCGAGCTCGGTGTTGGTCGGGACCTTGATGTCGAAGCGAGTCTTCTTCTCTTCTTCTTCCTTCTCGTTTTCCTTTTCGTCGTCGTCCTTCTCTTCGGTGTCGTCTTTTTCAGTCTCGTCGTCGTCCTTCTTTTGGGTGTCGTCTTCGTCTTCTTCGATCTTCTTGAGAACGATCTTTTCGTCCTGATCGGACGCGCCGTCTCCACCGCGGCTCCCTCGACGTCCGCCTCGGCGTCCCTGCCTCCCCTTGTTCTCCTTGACTGCTACTTCCTTCAGCCCGTGATACCGCTCGGACCAACTGTTGTTGTAGATGTTGTTGTCGTGGTTGCCAGCGCGCGCGATACCGACCTTGAAGAAGGCGTTGTACGGCTTCTTGAGCATGGCCGCGGCCGTCATGAACCCACCACCGGAGTGTCCGTAGATGCCGACTCGATCGATGTCGATGAAGGAATGCCGCGCCGCGAGTTGTTCGAGACCGGCCTTCTTGTCGGCCAGTCCGTAGTCGCGCAAGTTGAAGTACCCGTAGCTGTGATACGCCTTCGAACGACCCGGGGTACCGCCGCGGTGACCGAGTTGCACGACGATGAACCCAACTTGCGCGAGTTGCTGTCGGAAGCTCGACGCCGAGAAGGTGTGCGTGACGCCCTCGGTCTGCGGACCGGGATAGACGTCGGCGATGATCGGGTAGTTCTTCTTGGGGTCGAAGTCGAAGGGCTTCCACATGTTCCCGTAGAGATCGGTGACGCCGTCCGCCGCTTTGACCTTGAAGGTCTCCGGCATCTGCCATCCGACTTCACGGAGTTTCGACAGGTCCGACTTCTCGAGATCCATGATCTTCTTGCCGTCGGCCGATCGCAGCATTGAGATCGGGCACATGTCGACTCGCGAACAGTTGTCGACCACGTAGTTCCGGGTGGGCGACAGAGACGACCGGTGGTTGGCGTTCCCCGGATCCATGATCGCCAGTTCAGAGCCGTCGAGGTAGACCCGGTAGAGGTGCTGGAAGTAGACGTTCTCTACGCCTTCGCGCCCGTTGCCGCTGAAGTAGAACAGTCCTTTTTCTTCGTCGATGTCGACGATTCGGCTGGCCCGGAACTGCCCCGTGGTGATGGCGTTCTTGAGATTGCCGTCGCGATCGTAGAGGTAGTAGTGACCCCAGCCGCTGCGCTCTGACCACCAAATCATCTCTGCGCCATCACGAATGTAGCGCAGGGACTGCGTGTCGAGATACGCCGCCTCGAACCCCTCGGTCAGGATGACTTTGAGCTCTGAGTTGCGGGTATTGATCTCGCACAGCTCGACGTTACGCAGCAGTCGATCCCGGCGCAGCATGCGCAGCGCATCGCTCGTCTTACCCCAATGGATGTTCAGGTAGCTCTCGTCGGTCCACTTGGGTTCGACTTGGGTGATCTTCTTCGCGTTGCGATCAAACACGAACAACTCGGACTTGCGAATGTGCTCTTCCCCCGGCATGGGGTACTTGTATTTTTCGAGGGTCGGCCGCGGTTCGGAGAGGGCGTTCACCAGGTACAGCTCGGCGACTCCCCGGGAGTCGCGACGCGTCGCGTGAAACGCGGTTGAGTCTTCCGCCCAACTGACGCTCGGTCGCGTCTTCTTCTCCGGGTCCGGCTCGGCGTCTTCTTCGGTCTGCCGCCTGAAGAACCCTCTTGACGAAAACTCGTAGTCCTTGGCGCCGTCTTCGGTGAGTTGCAGCGCCTTCGACTCATCGACGTCGTTGGCCCACTCTCGGCGGCGATCGGTCTCTTTGCTGGGGTCCTTCTTCTCGTCGTCCTTCTTGGTGTCGTCCTTCTTTTGGCCGGACTTGTCGTCGGTCTTCTCTTGGAGAGTCACTTCTTGGAGGGGAGCGTCGTCCGCGTATGGTGCAAAGATCGTGGTGGTGAGGTCTTCTTCCTTTTTCTTCTTCTTGTCGGACTTCTTCTTGGTGTCCTTCTCATCGTCCTTCTTGTCGCCGTCTTTCGTCTCACCATCGCCGTCGGTAGAGGTGTCGGTTTCTCCGTTTTTCTTCGCCTCTTCTTCCGCCTTCATCTCAGCTGCGATCTCTTCGATCTTCGCTTTGACTTCATCCGACGCTTCGACGAAGTAGAGATTGTGCCCCTTGGAAAAGACATATGAGGCGTGGTCGGGGGAGAAGTTGCGGTGGCTGCGCTGCGTTCCCGCTCGCGGAGTGCCCGGACGGCCGGCCGCCCCGCCTCGACCGGGGCGGCGACTCTGCGCGTTACCCCGCTCGGGCTCTGGGCCCTTGTTCGCCAATTCGCCGTTGGTCAAGTCCAGCTCGAACTTGGTCTTCTCGACGACGAAGCTGAGCGTCGTTCCTTCGTCGTTGATGCGCGCGCCGCCGAGTCGAAGTTGGTGCGCATCGATGGGCTTGCGCACTTCGACCGAAAGTTTGGACGCCAGTGCATCGTGATCGAACAGCGACTCCTTCTTGCCGGCCGCCGGATCGACCAGGTAAAAATGCGTTCCGTCGCACGTTTGGTAGCTGTACCAGAACCGATCCGTCTTCCCCAGCCAGCCCGGACGGACCGACGTGCTGTAGGTCCGCTGGCGGATGAACTCACTCGAGTAGAAGGCCGCCTGCTTGTAGTTGGGCCGAACGGTCGTGTCGTCTTGCGCAGCGAGATGGGTGGGATTTACGAACGTCGCCAGCAGGGCGGCGCAAAGCGCGAAGAGGACGGCGGCCGGACGGCAGAAGCGACCCGCAGGGCGACGGCTCATGATCGGTCTCTTTCGATTGGAGTGCATCGGACGATCGGAGTTCGGACAATCGGAGTTCGGACGATTGGAGTTCGGACGATCGGAGTCCTTCGGACGCGGCGGCACGTAAGCCGTGGATCTCGGATCGTCCCACCATCTCGCTCGTCGAGTCGCGAGACCCGTTGGCTTGCGAGAGGCTGTGACTCTGATGTACGGCAGGAGCAACTCGGCCGCGATGCGACTGTTATCACCGGCGCTTGCTGTGGGATAGACCGTCCGAACCGGCGGCTGGGGTCGAACGTGGAATCCCGCGGCGAGTGTGCGATCATGGCGCCGCCACTATGTCCTGCGTCCGCCCGATACCGTGAAGGTCCTCAATGTCCCTGCGTTCGTTCTCCAAGCTCGGTTTTGTCTTTGCGGCCGTTGTTGCGACGTACAACTCATTCCCGATGGACGCCTTTCAAGGCCGGGGGCTTCTCTTTCTGCTGGGGCTTTTGCTCAGTTTGGGAGTGTTGTTCGCGGTACCGCTTCGTCGCGAGGTGGCCTTCGTCGCCCGCCGTCCCGATGTGTGGGTTCCGCTGGGGTGCTGGTATTTCGCAACCAACGCCTTGACCGTGCTCGGATCGCTTCCTTTCCTAGCGTTCTTCGCCGCGACCAAGCACGTCAGCGCACTGGGACTTTCCTTGACGGTGAGCCTCATGTTCATCGTGCAGATCGTCTTGGGTGTCGCGTATCTCGCGTGGCAGACTCACACCATTCGCGAGGCGTGCGCCGGTCGGGAATCAGGCCCGAGCGTTACCCTGCAGGCGGCGAAGGGGGCGATGGTTCGGGTCTTCGGCGCGTCCGCCATTTGTGTGTCGATCCTGTTGATCGCCGTCGCGCTGGTGCTCTTCGTGCTCGGGGGGATCGGGGTGTTCGCGTTCGTGTTCATCGGCGTCGTGGGACTCGCGGTGAACTTCTCGAGCTCGGCGCTGCTATTGCGAATCGTGGACGTGCGTCGCCCGTTCGGCGAGGCGTTGTCGGAGGGTATTCGCGATAGCTGGAAGTTTGCACCGCGCTGGTGGCTACTTCTTCTTGTTCAGCACTTCCTCACCGGGATTGCGACCTACGTCACGGTCAGCTATCGGACGGGGAGTCACTTTCAGTCGAAGACAAGCTGGAGCTTCGACGCAGTCTGGCTGGGTGGCTACAACGGCGAGTTCAAGTGGTACAGCAAATTGATGGCGGCCTACGAGGCTGCGCCGTGGCCCTTGGTGACATTCACCGCGGGGCTCGGTTTGACCGTGCTTGCCATTGTCATGAAAGTTCGATTCGCCCACGATCTGCGAGACGCGGACCACGATGAGGACCCCGCGAGTCACGACGAAAGCGAGATCACCGTCGACGATCGAGTCACGTCCGATGGTGACAGCACGAAAGAACCCCATGGCCAAGACCCACGACATTCCGCCGGCGACGATCGCGCTGTATGAAAAGCTCGTAGCGAGCCATCCGCAGGTCGAGCGCAAAGGCGCAACCGTGCCCTACACATCCATGAACGGGCACATGTTCAGCTTTCTGACGAAGACCGGGGTACTCGCCCTGCGCCTATCGCCCGACGATCTCGCCGCGTTCCTAAAGAAGTACAAGACCCGGCAAGCGGTCTCCCACAACACAGTCATGAAAGAGTACGCGGAAGTACCCGCTAGCCTGCTGGCGAAGACTCGCGAACTGAAGAAGTACTTCGGCCTCAGTGTCGAATACATCGCGTCACTCAAGCCAAAGCCCACCACGCGGAAGAAAGCGGGCAAGAAGGCGAAAGCGAACAAGAAAAGTTCAAAGAGCAGCAAGAAGAAGGCAGCGAAGAAGAAGACCGCCAAGAAGAAAAGCGCAAAGAAGACCGCCAAGAAAAAGAGTCCTCGGGCTCGCACGCGCTCCTGAAGCTGAACTCTGGTTGCCCGCGCGGATAGCGAGCGGTTCGCCGATCCGATCGCCACGGTCACCCTCGCGCGCCAGAGCGGCGCTCAGGCGTCTCGGTTGACGAACGCCAGAAGCAGGCGCCCGGTGTCGAGCATGTGTCGCAGGACTGCGTGGGGCGCGGGGAGAAACCGCTTTCTTCTTGGGGAAGTCGAGCTGGAATATCTATGAACTCGAAGATCCCATCGCGCCGAAGAATACGAGCGGCAATCCCACGAGAATCGTGGCACTCGCGATCCCGACCGTCATGCGTTCCTTCCTTCGCCCATGGCTGCCCCTGGGCTAGGACGGCTTGACCGGATATCGTGTCCATGAATGCTCCTGTGGTCGCTGTTTCCGTCGTGGTGGGGCGTGACCCCATAAGAACTTCGCGGCTTCTCAGTGGTGTGACCAAAGACTTGATAGCGGAGCAAAGAACGTAACCCCATCGAGAACAGTTCTATGTCAGGCAGTGATAGCCCTTCCTCCTCGGTCACCAAGATCTTGGTCAGTGACGACCCCGGAGCGCACTCTTCGGAGCTGTTGCCACTGGTCTACACCGAGCTGCGCAAGCTCGCCCACGCTCGAATGGCGTCGGAGCGGGCCAGCCACACCTTGGATCCGACCGCGTTGGTACACGAAGCTTATGTGCGACTGGTCAAGAACGACGGCGTCGGGTGGTCGAATCGTGGCCACTTCTTCGGGGCGGCCGCCCGCGCCATGCAGCGAATCCTCGTCGACCGCGCGCGACAACGAAACAGCCTCAAACGAGGCGGCGATCAACAGCGTGTGACTCTGCAGGTGGCCGAAGCGATCGGCGACGAGCATCTCGATGAAGTGCTCATGCTCGACGAAGTTCTCGATCGACTCGAGGAGATGGATCACCGAAAGAGCGAAGTCGTCCGGCTGCGCTACTTCGCCGGTTTGTCGGTCGAAGACACCGCTCGAGCGTTGGGGGTGTCGAAGTCAACCGTCAAGAGCGAGTGGTCATTCGCGCGCGCTTGGCTCTTGTCCGAAATGGACGAACCGTCGTGATCGAGTCGCGAGAGGGGTGGGATCGGCCGCAGGATTTGGGCGCGCGCGCGTCGGACTTGTCCGACTCCGAGCGTGACCGTTTCCTCGACACCGAGTGCCGGGAAGACAGCGAGCTGCGCGCGAAGCTCGTGTCCATGTTGAGTGCCGCCGATGACGATGCGCGTCTGTCGGACCGAACGATCGGGCCGACCACGCTGCACGCCATGAGTGCGGAAGACGATCCCGGCACGATCGGACCGTATCGCCTCGGGGACATCATCGGTGAAGGCGGCATGGGTGTGGTCTACCTCGCCGAGCAGACCGAACCGTTTCGTCGCCGGGTCGCGCTCAAGATCGTTCGTCCGGGGCACGACCACGCCAGTCTGTTGGCGCGCTTCGACAACGAGCGTCAAGCGCTCGCGTTGATGGAGCACCCCGCGATCGCGCAGGTGTACGATGCGGGTACGACGAGCGACGGCCGACCGTACTTCGCCATGGAGTACGTGTCAGGTCTGCCGATCACCACCTACTGTGACCGGGGGCGACTGTCGACGCGCGAGCGGCTCGAGCTGTTCGCAGAAGTGTGCGACGGGGTTCAGCACGCGCATCAGAAGGGGGTGATCCACCGAGACCTCAAGCCCTCGAACATTCTCGTGTACGCCGATGGTGCGCGTCATCGCGTGAAGATCATCGACTTCGGCATCGCCAAAGCGACCGGGTTTCGTTTGACCGAGAAGACTCTCTTCACGCACCACGGCGAGATGATCGGCACGCCCGAGTACATGAGCCCCGAGCAGGCCGACCCGACCGCGTTGGGGATCGATACACGAACGGACGTCTACTCGCTGGGGGTGTTGTTATACGTGCTCCTCGTCGGTGAGCATCCCCACAGTCGGCACCTGACCGGAAGCCGTGACATTTTTGATGTACGGCGGGTGATTCTCGAGGAAGACGCGCCGCGACCGAGCACTCGGCTCGATCCAGCCACCAAGGCGACACGAGAGGTCGTCGAGAGTCGTCGCACCGAAGCGGGCGCCCTGCGTCGAGAGCTTCGCGGCGAACTGGACTGGATCGTCTTGCGGGCATTGGAGAAGGATCGTAACCGGCGATACGCCGCCGCGTCGGAGTTTGCGGCTGACGTCATGCGGTACCTGAACGACGAACCGGTAGTCGCTCGTCCCCCGAGCGTTGCGTACACCTTGCGAAAGGCGGCGCGTCGTCACCGTCACGTGATCATTCCCATCGCATTGTTCGTCTCGGCGCTACTCATCGCGCTCGTCGTCACGACGTATCGCTACGTCTACGTCAGCGCGATTGCCGAGCACGCGGCTCAGTCGCGGAGAGTGGACTCCCTCGAGTCGGAGGCGGCGTCACTGTGGCCGGAGGCTCCGGTTGTGCGGGCCGGGTTGCAGAGCTGGCTCGACGGAGCCCGTGCCCTCGTCTTGGATCTGCCGACGTTGCGGGCGGAGCGTGAGGAACTTCGTAGCAAAGGCTCGTCGCGGGAGGTCGATCGTGAGGCGGGTGATCGGGACCTCGTGTTGCGGTTGCGTCTCGCCGATCTTCGTCGTGAGCGCAGCGGTCTTTCGGTCGATTCCGCTCTTTCGGCCACGCTCAGTGCTCGACGCGAAGAACTGTCCCGGGAGATCGCGGCGATCGAGGCGAGTGTCGGAACGACCACGGTGTGGCTCTTCGACAACGAACAGGAGCAGCATTACCACGAAGTGATCAGTGGTTTGATCCGCCGACTGGAGTCGCTCGAGAAGGTTCGCATTCCCGACGTCGAGCATCGATTGGCCATATCAAGCGAGATCGAAGCCCAGTCAGTCACCGGGGCGCTACCGAAGGAGGCGTGGTCTAAAGCCATCGCCGAGATCGCCATGGATCCACGTTTCGGCGGACTGCAACTCGAACCCCAGCTTGGTTTGGTTCCGCTGCGCCGCAACCCTAAGTCCGGGTTCTGGGAGTTCTGGCACGTCCGCACCGGAGAGCGCGCGGAAGAGGGAAGGGTCGGGCGCGAGTCTGGTCTCGTCTTCGTGTTGGTTCCCGGGTCGACCCTATCCGTCGGCGCGGAGCGGCCTCGGTTCAATTTCGTACCGAACGAGACCCCACCGCTGCTGGCGGACTTCTCGACGAAGTCTTCGTTGGCGGCACGCATGGGGCTCGCACCCGGGGATCGGCTGCTCGCCATAGACGACGTTGCGTTGTCGACGGTGGAATCGGCGCTGGCTGAGATGAACGGTTGGCGTTACGGGCAGTCGACGTCGTTGACCATCGAGCGAGAAGGCGGGCAGCAGGGTGTCGAAGCCTCGATCCCGATCAACGTCGACCCGTATGCGACACTCTACGAAGCTCCGATCCATGTCGAAACAGTCGAGCCGTTCTTCATATCCAAGTTCGAGATGACTCAAGCGCAGTGGTTGCGGTTCACGGGACGCAATCCTAGCAATTATGCTGCGGGTGCCGATCGCAAGGGGTTCAACGTTGAGCTCTCACACCCCGTCGAGAATGTTTCGTGGTACGAGGCGCAAATCGTTCTTGGTCGACTGGGGCTGCGCTTGCCGACCGAAGCGGAGTGGGAGTATGCGGCGCGAGGGAACACTTCCACCATTTGGTGGACGGGGAACGATCCGCCCTCGATCGATGGCGCCGGGAATCTGTACGACCGTACGGCGAAACGAATCTCGAACTTGGCCGGTCCCTGCGTGACGGAGCTGGACGACGGGTTCGCCTACCACTCTCCGGTTGGCACGTACCGTGAAAATCCCTTCGGCCTGCACGATGTTATCGGAAACGTTTGGGAGTGGACGGCAACGGCGGCGATCGAGTACACGCAGCCCATGCTCGCCAAGGACAATCCGTACGGCATCGCGCGTGGCGGGGGATTTACCAGTCCTAACGTCTCGATGGCCCGGTCCGCGAATCGGATCGTGGTGACCAAGACGGCGCGCAATCTCGACTGGGGCGTGCGCCCCGCCCGAAGCATCGATCGCTAAGCGGCGGTCTCCGGTGTGGTTGTCGTCAGCGCGCTCGCAGAAGCTGCTGCGGCGGGGGAGGGCGGAGAACTACGGTTCAGAATTCCCCGACTCGGTGTCGAAGAATGAGACGAGGAATGAGGTGCCCCGATGCGTCCGCTCGCTATTGTGCTTGTCGTCATGTTGTCCGGCTGCGTGGTCAATAACCCTTACGTGGTCGAAGTCAACGGCCGTCGCGTTTCGTTCGCCGACTTCCGTTCCGGAAGTGTCCCTGCGGGTATGGAAGTGCTGCACTTCTCGCCGGGTGGCATCAAGGTGCGGGGCACCGATCCGATCGACGTCAACGGGCTCCACGTCATTGCGGATGAAGAAAGCGTCACCATCGAAGATCAACGCTTCACGGTGCACCCTGACTCTGAGTTTCTAGTCAACGCCGACGGCAGCCTTCAAGTTCAGCTCACCGTTCCTCCGGCGAACCTCCGCACGGCCGCGCCGAAGAAGCTCGAGGTCAAAGAAGCGACGGCGACCGGCGCGGATCAGTAGCACGCAGCTCTTGTTTCTTCGCGGCACACGTCCCATGATCGTGACATGTCCACTTCCAATTTTCGCAGCGTCGTCGTCATGCGTGCCGAATTCCTCACTCCGAACATGCGCCGGCTAACGCTCGGTGGTTCCGGCTTGCACGACTTTCCGGCCGGCCACGAGAGCGCATACGTCAAGCTGGTGTTCGCGCGACCGGGGTGCGATGAAGTCGATCCGACGGTCCCCCCCAAATCCCTTCCCAGCGACGTGAGGCCGTTCGTCCGTTCGTACACGGTGCGACGATTCGATCCCGAAACGCACGAACTCACGATCGACCTGACGGTTCACGGGACCGATGGGCCAGGGGGGTTGTGGTCTTCGACCGCAATGGCCGGCGACTACGTTGTCCTCGGCGGGCCCGGTCCGACGAAGTTGGTTCACCGAGATGCCGATTGGTTCTTCCTGGCCGGGGACATGTCTGCCCTTCCTGCGATCGCCGCCAATCTCGAGTATCTTCCCGCTGCTGCCGAAGGCTACGCAGTGATCGAGGTCGTCGACGCTGCGGATCGTCAGCCGCTCCAGGCGCCGCCAGGCGTCGAAGTCCACTGGGTGATTCAACCACGACCAGACGTCGAGAACGGCGCACTCGTCGACGCGGTTTCTGCTCTCGAGTGGCGTTCGGGTCAGCCAGCGTTGTGGGCCGCCGGGGAGATGTCGACGGTGCGAGCACTGAAGAAGTACTTCCGATCGCGGGAGTCCGACGGCGGGCGAGATGCCAAGTCGTTCTACGCAAGCGGCTACTGGCAACGTGGGCGTTCCGACGAACAGCGACGGATCGAGAAGAAGGCGGCCAAGGAGCGACCGGACGCGAGCGGCGGCAGCTAGCTATAGCTTCATCGATTGGAGGGCGGCGGGAGGAGACGGCCGGTCATAGTCTCTGCCAACCCCGGAGCTGCTTCGTGCACGAAGATCCTACAGTTTTGCGTGCAAGATTCTGACGGGTGAGCGGGTGGGGCTTGTGTTCATGAAGAGTCGAGGTACCGTGACGCATCGCTGTCCCTCGAAAAGGAGACTCATCATGAAAAGCTGCAAACTTGCTCTGATTGTTCTCGGACTTGTCGGCGCCTTCGCGCTTGGTAACGTCGTCGCCCAGACGGGTGAAAACCCGATGATGCCGGCGTGGATGAAGCTCGGTCAAGAGCACAAGAACCTCGCCGAGTCGTGCGGGGATTACACGGTCACCGGCAAGATGTGGATGGCTCCCGGTGCTCCGCCCATGGACTTCCCCGGAACCGCGAAGCGCGAGATGATCCTCGACGGTCGCTTCCTCAAGGAGTCGTTCTCGGGTGTATTCATGGGCCAGAAGTTCACGGGAGTCATGATCCAGGGCTACGACACCGTCAACAAGGAGCACACCAACGTGTGGGTCGACAGCATGAGCCCGTATATGTCGGTCGGGCGAGGCACCATGAAGGACGGTGTGATCACCATGCACTCGACAAGCCCCGACGAGACAGGAGCGATGCAAAAGAACAAGTCGCTCGTCACGTTGGCCAAGGACTCGTTCAAGATGTCCATGTTCAAGGTCGAGAAGGACGGCACCGAGAGCAAGCAGATGGAGTTCGACTACGCTCGCAAGAAGTAGTCACCCACTGGACCGTTCGAGCGCAGCGTGAACGGCTGCGCTCGATCGGCCGGGCCTACCGCAGTTCAGCCAACACCCGTTGGCGTCGTTTCGTTACGACGTGATTCTCACCCCATTGCTGCGCGCTGATAGCGACCGCTCGCTCGAGAGGCTCGATCGCTTCGTCCCGTCGGTTCTGCCGCAGCAGGCTCAGCCCCAGACCCGAGTGCAGCGCGGCGGATACGGAGTCGTGCGCTCCCCGTGTATCTATCTCGAGTGCATCTCGAAAGAGGCGTTCTGCCTCGCCCAAGCGACCGCGACGTAGTTCGAGTTGGGCGACGTTGTTCTGCGCACGGAGACGCGCCGGGTCCGTCGGGTCGAGCTGCACTCGTCGCTCCTCCCGAATGGCCTCGAGCGTTTGCGCCGCGTCACCGCACGGTTCAGAGAGTGCAAGCACGATGGCCAGGTTGTGACGAATCGTGCTCTCGAGTCGCGGGTCGGTGGCGTGCGCCAGCGCGACTCGCAACAGTTCCGCCGCTTGGTCGAGGTTGCCGAGCGCCGCGCGAATCATGGCGAGCTCGTTCTGTTGAACGACGACTTCGCGAGTCAGCTCTACTCCGGTATTGCTATAGAGCTCGATTCCCATGTGTAGTTGAGACGCTGCTCGGTCGAGTTCGCCTAGCGCCAAGTACGCTGCTCCCAGCCGGAAACGAATCTGTGCGACGGCGGTGGGTTGATGGCGAACGCGCTCGAGATCCGCTTCGAGCTCGGCGAAGATCTGATCGATTGGTTTTGGCTCGTCGCTCGGCGACGCGTTGGGTGGCGCGAGGACTGCACCGGCCATGAAATCTTCTGGCGGACCATCGAGAAGCAGTTCGACTTCTACGCGAACCGCAGTGGGCACCTTGTGATTGTCGAAGTACCGAGCGCGGTCGTCGAGATCTAGGTCGGCGACCGCTTCGAAGTACTCACGTACGAGGGAGACCGGGCTCTTCGTCACTTTCGCTCCTCGGTTCCGGAGCGTGTGCGCTTCTCCAATCGGAAGGGCCGTACGTGTACGCCCTCGTTCGATCGCGTTTGCGAGCCCACTTCGTCCGCGTAGTGTTTCAGCGTCGTCGCGGCGGACTCCGTCGGCCGCGCCTTCAGGCTCGTGCCGCGAACGCGGTCCAAGACCCCGCGAACGAGAGGAGCCGGCAGTTCGATGAGTTTCGCCGATCGCACCGCGTCTTCGCGCAGGCGAGTCAGTTCCGCGTCGACGTTCGTGATGGGTTTGTCACTGATGATCAGCATGTAGTCTTCGTGACCGGCATTCGCATCGACCACGTACTTGAACTCGTACCTCAGTTGATCGCTGTCAATCGTCGGGCCGGGCAGTTGATGCTTGCCCTCCGGTAGTGGGTTCTGAAGCTCGAGTCGCGGATCGGGAAAGAGGGCTTGCACTCGGCCACTGGCGTCTTGGTTGATCAGATAGACGTACGCCGGCTTGGAAATGTCGATGTCGAAGACTATCTCGTCGTCTTCCTGAACGACGCTGTTCCAACCGAGAGATTCGGGTCGTCCGTCGAGTCGTAGAGCCGTTTCGACCTCTAGATCGCGCGGTAGTGCGAACCATGCGATGACGGCGGCGAGCAGGACGGCGGCGGCCAACGTAAGCCAGCGTCCGTTGCGTCGTACGGGGGGAGGCGGCGGCAACACCGGGGCGCCCTCCGACGAACTGAGAAGGTTCAGCAGTGCGCGTTCGAGCTGCGCGGAACCGGAGTATCGTCGACTCGGATCCATCTCGGTCGCCCGTTCCACGACTTGAATGAACGACGCGGGGAGGTCCGAGCGCACTTCGCGCAGCGGTCGGTTTTCGCCGCTGCGGCGACGCTCGAGCAGTTCGTGCAAGTTGTCGGCTTCGATCGGGTAGCGTCCGCTCACCAAGCGGTAGAGCAACACGCCGAGCGCGAACAGATCGGAGGCGGGGCTCGGGGGCGCGCCGCTCAACAACTCCGGCGCCATGTAGAACGGCGTTCCTTCGATCGCTCCGCGCGGGTCTCGCAGGTCGTGGGCCGACGGCGTGGCGCTTCCGAAATCCATGAGCACGATGCGACCGCCAGTCTCCCGCATGACGTTGACGGTCTTGATATCTCGGTGGACGAGGCCCTGGGCGTGGACGGCCGCCACGGCTCGACACAAATCGATGCCGACCAGGGTCGCTTCGTGTGCGCTCATGGTGCCTTGCGTCTCGAGGCACGCTTCCAGGGTCTGACCCTCGACGAGATCCATCCACAAACCGGCGCGGCCGTCGTGGGTGTCGGTGCCGTGCACCACGAGAATGTTGGGGTGTCGAATTCGCGCGAGTCGACGACCTTCCTCGACGAATCGATCGAAATCGAGGTTTGCGCCGGGCCGCAGTAGCTTCAGAGCGACTTCGCGATCGAGCATGGCGTCCCGAGCCCGGTAAACTTCGCCAAACGCACCCTCTCCAAGTTTTTCGAGTAATTCCAGTTGTCCCCAGCGGGTGCCCGCCGAGCGCTCGGGTAGGACGGTCGAACGCTGCGTCGCCCCGGGGTCGAGCGGGATCGTCGGTGATATCTCGGGGCCGGAACTAGCCGCACCTTGGGTCGCTTGGTCGAGGAGCGATTGCGCTTCCGACAGGTGGCGACGGGCAAGCGCTTCCCGGTCGCCGTCGGGGGTCGGCGGGGTCCAGTCGAGTGCGTCGCCTTCGAGCTGAGCCTCGCTCGGGTCGGGGTCGGGAGTTGGGTTTGACTTGCGATCGCCGGTCATCGGAGTTCATCTCTGAGAGAGAAATTCGTGTGCGCGAGGGTTTGTGACAACGATCTCACTTGTACACTCGTGCGCACAAACGAGGAACCAACAAAACAAGACGATCGCGTTGGGTCACCAGGCACTGGGTGCTGAGCCGCGAGGTTCTTAGCCGCCGTGCCGATAGGCGCGGTGTCTCTTGACGCCGTGTTTCTAAACACGGGATCGCCAGTTACCGGGCAATGCTCCCAGCGAGTTGACGTCAACTCGCGGACCGAACGCGCGGATGTAGGGGAAGAAGTATCACAATGATTCGACAGGCAGCTTTTCTTGCGACGTTGATGGCCGGAGTCCAATTCTTGGCTCCCGCCAACGCCGCGATCATCAACTTCAAGATCTGTCCCGACGCAGACTGCCAAACCAAGGCTGGCACCTCGCAGGGGGATGGCGTTCTCGATCCGCTCGTCGGCACGCCGGTTGGCTCGTTCGGCTGGTCCGTTGTCAACGGCGACGGCTTGCAGCCGGTCGCGGTTGATCTGCACGCACCATTCAACGACATGGATCTTGAGTTCTTCTTCTTGGAGATTGGGGACAACGGTTTCGGCATACAGGTGGTCTTCTTCGAGGACGTCATGTTCGAGGGTGAGACCGATCTGCTCCAGATTACCTACGAAGTAGTCGGCGAGCCGGAGTTCGGACAGGTCGTCGACTTCGTATTCGAAGACGGCGTCTTCGGAGCTCCGCCGATCTCCAACTTCGCGCTGAGTGGTGGCGTTCCCCAGGACATCGTGTTCTTTGCGGGCTCCATGACGTTGGAAGTCGTGCCGTTCCTTCGCGGAGACGTCAACGGCGATTCGTTGGTCAACATGGCGGATACGATTTGGCTGCTGAACGACTTCTTCCAGGGAGGGCCGAGTGGTCCGTGCATGTCGGCCGCTGATGTGAACGACGACTCGATCGTCGACGTCGGTGACGCGGTCTACATTCTCGACTACCGCTTCTTGGACGGACCGCCGCCGCCGGCACCGTTCCCGGCGTGCGGGTTCGATCCGAGCGCGGACTTCCTGGAGTGCAACCCGGTCTGTCCGTAGCTGGACGTCCGTTTGATCTAACTCGACCGCGTGGGGGAGTGGGTTCATCGCCAGCTCCCCGACAGCACGAAGGCTCCCCATGACCAGGGGAGCCCGTGCTCCCGTTGTTCGCGGTTCTTGCGGAGCATCTCTAGCTGCGCCGCGCGCAACGCTTCGAGTGGTCCGAGTTCTTTGGTCCACAGATTGTCGTAGAACGACAGCATGAGTTGGCGCGTCGCATCGTCGGGAACGTGCCACAACGAACTGATCACGGTTTGTGCCCCCGCCAAGTGAAAAGCGCCGCGCAAGCTGGCCATTCCTTCCCCGCCTCGCTCCGCCCCGAGACCGGTTTCACACGCAGACAATACGACCAACTCGCAACTCCCGAGCGGTAACCAGCTGACTTCTTCGGCGGTGAGCACTTGGTCGTGTCCCGTTGTCGAGCGAACGTTGGCGCCCGAGAGAACCAAGCCCGACCGTAGCCCGGGAGCCATTGCATAGGTCTCGGTGTGATCCGACGAGAGGGATTTTTCGCCATCTGTGACGTTCTGGAACGCGCCGTGGGTCGACAAGTGCAGCACGCCAAACTTGGCCAAGTTGTCTCGTAGCTCAGACTCCGTGGCGTCGACGCCCTGTATGAGTCGCCTCGGCACATTTGCTCCGAAGCGCTGTTCGTGGAGTTTGGCGACCTCCTCGCTCTCGCGAGCGGTACCTGGCAACGAGTGCCAATCACGTCGAAACGCTCCGCGCGAGGCGACCTGCGTCGGCTCGGTCGTCACGGGCCCGTACTCGAGTCCACCGAGCGCCAGTAGACCGAGTGCCTCGATGTTCGGTCGCGCAGTGATCTCCAAGAGCTGCGACGCTGACTCCAAGTAGACGAACCCGTGTCGTTCAATCAGGTAGGACGCGTCCTCGAGTTGAATGGACTCGAACGACAGCGACCCCAAGAACAGATCGGGCGAGACGAAGACGGTGGTCGCGTCGTCGACGTGTTTCGCGATCGGATCCCAGACGAGTCGACGGAGCCGTCGTGCCGCCGCGGATAGGGCGGCGTTCGCTTTTGGATTCCCGATCGGCCGGGGTCGTAGCTGCGTCCCTCGCGAAACTGCGTCCTCGACGATCGCCGCTCGATAGTCGAGCAGAGCTTCGTTCACTTCGCGCGCTGGACCGAGGTCGACGAGAGTTGGCGTAGCAGAGTCCGGGCTGGCGACCCATGCGGAGAGTGTCCGCTCGCCGGCCCAGCGTGATGGGGTTAGCACGTCGGAACCCGAGTTGGCGTTGCGCCGGCTCGAAGGGCTCAGGACAGGCAGTCGATAGTCACGTCGTACGAGGAAGTCGACGACGACGGATCCCTCCGGAATGGAAGCTCGGAGGGTTCGCCAGTCGGCGGTCGCCAGGTTGAGCGTCGCGGAACCGGAGAGCGTGAGGAGTAGTCGGTTGCGTTGATCGCGGAGTTCACGCACGCGCTTTCGCGACGCGCCCGCCTCTTCCACCAGTGCTCGCGCCAACTCGCTCTGCACGGTTCGGAGTTCGTCGAGTGCGCCTTGCTGCTCGGCTGAAAGGTCGGATCGGAGGCGCTCGCGGTTGCGAAGTGCGAGCCTCGAGACGTGCCCTTTGCTGTCGAGGACTCTCTCGTACGCGAGCGTGGCGGAGTTCGGATCCCCGCGACGTTGAGCCAAGTAAATCATGCGTTCGACCGCGTGTCGAAAGCGGGTCGCGGCGCGGATCGCTTCCGATTCAGTCAGAGAGTGCTGCGATTGCAGAAGATCGTCGCGCCGGGCTTCGGTCGCAGCCAGAGCTTGCGCCCAGGCGCCGTCGAGATCGCCAACTCCTTCGAGCCGCTCGGAATCTAGGGCGACGGCGTCGGCGGTGAAGTGGTGGTTCGCGCCCAGCCGTGCGGTGCGCGTCTTCAAGGCGGGCGCGAGGTGTTCGTCGACCGCCTCGTAGCGACCGAGCGCTACCAGAGTTTCGGCGCATTGGAACTGTGCGTCGGCGACGAACAGGTGGTCGGGAGTGAGTTGTGCGAGTCGAGTCGCGAGAGTCTGAAGTTGAAGAGTGAGCGCAGGCTCGAGTTCGCCTTCAGCGCGGTGGATCGTCGCAAGTATTCCTCGGGTCCGTGCCGTCTCGAGATCTGACTCGCCGAACGTCTCGACGCGAAGTCGGATGGCCTCCTTGGCGAGGTATTTTGCTTCGTCGAACTTGCCCTGCTCCTGCAAGACGATGAGCAGGCTGCCCAGATCGCGTGCGGCCTGACGGTCCGTTGATCCGCGCGCCTTCCGCTGGATGGCGTACGCGATTCTCAGGTACCGCGTCGCTTGCGGTAGGTTGTCGAGATATCGAAACAATGTGCCGAGATTGGTGTAGCTGCTCGCGGTTCTGGGGTGGTCCGGTCCGTAGTGAGACTCGTGCAGCTCGAGAGCCCGGGTCCACGCCGTGCGTGCCTCTTGGTACTCGCGTAGCTTGACGAGGGCCTGCCCGTGCGTCGAAAGCGCCGCTCCCTCGGCGGCGGCGTCTCGACGCTTTCGTGACCCCTCGACCGCACTTCCGGCAAATCGCTCGGCGGCCAAGAACTCTCCCGCGTGCACGAGGCCATTGGCGACGGTTGTGAAGAAGTGAACGGCGTCCGGCTCTTCAGGGTTGATCGTTTCGGCGATCGTGCGGAGCCGCTCGAGGTATCGACGCGCCGCGACGTGGTCACCGCTAGCGCGAGATGTCATGCGTAGCTCGTTGAGCGTGTCGAATACTTGAAGGCTGTTCGCTCCGTACTTGGACTCGCGCTCGGCGAGGCGCGATTCGAACCACGCTCTCGCGTCGGCTGGTCGACCCGTCTCGGCCAAGGCGCGGGCCCGGTAGTCGGCCGATCGTTGCAGGTAAATGTCGACGTGGCTCGGTGAGTCTGGCTTCTTCGCTGCCGTGAAGTAGTCGTAGCAGGCGGTGAGCGGAGCGCGGGATTCCGCGTATTTGCCGGCTCGATAGAGAGCGCGTCCGAGATCGAAGTCGCACACCGCGGTGAATTCGTGCTCGCCGACGAGAGCGTGGATGACATCGCGTCGGCGCTGATAGGCGTCGGCGGCGCGGGTCAAGCGGCCGACCCGGTTGAGCAACTGGCCGTGCCAATCGAGGATGACTGCGAGGTCTTGAGAGACCTCGCCTCGATCGATCGCTATCGCGTCGACCATGGCCTCGGAGTCGGCGACAGCGTGGTCCACTCGCTCGCGTGGTGAGAACTTCGGCGCGGGTCCGAGAGCGAGCTCGATCTTGAACTCCCAAGTCGTGACCGTTTGACACGCATCGATGCGATACGTTTCGCCGGCTTGCAACGTGTACTCGATAGCTGCGTGTTTGAAGTAGAGGCCGTCATCGTCTTCGGCGAGCACAACCCCGTCGGCGTCCCGGAGGATCAGATAGGTGTCGGTGACGAGCGAGCGAATGCGACAGTGATAGATACCCGTTGTGTCGACCGTCACCCGAAACGGACGCGATCGCGCCTCGCCCTTCTTGGCGAGGGACGGCGTCGAGACGGGCGGATCGTTCTCCAGAAACGTCGCTGTGATGGGCGTCCCCACTTCGAGTCGGAGTCCGGTTTCGCCGGCGACCTCTCCGAGGAACGCAGTGAGTAGCAAAACGCATCCGAGCATCGACGGGCTCCTTCGAGAGGTGTGCGGGCTTCGCGGGGGGCCGACCCAGGCGAACCGCTGGCTGCCAAGCCGCATTTCGTCCGCGACTGTGGTCGCAGAAAATCGCGATTTACCGAGCGGCCGGGAAAGACGCGCAGTTCCGTCAGTCTAACTGCTCCCGCGGGGGCTGTTTAGCCTGGTTTGTCTCCGCCACGAATTGAGCCGGGGCGAGCCACATTGATGCGCGCTCGCCCACGACTGAGAATGGGCGCAACTTCCACCGAAAGGGTCGGATGAACCCAACGCAATGGGCGGACGTCGACGAGTACATTGCCAGCATGCTGATTCCGAGCGACCCGGTTCTCGAGGCTGCGTTACAGGCCAGCGCTGAGGCGGGATTGCCTCCGCACAACGTATCCGCGGCGCAGGGGAAATTCTTGGCCTTGCAGGTGAGAGCACTCGGGGCGAAGCGCGTTCTCGAGGTCGGGACGCTGGGTGGGTACAGCTCTATCTGGATGGCGCGAGCGCTTCCCGAGGGCGGGCGGCTCATCACCCTCGAAGGGAATCCGAAGCACGTCGAAGTTGCCGAGAGCAACATTCGCCGTGCAGAGCTCGAGGGTGTCGTCGATGTCCGGCTGGGTGTCGCCGCCGAAACCCTGGCGCAACTCGTCGCCGGATCGGCGGACCCATTCGACTTCGTCTTCATCGACGCCGACAAGGTCAACAACACAGTCTACCTCGCCCGAGCGATCGAGCTGACGCGCCCCGGCGGCGTCATCATCATCGACAATGTAGTGCGCAGCGGGGCGGTGCTCGAAAGCGAATCGACCGATGCGAACGTGCAAGGAGTCCGTCAGCTGAACGAGATGCTGGCCAACGATGCACGCGTGATCGCAACCGAAGTGCAAACCGTGGGCAGCAAAGGCTACGACGGCTTCGCGTTCATCTGGGTCAAGGAGTGAGGGCGTCCGCTGCTCTTCATACGGCCGGGCCGTCCTGCGTTCGGACGTGCGTCACTTCTTCACGCTGCGCTGCTTCAGCTGCTTCAATATCGACGCCGCAACGAGAGCGGCGAGTTGCTTGGAGCCCTTCGCGGTGAAGTGTACGTCGGCTGGGTGTTGAATCTCGACGAGTCGTAGTTTCGCGAACGCGTAGAGATCATCGATGGCGATCTTTTGTTTGATGGCGATCCGAGCTGCGATGGCGTTGTACTTCAAGGCGTCGCCGACCATGCGCCCTTTGGCTCCGGCGGGGACCGGGGTCGTCGAACACCATATCAAGTTCGCCTTGGTCTTCTTCAGTCGACTCACGAGCGTCTCGAGGTTGGCTTCGTACTGCTTCGGATCGACCTGGCGAGCGCTGCCTTTGGCCGCTGGGTTCGCCGCGTTCTCTCCGCCGGGCCCCATGTACTTCAAGTCGTGTAAGCCCCAGTTGAAGTGAATGACGTCCCACCGGCCGTCACCGAGCCACGCGTCGAGGTGCTTCAACCCGCGGGTGGTTGGGCCGCAGTTCATCGGGGGACGGTGCACATTGGCTTGTCCGTTGAGCAGGTCGCGGACGTTCAGCGTGTAACCGATCGAAATAGAATCGCCGATCAGAAGGACGCGGGGGAGCTTGGGGTCATCGTCGATCGGCTGAAACACCTTCGGCACTTTCTTGGGCGGCACTTTCTTGGGCGGCACTTCCTTGGGCGGGTCTGTTTGCTTGGGAGCATCCGTATCGGGCGAGGTTGTTTGCGCCGGTACTGCTCCGACGAGGGAGAGAGCGAGCAGCAACGTCACGAAGCGTCCGGTCGACAGAGGGGTCTTCGATCGTAAACCTACGAGCGCCATGGCGACCTCCAACGCGTTGCAGTGTGACCGTTGTACTTACGAGACAGCACACTAGCATAGCAGCTGGCCACAGAGCGGGGGACCGATGTCGAACAGAAACGAAGAGGCGTACTCCATAGGGGTCGACTACGGCACGAACTCTGTTCGCGCGATCGTTGTCGATGTTCGCACCGGCGATGAGTTGGCGACGTCGGTGTGGGCGTACGCGCACGGCGAAGACGGAGTTCTCCTCGACGAACGCGACCCCAATCTCGCGCGTCAGCATCCCGCGGACTATGACGAAGGCTTCGTTCTAACCGTTCGCGCGGCGGTGGCCGAGGCCGGTATCGATCCCGCGCTGGTCGTCGGAATCGGCATCGACACGACGGGGTCCACTCCGATACCGGTCGACGCTCACGGTGTGGCGCTCGGCCTGAAGCCGGACTTTCGTCACGACCTCGAGGCCATGGCGTGGTTGTGGAAAGACCACACCTCTCACGAGGAAGCGACGGAGATCACCGCGCGGTCCCGTGAGCAGGGCGCGCCGTACGTGTCGAAATGCGGGGGGGCGTACTCATCGGAGTGGTACTGGTCGAAGGCGCTGCGTTGCGCGCGCATCAATCCGCGAGTCGCCGCCGCTACGCATTCGTGGGTCGAGCTTGCCGACTACGTTCCCGCGTTGGTCACGGAAACGGCTCTTCCCGCGTTGAAACGCGGCATCTGCGCGGCCGGGCACAAAGCGATGTATCACCCCGACTGGGGAGGGTTGCCGAGCGCGGAGTTTCTGGACGGGTTGTCACCGGGGTTGTCTCGGTGGCGGTACTCGTCGAAGGCCGTTCCCTCTAACCGAATAGCCGGACTGCTGGCCGCCAGCTACGCCCACCGAGTGGGATTACCAGTCGGAGTGCCCGTGGCGGTCGGGGCGATCGACGCACACCACGGCGCGGTCGGGGCGGGGGTAGCACCGGGAACCTTCGTGAAGATCATGGGCACGAGCAGCTGCGATTGCATGGTCGCACCGTTGGACGCAGCACTACCCGATATTCCCGGCGTGTGCGGCATGGTGCCCGAGAGCATCCTTCCGGGCATGGTCGGCATCGAAGCGGGGCAGTCCGCGGTGGGGGACATCTTCCACTGGTTCTCGCATCGCTTGGTAGGAATGAGCCATGCCGAACTGAGTGAAGCCGCGTCGAAGTTGAAGCCCGGGGAGAGCGGTCTGGTGGCACTCGACTGGCATAACGGCAATCGCAACGTGCTCGCCGATCCGCTTCTCAGCGGATTGATCGTCGGTGAGTCCCTTCACACGACACCCGCAGAAATCTACCGCGCACTCATCGAGGCGACCGCGTTCGGGGCGCTCAAGATCATCGAGCGAGTCGAGGAGTACGGCGTTCGCATCGACCGAGTCGTCAACTGTGGCGGCATCGCCGAGAAGAGTCCGTTGGCGATGCAGGTCTACGCCGATGTGTGCGCCCGTCCCATGTTGTTGAGTCGATCGTCGCAAGCCCCAGCGCTGGGCGCCGCGGTGTTCGGCGCCGTCGTCGGCGGCGCCCACGCCAATGTCGCCACCGCTCAACGAGCGATGACCGGTGTTCGTTCAGACGGATACCAGCCCGACGTGGCGAGAGCCGAGGTCTATCGTCAACTTTACGGGGTGTACTCCCAGTTGCACGACGCCTTCGGTGGGGTGGATGGTGTCGAGGCGCCGGGCAGTGGCGGCAAGTTGCACGGGGTCATGAAGGAGCTGTTGAGCATCCGGGGGCGTGCCCGGGGTTTGGCGTGATGGACGGGTTGGGGGAAACACGCTGTTCGCGTCAAGGCGGTCGCGTTGCAGTATCCACACGCGTGATGAACACCCGGCTCGCTGCAGATATTCGGGGGGCGGAAGACCTGAAAGAGGATTCCTCGGCGAGCGGCAGTTGGGAATCATGATGTTGGGTAACGTCGAATCCAGGAAGGCGAGAGTTCGTCCGAACGAGATCACCCCATTCCCAGCCCCGTGAGGAATCACACAGCCTGCGCGAACATCCACATATCCGACTCAACCCGCAACGGAGTCGGGGCCATCCGCTGCCGCTCGCCCGGAACAGATCGGGACCAACTCCGATGCGCGCCGGCCGCCGTTTTAGGCCGTGCTTGTTTGCCAAGCGTCGCCCCCGCGACCAACCCCACTCCCGTACCTCAAAGTCGGCGGCGAGCCATCGACGGTGCCATCCCCAGTTGACTCGAGTTCGAGCCGCGCCACGATTCGCTCGGTAACGGGGCCGCTCGCAGGAGCTGTCGAAATTGTGAAGACATTTCAGCGTTCCGATAACACCGGCTTGCGCAACTGCGCCCCCGGATGCGGCCCCGCGTTTGCCGATCTGGCGTGGGCATGGTTCACTCTAGTAACTCGTGACTTCGAGAACTGTATCGCGAGAAGTGATGAGGCGCGGGCGAGTGCCGTCTGCGCGCGGAATCGTGTCCGTGCGATCCCTATTTATAGCGTCAGAGAAACGGGTATCCGAGATGGCGACCAAGACGAAGCAAGCGACGATCCTCGGCATTGATCTGGGGACGAACTCTACCGTGTTCCAAGCCGCAGTTGACGGCAACCCGATCGAGCACGATCGAGACGTCTTTCCGTCGCTCGTCGGATACGCGAAGCCAGGCCTCGTTCCCGGGATCTTGCCGGCTAATGCGGACGTGCTCTTTGGCGAAGACGCGCTCGAGTACCGACTTCACTTAGATCTTCGTTGGCCGCTGGCCGACGGGTTCGTCGACGACGTCGAGACCTGCCAAGCGTTCACGCAGTTCATCAAGCAGCAGATCAAGTCGGAAGACGGTAGTGAGCTGTGGGCTGTGGTGGGCGCGCCGGCCAACGCCACGCCGGAGAAGCAGAAGCTCATTCGCCAAGCCTTCGCAGGTGTGGTCGATCAGATGCTCGTCGTTCCTGAACCGTTCCTGTCCGCCATGGGATTGCGTGACGACGATCGAATCGGAGACAGCTCGTACGTCGACCCGACGAAGCACTCACTCATCGTCGACATCGGCGCGGGCACGACCGACTGTTGTCTTGTTCAGGGGTACTTCCCGGGGGCCGACGACCAGATCAGCGTTCCTCTCGCTGGAGACGCGATCGACGAGAAGCTCTGCGACGCCATGAAGAAGCGCTATCCGGACGTGAAGTTGACTCGCGTGACGGTGACGAGGCTCAAAGAAGAGAGTTCGTTCGTCGGTGATCCGCAACCGGTCGAGGTGAAATTCTACGTCGACGGAAAACCGAAGAAGGTTGACGTCGGAGACATCCTTCGCGAGTCCTGCGACATTCTCACCGAGCCGGTTCTCGACTGCATTCGGCAGTTGTTGAGTCGCTGCGATTCGGAGTCGGTCGTACAGGTCCTGCAGAACATCATCGTGACCGGCGGGGGTTCTCAGATTCGCGGTTTCGGTGAGCGTATTGAGGCGATCCTGCACGAAGAGGGATACGAAGACGCGCGAGTTGTTACACCCGAGGACTATCGTTACCTCGTGGCACGGGGCGCACTGAAGATCGCCAACAACGTTCGCGAGGACCAGTGGCAGGTGCCGCTCTAACGGGCGCGAGAAGGGGAGCTGTGGCGAAGACGATTCGCGAGCAGGTACTCGAGAACGCGCGAGCGTACGGGCAGCCGTCACCTGAGCTAGTCCGTCGAGACGAGCTGGCCCGTCCAGACGAGCTGGCCCGTCCAGACGTGGAAGCGCGACAATCGCGAGTCGAGTTGCGTGGCGTCGTCGGGCGAGTCGAGGGTCAACTGAACGATCTTCGCGCTGCTCTCGAGCGGACGGCGTTGGAGCAAGCGACACGCGTGCAGCGTGCGGCGGTCGAAGAAGCTCCTGCCGCCATCGAACCACCGGCGATTCCCGATCACCGCGCAGAGTTC
The DNA here is from genome assembly GCA_021776775.1 of Planctomycetota bacterium. GTDB lineage: Bacteria > Planctomycetota > UBA8108 > UBA1146 > JAJFFE01 > JAJFFE01. The sequence continues at coordinate 6,923 of JAJFFE010000123.1, read as the reverse complement.
GACGAGATTCGCGCCACCCTTCGACGCCTCGAAGGGTTGGTCTTGGAGCAACGATCGATCGTGGCTGGTCTCGAGAGCGTGCGGTACTTGGTCGAGGAGTCGTCATCGGCAACTCAACAGCTCGTGGGAGAACGGGTTGGCGAGAAGCTGGACCAACTGACGACGCAACTACGACTGGCGATATCGAAGGGCGGTGTTGTCGCGTCGGCGGCAGCGTCGGGTATCTCGCCGAGCCCCGCCCCAGCGCCTGCCGCGTCCGCACCGAGGACTCCGGCGAAGCGTGTCGGCATCGACGACGTGCAAGGGATGATCGATGGCCTCGTGGGATCGTTCTGAGATTCTTCGGTTACCCGAGTGCAGTGGCCGCGACGCTGGGTGGATCGATGACATCCGAGATTGACACACCGATGTCTCGCTCGTCAGGAAAGTGACGAGGCGCGATCGCGCGTCCGTCTCGGAAAACCACCCACACGTTCGTATCCGAGGTCGGCGAAGTCTGCCGCGCGACGACGCCGGATTCTCCGCTGGAGAGCAGTACCCACGTTCCGGGTAGGTAATACCCGTGCGCCTTGACGACGCGTGACAGTGAGTTCAGGGAGGTGGAGTCGAGATATCGACGAGCCCGACCCAGGGCGCTTCTCCACGCGGTGCCGGTTAAGTCTGGTGCAGCCGTCACGGCGACCGCGGCCCGCCACAGCCCGATCGAATCACGTTCGAGGAGCTGGTGATCGTCGGATAAACTCGTCGTCGACAGTTGCTGCGTCATAGCGCGGGTGTCGCGTTCCAGCCCATCGTGGCACCAGCCCAGTCGCGGGCGCCAGTGGCGATGCTCCGTGCAACTCGCGAGGATGCACGTGCGGATCGTCTGCATTTGCTGCAGCTCGGAGGGGGATTCGTTGGCGACCGTCGCGACGACGAGCAGCGTAGCCACCCACCGATCTCCCCGCGGACCGTCTCGCTCTTCGCGCAGAAGTGTCCCGAGTGAGCCGGCGACTTCATCGCGACGTTCGAACAAGGCGCGGCAGAGTTCGACGAGCTGGACGATTCGCGTTTCGGTCGGCTGGAATTCGTACTGGAGATCGTCCCACGCATCGCGCAACTCCGACAATCGAGAATCGTGGGCGAAGGCGATCGGCTGCTGTTTTACGGAGGCGGCGACGGGCGGCTCACCAGGCGTCGGCCGTGGGGGATCTGGCTGGGGCGTCTCTTGTCGAATCGTCTGCCCCTGACCCGGTGTGGATCGTTCGGGGGTTTCGGGTGCGTCGGTCTGTACGTCCGACCGCGGCTGTGGATCGACTGCCGCGGTCGCGGGTGATGGCTCCTTAGGGGCGTCGGCCGGCTCTACCCAAAGGGTTGTCTCCGAGGAATCGGCGTCGGGTACGTCGACCGTGTCGACGGTTCCCGACGGAGGCAGGAGGGTCGACGGCGCGCTTTTCGGCGCGCTCTTCGGTGCGCTCTTCGGTGCGGCTCGTTCGAGCGGCTTCCAGTCATTACCGAAGATCAACGTTTGCTCGGTCTCGGGATATCGCTTCTCTCGACTGTCGGATTGGTGTTCGAGGTAGAGTCGTTCCAGGTCGAGGTCGATGACGAATTCTTCTATGGGTTTCAATCGCCCGGAGTGCGGAGAGTGCGGAGTGAACTCCGCTTCGTTGTCGGTGTCTGGCAACGGGCACATCGCGCCTTCTCGGCTCGCGAGCTCGCCGCTGTCGAAAACCTCCGACAGAAGCGCGTCGACCTCGTTCGCGGACGCTTCCCGATGGCTCACCGGCGCGCGTTCATCGGCCACTTCGGTATCCCACGGCAGACCGATCGCGAAGTCCGGAAAGTCGACGGCAGCGCCGAGCTCGATGAGTCGTTGGATTCCGCGTCCGGGTCCGATGAACGTAACCGCTTCATGGGAGACGATGCGTAGCAGGTTTCCGAGATCGAGAAACGACCGCGTGGTGAGGTTGTCGAGCTCGCGTAAATCGACGTAGAGTTGTTCCGCCTCCTCGAGCGCCCACCGTAGTTCGTCCGCGAGCTGCAGCCACGCTTCGTCGGATTCTCCGGTCGAGTCGAGGTTTCCCGAAATTCGCAGAGCGACGTCGGTCTCGTGGGTGTCGATTCGGTATTCCACGGCTACGCTTTCGCTCTCTTACGCGGGGCACGAACCGTCAGCGCCGCGACCAACGAATCGAGCGTCTTGATATCTACGCCGACCCGCTCCGCCAGCTCCTCCCGCCCGGCGGACGCCTCCAGGACGAAGTACTTCTCGAAACTCTCGGCAAGCTCGATCGGCGACAACTCTTCACGGTGGATGTTCTCCGCCAGACGGATGGCGTGAGCTTGTTCATCGGAAACCGATAGTGTGCGCGCGGGTATCCGTGGCCAACCGAGGTGACGGGCCGCCATGAGGCGTCGTTGCCCGCTGACGACTTCGTACTCTCCGCGTTCGGAGATCCGACGTAGCAGGAGCGGCTGGATGATTCCGACGCGCGCAATCGATTGGCGAAGAGCGTCGAACTTCAGGACGTTCATTCCGAGGCGCGGTTGAATCGTATCGCTGACGATTCGGTCGATCGGGACCATCCGTATGGTCCGCTTTCCTCGCAGGTGTGAAGTCAATCGGCCGAACAGCCCCTGGCGTCGCGGAGTCTCGGTGTCGCAGTAAATGCATTCGCCGTCGAGCGAGCAGGCGCAACCACACTTCTCGCAACGCTCAGGGTTGTCGGCGTCCCACAGACCCAGGTAGAGCCACGCGCCGCAAGACGTGCACGGGAACACCTCGCCGCGATCTCGGGCGGCGACCGCAGACGCACCGCACTCTGGGCAAGCTCTGCTGGTTCGACTCGACATGCTCAGTACCTTCTGTTTCCGAATGGAACTCCGTTGAGAATCGTTCCGACGAGGGTCGAGCCAACCTCGGCCAACGCGTCACACGCCCACTGAAGATCTTGGCTCGAGGTGTGTCCCGCTCCCGCGACGAGAAGGCTGCCGTCCGCGCGGCCCGCGACGAGCAGCGTGTCGGCGACCTGTCGCAAGGGAGGAGAGTCGATCAAGCACAGATCAAACGATTCTCGGGCCCATTCCATGAACTCGTCCATGCGCCCCGACTGCAGGAGGATTCCTGAGTTCTCGACGCGTCGACCGCTGGTGATCAACGAGAGGCACGTGTGTCCCGAATGTTGCGTCACGCATGTCGCGTCGTCCGAGGCGGACACCAGAACGCCTACACCCGCGGGCCCGATTCGGGGGACGTTCTGCGGGCGGACCCGTAACGCAGTGCGCCCGTCGGCCGCGAGTTCGATCGTCTTGTAGAGAGTTTCGCGGTGTCCACGCTCTGTTCCATCGAGCCAACCGCTCAGCCCCGGGAATCGCGATACGCCGAAGTTGCTGTACAGGCTCGGGCGTCGGAAATCGGCGTCGACGAGCAGCGTTTTCAGTCCCAGTCGTCCGGCCGCGATGGCGAGATTGCTGGAGACGTAGCTCTTGCCGGCGTTCTCGTCGGGACCTGTGATCGCGACCACGCGATGGTCATCCTTCAAGTGGGTCAGCAGCTTCTTGATAATGGTGTTGAAGTTCTCCGGATCGACCGGCGGCTCGCCCGGTGCCGGAATCTTAGAACTCGACGAGTCGGCCACCGGCAGGGATCCAAGGATCGGTAGGTCGGTCAGCCGACGGAGCACGTGAACGTCGTGGATTCTCTGATCGACCGACTCCATGACGTAACCGGCCCCGACGGAGAAGATCAACGCGAGGAGGACGACGACACCGAGGAGCTCTCCGGCGTTGGCGGTCGTCCGAATCGCCGGCCCTGGGGCTCTCAGTTGGCGAATGTCGGGTGCGTCGAGGGATTCAAATATGTTCAGCCGACGCGCCGAGTCTTCGAGCTCGGTCAGGCTCAACAGGCTCGCGTTGCGCTGGGCGGTCAGGCTGCGCAGAGAGGTCCTGTGTGCGTCGATTCGATCGATCACCCCTCGGTGTTCGTCGATGAGTCTTTGGTACTCTGCAGATTTCCCCTCTAGCGACGCGGCCTCCTCGGCAAGCGCGACGTGTTTTGCCTCCAGTTGCTTGTCTCGTTTGGCGATGGCGGCCCGGATGTCGGAATGGAACGGGGAGTCAGCATCGAACACCGATCGGTACACGCGCCGCTGTTCCTCGAGTTGCAACGTTGCAGAGCGCATGTCCGGGTGCGTTGCCGTCATGGTGCTTCCCATTCGCAGGACGGCAATCTCTGTGTCGACGAGGCTTTTGGCAAGCGCTCGAATGGAGTCGTGCACCGCGAAGCCTTCGAGGTCGGCCAAGCCAATTTGCTCGCCGGTATTGCCAGTGGCCGACGCGATCCGTTCCCGGGCGAGTTGGAGGACTTCGTCGTTCGCGCTACGTTCGACTTCCAGGATGGCGATCGTGCTCAGGAGCTCCGATCTGGCGTTCTCGCTGTCGAGGCTGGACGACAGTTCGGCCACGAGGAGCGCCTCCGTGAGAGTCTCTTCGCGTTCAGACAGATCGAGCCGTTGCGCCGTGATGCGCGCTTCCAAGTTGGCACGAACCAAGGAGACGCTTTCTGAGAAAGCGCGCAGGAGCAACGTGTTGATCGCTGCCCGTGCGGCCGCGAGGATCGGTTGAGTCGACTCAGCGGGGGACTCGTAGGAGAGCCGCAGTTGTTGTCCGCTTGGGTCGGGCACGATCGAGAAGTTCTCGAGATTCCAATCGTTGCCGAGATGGACGAACCTTTCGTCGAGGTCCTTGGCGACGATCGCTTCGAAGCCCACGGATTGCACCAGGTCGAAGATGAGGGACTCGCGGGCCGACTGTACGGCGCCGATACCGGCGAGGTCCCCGAGGCCATACTTCATCGGATCGGGGCTGCGAATTTCGGCGAGGCTGTTGACCACGAAGAGTGGGGGACGCAGGTGTACCACGGTGAGGTGGACGCCAACCGTGATCCCGAACGCCAGAAACAGGACCCACTTTCTCCGGTAGAACAGCGCGAAGAGATCGCGTCGTCCCATGAACGATTCGGGGAAGTATGAGCCAGCCATGTGTTTCCACCCCGGGAGGTTGATCGTTGGGCTTCTAGGTAAATTCCACACCAGTCGACTGTTGTTATCGGGCGATTCCGCGGCTCGGTGAGCGAAGAAACTGTGATTAATCTTTCGCTGCTCGAATCCCCCGCGTCAGTAGCTGAAACCTCCGGAGTCGACCGAGAGGCGGAGTAGTACCCGGTCGATGGGCACCAGAAGAAACGACATTACGATCATTCCCAAGGTTGGGATGAGAAGGCAGACGGTTCCGTCGAGCGTCGCGAAGATGTCGAGAGCTTCGACGCCGCCTCCCGTGAACGTATCGAGCCACTCTTTCCCCACGGCGAGACCGAATGACACCGCGTACGTCCCGCCGAGGCAGAACACGGTCACCGCAGGAATGCGTGACAACTCTTGGTGAAAGCTTCGGTGGCTATGAACGCCGAGGACGCGACCGAAGATGAGAACCGTGGCGAGGAAGTATGCGACCACCGCTGCGGTTCGACCCGCTTCGAAGTGGAGCCTCTTGTCGACTGCAGTATAGGTCGTCTCGCTCGTTGCCAGGAAGATGAACAGGACCTCCGCCGTGATGAGCAGGAGCCCTCCGTGAAACCAGCGCCGTAGTCCCGGCCGATACTTGTGCGACATCTACTTACCTCACCCAAGCGTTGTCGGTCCGGCTGATCCAGGACTGAACCGAGACTTATCGGAACGGGTTGTATCGCAGGCAGGTTTCTCAAGGCGTCCTCACCGCGGCACGGGGCGAAGTCATGCCATTGTCGGGCGCATCGGTCTGCGGGTGACGGCTTTGCTCGTGGAGACCGCAAGACGGGGGCGTCGATATCAGCGACACGGCCTATTGTCGGCGGATCGATTTGTCGCCTGCGTACCGTCTGTGATACATCACGCGCTCTGAACCGTGGATCTCGACGAGGGGAACTCGATAGACATGCGACGATTGCCGTGGATCTGCTTGGCCGTGTTTGCGCTTTCTTGCGCGTTGGAATCGCCCCGAGCGGTGATCGCGCAGGAGCTTTCGTCACCCGAGAAGAAGCAGGCCGACAAGAAGCAGGGCGCGAAGGCGAAGTGGCTTCCCCTCTTCAACGGAACGAACCTCAACGGGTGGAAGCCGAAGTTCTCCGGTCACGACCTCGGCGAGAACTATCTCGACACGTTTCGTGTAGAGAACGGGGTTCTCAAGGTCGCCTACGACAAATACGAGGCGTTCGACGCGAAGTTTGGGCACCTCTTCTACAAGACACCGTTCTCGAACTATCGACTACGACTCGAATATCGATTCGTCGGCAAGCAAGTACCTGGCGGTCCCGGTTGGGCGTTTCGAAACAACGGGGCTATGCTGCATTGCCAATCCCCGGAGAGCATGGGCAAGAGCCAGGACTTTCCCGCGTCGATCGAGGTACAGCTGTTGGGCGGCGCCGGCGGAGACAAGAAGCGCACCACCGCCAACCTGTGTACTCCGAGTACCCACGTCGTCATGAAGGACAAACTGGTTACTCGCCACTGTGTCGATTCCGTGTCGAAAACGTACCACGGCGATCAGTGGGTCACGGTCGAGATCGAGGTTCGCGGGAACACGGTCATCAAGCACTGGATCGACGGCAAGAACGTGCTCGAGTACGCCAAGCCTCAGTTGGACGAGGGCGACGCTGCTGCCAAGAAGCTCCTGGCCGGCGGCGCGAAGAAGATGCTCGACGGCGGCTATATCTCGATCCAAGCCGAGAGCCACCCGACCGAGTTCCGAAAAATCGAGTTGCTTCAGCTAGCCCGGACTATTCATCAGGCGAAGCCGCGCAGGCTGCGCTTCCCGCGAATCTCTGCGTTACTCCTTCTTGAAGACCACTAGGTCGACTTCGGCGTCGCGCCTTGATCTTCACGAGAATCGCAGCCTGTGTTCCGTTG
>JAJFFE010000122.1 GCA_021776775.1 Planctomycetota bacterium | reverse complement strand
AAAAAAAAGAGCGTGCCCTCGAATTTTCGTGGGCACGCTCAGCGACAGCACCATGCGGTGCTGGCGGGTCGCTACTTCATCGACGTTACGGCATGCACGGCGCGAATGCGGCGCAGTCGAGCGTGTCGGCCGGGAGTGCCGAATCCACGCCGCAATCGGGATGCGGCGCAGGCGGCGGAGGCGAACCGGCGACGAACAACGCACTCAACGTAAAGACGGCATCCGAGATGTCGTAGTTACCGTCGTTGTTTGCGTCTCCGGCGTCGGCACACGTCGGTGCCGATGAGCCACCCACGAACAGCGCACTCAGAGAGAAGACGGCATCGGAGATGTCGAAGTTGCCATCGGCGTTCGCGTCGCCGCGGACAAACAGATCACCCGGAGGCTGACTACCCATGACGGTCAAGTAGCGCTCCATGAGTGCTACCTGGTCGCCAGCGTAACCACCAAACTCCCAGGTGATCGACAAGACGTCAGCGAACGAGCTGGCGTAGTGGATACCGGTGTTGTAGGTGGCAGTGTCGTCCTGCCAGATGAATCCAAGGTTGTCTCCACCGAGGTCTTGACCCGGGCCAGCCAGGGTCAGCTGGTCGGTGAAGTCGTTACCGACCATGTCCTGGTTGTACGCCGCGTCGAACCCGGTCAAGTCGAGACCGAACCCGGACTCGAGGCCAACCATGGCGATGAACGAATCGTCGCCGTCGGCAGCGAAATCCACACCGTCATAGGAAGCCCACGCCGTCGGCACGTCGATCCAGTGATCGGCGCCCGCGAGGTAAACTTTCGAGGAGTTCGCGGTGTGCTCTTGGACAATGAGATCCGCTTCGACGTCCGTGAGGACGTGGTTGGACGGCCACGTACCGAGCTCAACCCAGATCGTGGCTCCCGAACCCAACGGGAAACACGGATCCTCGGGGCTCGACACGACCATGGCGTCTTCACCATTGGCGATCAAGGCATCGAAGATCGCACGAGCGCTATCGATTCCGCCTTGCTGACGCTCCAAGCGAACCACGACGTGGTCGCCCGTTCCGTCGCCGCCGTGAACAACTTCGATCAGCCCACTCGCGGTCGCTGCACCGCAGGTCCCGCGAACTTCGTAATCGAAAATTCCTGAATCGCTGACTTCGACGTGCTCAGTGGCGCCGGACGGGTAGGTCCCGACGCTGGTGCCGTTCTTGAACACTTCGTAGCTATCGTGTGAACCGCTCCAAGTAAGGGTCAGCTCACCGGTACCACAATCGGAAGTCGCAACCAGCGGGCCGGGAGCGACACACGCCGCAGCGGGTCCGCCCATCGCCTCGATGTATTGCGCCACGAGTGCGTTCTGGTCGCCGGTGAATCCACCGAGCTCCCAGCTTACGGAAACGACCGACGCGGTCGTACCCGCGTAGTAGATCCCTGTGCTGTAGGTCGCCGCAGAGATCACGTCTTCCGTCTGCCAAATCGCAGCCGCGTCGGTGCCGCTGAGATCGGGAGTCGTCGCGGTAGCGTCAGCCGGTGCCAGCTGATCGGTCCACTCGTTTTGCTCTTGGTCGTGGTAGTAGAACGCGAGGTGGTTCGTCAGGTCGAGACCCAATCCAGAGTCGAGACCGGTCAGATAATCCATTCCGTCGCCGCCGTCGACGATCAGGTCCTGATCGACGCCGTCGTACTGCCGCCACGCGGTATCCGGGTGGAATCCCCAGTGATCCCCGGACTCCATGTAGACCGAAACCCCGGCCAAGTGGAGAGCGACCAGAGCGTCGCCTTCGGGAGCCGTGAGCTGGCCGTCGTCCGGGAACGTCCCGATCGAGATCCAGACTCGATAGTCGTTCGTCGTCGGATCAGGGAAGCACGGATCGAGGAGATCCGCGTACAGGACGGTGGAGCCATTGGCGATCAAAGCGTCTTCGATCGAGGAACCGTCGTGTCGACCCTGACCGGCGTTTTTCTCGACGATGATATCGGTTTGGCCGGTGTACACCGTGACCGTATGGGTCGCGTTCGCCACCTGGATGCACGGCGTCGGGGCCGTATCCTGCGACGTCAGCGTGTATTCGTGGACCCCCGAAGCAACTCCGGTGTCCAAGTATGTGAAATCGTCCCACGGGACGGTGGCCAAGGTCGTACCATCGCGCGCGATGGTGACCGTGGTGCCAGGGTCGGTTTGTGGGAAGAGGAAGTTCCAGTCGATGGTGACGTCACCGGACACGCAGTCCGACGAAGTGTCGACTAGGTCGAAGATCGGGCACGTGGTCAGCACGTTGCCACCAATTGCGTCGATCTCGTTCGCATTGATGCTGTCGTAGTAGAATCCGGACGTCCCGGCGGAGTACAAGTCCATTCCTTCGAAGGCCGCCTGTCCGGTACCACCGAACCAGGTTGCAGCGGACCCGAGTCCCGGGCACGTGACGGGCCCCGGGCAGACGGTGCCGTTGGTGAGATCGAAGACGATCTCGTCGCCATCCGGGTTCTCGTAGTCTTCCTGCGGATCGAAGATCAGGTAGTTGCGGTACTCATTGTTGTCGAAATCGACGTCGGTCCGAATCTCGAGCCAGAAGTCGGCGGCGCTTGCCGCTCCCGCTGTCGACACATCGAGAACCGTCGCGCCACCGCCCGCGAAGGTCGATCCACCGAGGTCATTCGCGGTGACTTGGAATGCACCCCCACCATTGAAAACGAAGCTGGTCTGAACCGACCAGTTGTAGCCAGATCCGCTTCCGTCGTAGGTATTCATCAGGATCCAGTAAGCGGTCCCGGTCATTCCACCGGGGATCTGGATCTTGCTGCTGATCCGCCAGATGCCGGTGCTGATCCCCGTGAACAGGCGAACGATGTCCTGATCGCCGGAGAGCTCGAGCGAGTTCGTCGGTGTGTAGGAAATGAGGTCGGTCAGCGGCGCATCCACCGCGGGGTCGCCGTCCCACGGTTGCCAGCCACCTTGTCCGCCGAGTAATGAACCTGCGGCATAGCTATCAAAATCATCGCCAGCCCACTGAGCATGAGCGACGCTGGTGAATCCAATTGTCGTAATGATGAACGACAAGAAAAGAGCGCGAGTTCTAAGGGTCGTGCCCATAGAACCTCCTCTCTCCCGACCGAACGGCGCGGCGAACTCCCCTGGCTCGCCGCCGCCGGGATCGGGCTAGTTTTTCGGGGCGTCACCTCCCGCGACGCGCGGGATCCCACTCGAAAATGACGCACCCCTAGCGGACGACCACACCGACATTGCGCCGGTCCGATCGCCGTTTACCCCTTAGAGGCCCGGACGAAAAGTCAGAGGCACGGTGCACCTGTACTTTCCGGCCGCACCTAGCGCAGGCTTGCTTCATCACCCGCCGCAGGTTGTCTTAGCATCGTGGTACGAGCCCGACTCAGTCAGAACGACGTGCCCTGTCAAACGCACGAAGCTCTGTACGACGTGTCTTTCACGTCGGTTCAGTGCAGCGCCTCCCCGCGGGCAGACGATCTGAGTCACACTGAACTCTGTGCTTGAAACCCTGTGCTTGAAACCCTGTGCTTGAAAACTCTCGTCCTGCGAAGCGTTTGAGCAAGCAGGTATGTGATACCGGAGCTTGAACAAACAGCGCCTCAAAACAAACAGCACGCGAGTAAACAACACAGTCACTTCCGACCGTCCAATGGCCTAACGGCAACTGGTAGAGGTTCCCCAACCTCCATCAGCGTCGCTAGCAGACGCTCGCAGGATCAAACTAAGCCCCACCGATGATGCTGTCAAGCTTCGACTTGTGTAGCACTAACCTCGACATCCTTCCCCAAAGGCCCACAATCGCTGAGCATACGAAAACGATTTCGGCGCTTCTCGCCGTCCCCTCTTCTCCCAATGGGTGTGATGAACCTACGACCAACGCTGCTCCTGGCACTGCTCACCGCAACCGGAGCCACCGCCAACTTAGCCAGCGGACCCAAGTTCGTTCCGGAGTCGGCGTACTTCGAGTTCAGCGGCGAAACGGCCAGAGTGTTCCTCCGGCACGACTCGCTGGTCGATTCGTGCGAAGTGTCGACTCGGCGGTGGTCTGAATTGGGCGGCGTTGGAATCCCGCTGATGGTCGACACACCCGGTCGCCGGCTGACCGTTTCAGGATCCAACGCGAGCGTCGAAGCATTCGTCACGGAACTCGACGGCAACGTCGTGACAGGATCCGACCGAGCTCGCGTGGCTCTTCCGGCGGACGACCGACGACGGCAAGTCGTGATCGCAGACGAAGCGTTCGCAGGTCTCGAAACGCTGACCGTTCAGACCTACGTCGCCGGCAGCGAGCGTCTCGATGCCTGGATTGTTCCCCGGTCGCGGCTGACTCCCACCGCGGAAGACCCTATGTGGAGGCGGCTCCTTCACTGGGGAAGCACACTCGTGACGATCCTCGCCGGCGCATTCACAATCATGCGCCGACACTGGCTAACGCTCTTGGCTATCGCGCCCGCCGCGATGGTTGCGGTCGTACCGCTCGTTACGTCGTACGCGTTCACTCTGTCCTGGCGGCACTTCGGTATCCTGGAGCTCGTGCTCGTTTTCACGATATGGATCATGAACTCGGCGAATCGTGATGTTGCAAGCGTTGAAGCGATCAGCCATCGGTGACCACTACTCGCCGCGCAGCTCCCGCTTTCGCTGAAGCGCTCGGATGTGCTTGTTCTCGGCGCGCGCCAAGAACTCCTTCTCCAGTCGAGCACGTTGCTCGATCGGGAGCCGGTAGTCGACACCAGCATGACTCTGGCGCTGGCGCGTGAGTTCGTAGAGCAAGATAGCAGTAGCTACCGAAAGGTTGAAGCTACGCACCATCCCACGCATCGGAATGGTAATGTGCCTATCGGCCGCTTCGACGGCAGCTTCGTCGAGTCCGTCTTTCTCATTACCAATCAGGAGGGCGATCTTCGGGGCCGTAAACTCTGCTTCGTAGATCGACTCCGCGCGCTCCGAGGCGACCGCGGCCACGATCTCGTAGCCACCCGTTCGCAGCGCAGCGAGACACTCCGCGGTAGAATGATATGGCGTAACGTTGAGCCACTTGTGGGCGGCAGTAGACGTGGCGCCGAGCCGACGCGCATTGAACGGTTTCTGGTTCTCGAAGATGATCGATAGATCCTGAATTCCGAACGCCTCGCAGCTGCGCATCACCGCACCGACATTGTGGGGATCGTGAACGTCCTGCAAGACAACTTGCCCCAGCTGACGGCGGTTCACGACGTCAACCATGCGTTCTTCTCGTCGCGGCGTCAACATGATGCCCCCCCTCCGCGAGTCCACCAGCGATCTACGTCGGAGCGAAGAATCGACTGCGCCAGCGCCCGGCCGGCCTCGGTCTGCAAGCGCTCGAGTAGGCGCTCGATCCAACCCTTTACCTCCCCGGTCCGATCATCGCGGTCGCGCTCTCGCAACGATAACAGTAGCTCGATCTGGTCCGCGTCCTTGACGACTTTCGACTCGACCGACGATCCGTCACGATAGTTCGAGTAGTGCCCCCGCAGCGCCTCGGCGAAGGGCAACCCCTCCGTCTGATCCGCCACGGCCCGCGCCTCGTCGACCTCGACGTAGCGCTGAGCGAGGTGGTGCAAGTCCGTGGTTCGGGATTCCGCGAGATCGTGAATCAAGCTCATGGCCAGCACCTGCCCGACGTCGACACCCGGGGTCATCTCGACCAGCGAGAGCGCGATCATGGCCACTCGGTAAGAATGCGCGGCAACACTTTGCCCCTCATGGCGAAGAAGCGCGTATCCACTTCGAGGAGTTCGTTCGAGATGCCCGACCTCGTGCAGGAATTCGGCGATCCGATCCCAGGGTTGCTCGTCCATCACGTCATCTCTCATCAGGGCCACGTTCGCCGCGCCGCAAGTCTGTCGGTTTCCACAACGCCAAGGTAGTCGGCGAGCTTCAGCAAGCCAACCGGTTGCGCCGGGAAAGGAGTTGGGTTCCGATTTGGGATACGATATCGTTGCTCGATTGTCTTCCCCTCCGATCCCGCACATTTGTCAGCGGATGCGTCCGGCGCGGAGCAAGGTATCAGCGAATGAAGGAACTTCGGTGAATCCCAGGGTCTACGACCATCAAGAGGTCCAAGCCCACCTCCGGTTGCTTGGCCGTGACGGTGGAGTCGTCCTCCGTGCGCCCATGACCAAGGTCAGCCCCGCAGGCGGCATCCTCAAGTGTAACGCCGCGCTCAAGCGGGAACAGATCATGCACGTCGAGCTCGAAATTGGCTCCGCGGATCCGATCCACTTGAAGGCGCAGGTTCTGAGGACCGGGCGAACCGGAGTGTTCGTCGCGTGGTACCCCCCCGACGACGTGCTTCACCGCAGCATCTCCGACGCACTGGCTACCGAGGCGATACGGCGGGGCCAATCTCAGTTGTCGAACACCCTGGCGTTCGAAGAGCGAGGAAGCCGCCGGCCGACGGACGCGTTGAACATTCGAGACCGTGCCCGCGCGGTGAGCGCGCTCGACCTTGCCGCGCGACACAAGACCGTTCACGTTCTCGACCTCTCCACAATCCAACAAACCATGGACCAAGCGGTCGCCGACGCGATCAAGGGTCTCGAGGGTGTGTTCGGAGAAGAGCAGCGGGGCCGGCTCCTCGAAGAGACCGAACGAAACTTCGAGCAACGCATCGAAACTCTGCGCGCCGAAAAGATCGGCCTCGAAGAAAAAGTCTCGACGGTCACCACTCAATTCGAACAGACGAAGCAACTCCTCGACGAAGAACGCGAACGCGTCATCGCGGCGCAACGGTTCACGGTTTCCGAAGCAGGCATGGTTCAGCTCGAACAGCGATTCGAACGAATCATCGATCGCGCCGGGCGAGAAGGGCGTGTCCCGGAATCGCTCGAGTCCGAGTTGCGCGAGGTCGTGCTACGTCTGCTGGACGACGAACGCGAGCGAATCGCCGAGCAAGCGCGACAAGCGCAGGGGAGCACAATCGACTTGCTCGAGCGAAAAGTCGATCGACTCGCGCAGACCCTCGAAGAAACACGCGTCGAGCGAAATCGAGCGCAGCAACGAGCGCACGCGCTAGAGAGCGCAGCTGGAGAAAGCTTCCAGGCGAACGTCATGACTGCGGGCCTCGACGAAGAAGATCCCTTTCGCAAGCAAAAGCTGGCTCTGCTGCAGGAGCTGGTCGACGACAACAAAGAACTTCGCGACTACGCTAACGCGCGGACCGCATCGTAGATGCAAGAAGCAGGAGTCAACGCAATGGGTGAGACGGTTTATCTAGGAATCGACCTTGGTACGAGTCGTACCTCGATCACTTCCTCGACCGGTGTCAGGTCCACAGTTTGGTCCTACGTCGGATACCCCGAAGATCACGTCGCGCAGAAGATGCTCGGCGGACGAGAAGTCGTCTACGGAGAGGAAGCAGTCGAGAACCGAATGTCGGTCAAACTCGTCCGCCCTCTGGCCGGTGGTGTGGTCAACACTTCCGAGAGCGAAGAAGGCGAGCTGAATCGAAAAGCCGTCAAAGACTTGCTCGAGCACACGATCTCGCTGGCACAGGCTCCTCCCGGGAGCACAATCTACGCCGTCATTGGCGCGCCAGCGGAAGCGAGTGTCGATTCGAAAGCGGAGATCCTCGACGCCGCGTCGAGCTTCGTCGACAGCCTGATCGTCTGCTCCGAGCCGTTCGCGGTCGCATACGGATTAGACTTCCTCCGCGATACACTCGTCATCGACATCGGAGCGGGAACGACTGACCTATGTCGCGTTCACGGCACCATGCCCAAGCCCGATGATCAGCGCACGCACCATGTCGCCGGCGATGCGATCGAAGCGAAGCTGTCCGAGCTCATCAAGAACCAGCACCCCGAGGCGCAGTACTCCATCCACCGGCTTCGTGAGATGAAAGAGCGCCACTCTTCCGTGACCAAGAACATGGACAAAGCGTTGCTGACCATGCCGGTCGCGGGAAAGCCGCAAGAGTTCGATCTGACGCAGGAGATCTTCGACGCGTGCTACACGATCGTTCCGCCGACGGTCGCAGCACTGCAAGAGCTGATCGCAACGTACGACCCCGACTTCCAACAGAAGATGCGTAACAACATCTTGCTCGGGGGCGGCGGGAGCCAGATCTCAGGCCTCGGCCGCGCGATCGAAGAAGCGCTCGAAGAGTACGGCGGAGGTCGAGTGACGACCGTCGAGGAACCGCAGTACGCGGGTTCCAACGGCGCACTGAAGATCGCGCTCGACATGCCCGAGGACTACTGGAAGTCGTTCAAAGACGCGTCCTGATCACGAACGCTCGAGAAACCACAAATAGACCCCATGGCCACGAACCGCACGGCGCGGAGTTGGCCACGGGGTCTGTTCGTATCCAGGATGTGTTCGTTTCCAGGATGGAGGTTGCGACAGTTCTACGGGCACGTCGCGAAGCAGCTCAGACCGTCGGGTGTCGGATCGATTCCACACGACACGCTGCCGGGTGCCGACGGGGCCGGCGCGCCGAGCACGAAGAGCGAGCTGAGTGCGAACACGACGTCCGAGATGTCCTGAGCGCCGTCGTCATTGGAGTCCGCCGCGTCCGCACAAGGCGCCGGCGATGCTAACCCGAACAACTGGCTGAGCAACGAGACGGGATCACCGATGTCGAACGAGCCGTCCTGGTTGGTGTCGCCTCGACGAAAGGTCGGCGTGGCTGGCGGGGCCAGCTCGACCCGAAATGCGCCCACCAAGCCTGTGTCTAGCACCGACTCGAAAATGACGAACTGACCATTTGGACTGAGGTGGTAGCCGTCTTCGGAACCACGTAGCGTGTCGACGACACCCAGCCCGGGGATCGACGTCACACCCTCTTGGACGATGAGTTCGTCGTCGATGAACAATCCCGTGTCGACGTCTGAGTCGGGATCGTCCCAATCGCCGTACCACAGAACTCGCCCATCGTTGGAGACTTCCACCGGCCCGGTCCCGAAGCTAGTGAGCGCGTAGCCTAAGACCGAAGCACCCTCCTGTCGAAAGACGCGCGATCCCCGAACGATCACACTGTCGGACGCCGGGTCTCCAGCGAGAATGCCTCGATACACGAGCAATCCATGGTCGTTGATGTCGACGGCAACTCCGGTCAGCGACTGCCAATCCCTCCCGGCGACCGGTGACGGCGAACCTTCGCGTGCGATGAGTTCGTAACTACCGTCATACACGTAGAGGGAGTCGGCGCCGGGCACGTCGACCGCGAAGAGGACGACGCCGTTGGTATTGATCGAGCTTTCTTGAGGGCCGGTCCCGATATCTATCACGCCGCTCGATTGCCCCGGAAGCGTGTCACCCTCGATGACCACTCGGGTGCTTGTAGCCACTGCTCCGGTCAAAGGCTCGATGCTCCAGAGATAGAGGGCGCGATCGACGGGGCTGAGGACTGTCGGGTCGTCAACGCTCGCCGCGACAAGAATCTGATTCGGCGCCCCCAACTTGACATCGAAGAATCCCAAGATCGGAACACCGCCGACTCCGGGATCGTCGTCCCCCTCCTGCACGACGAGGGTCGTGCCGTTGAGCGGGTCGACGAACGGATCGAGGTTCTCGTACACACCGGCGTCGTCACCCATTCCCACGGTGCCCCCGAGTTCGAAGTTGAACGCACTACGGCCAACGTCGTCGAGCGACAGAGAGTCGAACGAGTCGATCGTCGAGCCGGACGGGGACAGCAACGAGTCGCTCTCTCGCAGGAATTCCTGACCGTTCTTCAACAGCAGCGACGATACGCCAGCGCCGGAATCGACGAGAACCTCGGCGAGCCAGTCCCCGGAGGAATTGATCGCGAGATTATCCACCGCCACCACCGTCCCTGCGCCGGGGACGGTGTCGCCCTCGATGATCAGCACTTCGATCGCCTGCCCCGCGAGCGAACTCGTCAGAATCGACAAGACAAACAGTACCGATAGTCGCAAACCACTCGTACCGTGCACGTGACTCCTTCGCCTGCTGCCCACCCTGGGACGTGCGGAGTCCCGCCGGGAAACACCAGTGGAACGATTCAACCTCGAACGGGAGATTCCGCAACCCACCGTCTGTACGAAACTGGGTCCATCCCTGATGGCGGATCGGCGGATCTCCGTGAAGTTCTCTCACGACGGGTTGGCGCAGTGGCTCCCGAACGGGAAAATCACTGCCGGACCAAACCAAACTCTGCCGCTCAGCTCGAACGAGGGATTCCTGACCATGCGATTCGACGTCGCGCTCTTCATAGCCGCGCTGCTCGCAACACCGACGGCTACTGTGGCCGTGGATATCGTGAACACCAGCAGCCCCGCCGTGGACATTCCCGATCCGGGCACGGTTGTCGACTCCATTGTCGTCACGGATTCGCTCAGCGTGGCCGACGTCAATTGCACGATCGATATCACGCACCCGTTCGTTGGCGACCTCGTGGTCGAGATCGAGTCTCCCGTGTCGACCATGGTCTCACTGACGTCCTTGTCGGGCAGTTCGGAATCTGACGTTCGGGTGACGTTCGACGCGAACGGGAACCCGTTCGGAGCCACTCTTCTGGCCTCGGGAATTGGATTCCACATGCAGTCACAAGGGCCCGGCGAACTCGACGATTTCAGTGGAGAAGACAGTGCCGGAACGTGGACATTGTCCGTCTCGGATACTATCTCGACGAACTCGGGCCAGCTCAACGAGTGGACCCTCGCGCTATCAGACACGACCGGCGGACCCGTGGTCCCGGTCCATGACGTGTGTGACTTCGCCATACAGATCTTCGATGACACGACCACGCAGTTCGACACCACCTTCGCGAGCGAAAGCGGCTTCGCGTCGGATTGCGACTCCGCGCTCCCGACCGATGTTTGGTACACGCTCGAGATCCCGTGCGACGGCGTCTACACCGCTTCGACCTGTGGTTCGAACTTCGACACGGTACTCTCGGTTTGGGACGGAACCGCGGCGTGCCCCACACTCGCGCACGCGCCGATCGGCTGCGACGACGACACGTGCGGTCTTCAGTCCGAAGTCTCATGGCCGGCGACGGCTGGTGACGTCGTCTTCTTGCAGGTCGGTGGAGTCGGGGCCGTGGGAAGTGGACAACTGTCGATCAGTTCTACCGCGGTCCCGGCGAACGACGCGTGCCTCACCGCGACCCCGATCGCGAGCGGAGAGACTCCCTTCGTCACCGTGTGCGCGACCAGCGACGGCGTCGCATTCACCTGCGAGGGCGATACGTTCGCGCCCATCGATATCTGGTTCATCTACACCGCGAACTGTACGGGACAGCTCAATGTCGACACGTTCGGCGCGGACTTCGATACCTCCCTCGCGGCCTGGCCGGCGGGAGTATGCCCGAGCGGTGGAACGCCGTCGAGTTTCTGCAGCAACGACGCGACGGATCCGAGTGGAATTCCGACCACACAGTCGGCCCTCGTGATCGACGTGCTCGTCGGCGAGACGATCTTGCTTCAAGTGGGCGGCGGCAACGCGGAAGCAGTCGGACATGGAGCCATCCATCTCACCTGCCTCGACTCGACGACGCCGACGTTTCGACGGGGAGATGCCAACCAGGACGCGTTGTTCGACATTTCGGACCCGGTCTACACTCTCGACGCGTTGTTCGGTTCGGGGGGCGGTTCGGCGTGCTTCGACGCGATGGACGCCAACGACGACGGCAACAATGATGTCGCGGACGTCGTCTTCTGCCTGTCGGCGCTGTTCGTTCTCAGCGCTTCACAACCGCCCGCGCCGGGACCGACGCGCTGCGGCGTCGATCCAACGGCGGACTCTCTCGATTGTGATCAGTACGACTGCCTGTGATGGTTCAGCGAGACAGCGCTTCGAGGAACGCGACAAGGTCGTCGACGTCGTCGTCGCTCAGGTCGAGCGGTTCGACGCGGGTGTCCAAGTGATCGTTGTGGATACCGCCCTTGCGGTAAAACTCAACCACTTCGCGGAGCGTCGCCAAGCTCCCGTCGTGCATGTACGGCGGATTCAGCGCGACCCCTCGCAAGGTCGGAGTCTTGAACGCGCCACGCTCTTCGCTCTTACCCGTGACGCCGAATCTTCCCGGCTCCGCTTTACCGTCACGCACGCCGACTCCGGTGTTGTGGAACTTTTCGTCGGTGAAGTTTCTCCCAGAGTGACACTTCCAGCACTTGCCCTTGCTCTCGTAGAGCCAGAGGCCGCCTTTTTCCGAAGGGGTGAGCGTCGACTCGGTCCCCGCCACGAATCGATCAACACGCGAACCGGCGGAGTACAGACGGTCCAAGAACGAAGCGAGAGCGATTCCGATGTTGTCGACAGTCACTCCCTCATCGAACGCCTTCGAAAACTCGGCGTGATACTCGGACGCGAGGATTCGCGCGAAGGCCTCTTCGTGGGGTAGTCCCATCTCGAGCGGATTCGCGATCGGCAGGAGAGCTTGCTCCTTCAAGCTCGCGGCTCGCCCATCCCAGGAGTGAAACTTGCCGAACGATCGATTGAACAGCGACGGCGCGTGACGGGTCGCCAGCTTCCCTCCGACACCGCGCGGCAAACGCTCCGGGCTCGAGAATCCGTGGTCGGGGCGATGGCACGTCGCGCACGAGACCGTCTTGTCCTTCGAGAGAATGGGGTCGAAGAACAATCGGCGCCCGATATCGAAGCGCGCGCGCTGCTCAGCCGCTGATACACCCGTCGGGGGCGGGCTGCGGTCGTCTAGTCCGAGAGGCAGTTCTCGATCGAACAAGTCCGCGGGAAGAGTATCGGCGGGAAGCTTGGTGTCACGTCCACTCTTGGAGTCGTCGCCGACAACGACGCCAAACACCATCGTAACGAACGCTACCACCGTGACGACAAAGGGAGCGGCTTGCATGAATTCTCGATTCAGAGTCGAGCAACGCCGGCGGTAAACCCACCAACGGCGGTCGCCACGGTTGGTCGTGTCTTGTCCACGAGGAATTCAGTATAACCGGATTCGAATGGAGAGGCGATTGACGGACGAATCCAGAACCGTGCTGATCACAGGCGCAACCGACGGCATCGGCCTGGAGCTCGCCCGGCTCCACCACCGACGTCGGGACCGGTTGCTCCTGGTCGGCCGCCGACCGCTCTCATCGCTCGACGATCCTCTGTTTTCCAACTGCTACGTGCGTGTCGACCTCGCAAAACGCGGAGACTCCTCCGCCATGTTTGCGGCACTTCAGGGATCGCCTCCGATCGACCGGGTCTACCTGAACGCCGGGGTAGGCTCGTTCGGCCCTCCGGAACGTGAGCCCACGGCGCTCACCCGAGAGCTTCTGCAAGTCAACGTCGCCAGCCCGATCGATTGGACGCGCCGCCTCCTCCCCCACCTATCGCCGGGCGCGTCCATCGTCTTCGTCTCTTCGATCGCCAGCGCGCTACCCTGTCCGGAGTACGCAACGTACGCCGCCAGCAAGGCGGCGATCGATGCGTTCGCGCGCGAACTCTCGTGTGAGCTCCAGTTCGATCGACGCGATGTGCAGATCACCATCGCTCGACCGGGAGCAACGCACACGGGTATGCACGGGAAAATCGGGTTACCTCGTGAACGCGTCGACTGGACGCGCTTCCCCCCGGCATCGCGCGTCGCCAGAAGCATCGCAGTTGCGGTCGATCGATCTCGACCGCAACACTCTCCGGGGGTCGCGAACAAAGCAATCCTGGCGATCCAACGTTGGCTACCTGGAATGTTCGATCGCGCGGCGCTCTCGTCCTATCGACGCGACTACGGAAAGCTTCGTCGACTGGCAACGCCGCTTCGCCCCGGCCCGTGTGTGATTACTGGATTCGCCCAGGGCATCGGACTCGCGCTCGCGCACCGCTTTGCCGCAGCCGGACATCCCATCATCGGAGTAGACTGCGACGCAGAGCGTTCCGAGGAAGCGGTGCGATCGTTGCGCCGCAAGCAGGTTCCGGCGTGGAACATCGTCGCGGATCTCTCCTCACCGGAAGAGTGCCTCGGCGTCGTCGAGAAGCTACGCCGCATCGAACGACCGCAATTCTTCATTCACAACGCGGGAATCAACGAGTTCGGACGCTTTTCGGAATCGACCATCGCGCGACAAGAGCGCGTCCTCGCTCTCAATCTGGAGGCGCCGATCGTACTCACCCAAGAGCTCCTACGTTCGGGTTGGGCGGCCGATACGCACTGGATGTTCATTTCATCGCTGTCGCATCACGTCGGATATCCGGGAGCAGCCGTCTACGCGGCGAGCAAGGCGGGCTTGGCTAGTTTCAGTCGCAGCCTGCGAGCGTCGGGCCGACGATCACTGACCGTGTACCCGGGGCCGACACGAACCGAACACGCCCGACGGCACAGTCCCGACAATTCGCGAGAGTCGCGACGGATGAGTCCGAACGAACTTGCCGATCGCATTTTCACGGCAGCGCTTGCGGAAGAGTCCGAGTTGATTCCTGGAGGCGGCAATCGCGCGTTCGCACTAGCCGGACAGCTCGCCCCGAACTGGACTCGTCGAATGTTGGCGCGCTCGCTTTTGAAACAGCGCCAACCGTCCGACCGAACCGGCGCACGCGCCGCCGACTCATAGAGTCAACGTTGTCCCCGCCTCCGGGGCGAAGACAGAAAAACGCCGGAAGAGTTGATCCAACCCTGCCGGCGTTCATCCGCTGTGGCTGCTAACTTTCAGGGCAGCGACTACCAGCCGCCACCACCGCCGCCACCGCCGCCACCGCCGCCGCCGCCACCACGATCCTCGCGCGGGCGAGCTTCATTGACGCGTAGGCTACGGCCTTCGAACTCCTGCCCGTCGAGAGCTTCCATCGCTCCTCGAGCTTCGTCAGCGTCCGCCATCTCGACGAAGCCAAAGCCTTTGCTTTGACCCGTCTCGCGGTCCATGACGACGTGCGCATCTTGCACCGTGCCGTGCGACCTGAAGCACTCGGCCAGCAGGTCGCTATCGACGCGATAGTTCAGGTTTCCTACGTACAGTCGAGCACTCATTCTCTTGCCTTCCGACGGGCGGGTAGCGAGCGGTTCGTCGGCGCCCCACCGGTTCCGTCACGGACGACACTGGCTGTCAAGAAACGGCGCCGCTCGGGACTCGACCCTTCGCAGATTCAGCCGCTCAACAGGTGCGAGTGCCGACTCGGACTCATAGCGCTGGGCGTTTCGACCAAAGCACGAGACCAACCGTTGGCCGCGCAGTGGCAGTAAGGGCGAAAAGGACCGACTAGCTCGAAATGGCGCTCGGACATACTCTTATATCGCTCATCAACTACCGAGGAGAAAGTAGACGGCAAGAGTCGAAGAGTTACAAACAAAAACCTTCAAAGGTGAGGTCCAGACGTAGGATACGAAGGTTCGGAACCGTGGAAACGGTGGCGCCACGGTCAAACTGTAAGCGGGGTTTTACAGTGTAAAGAATTGAGCGCTGCGGCGGCGAGTCGTGCGCAGCTAGCCGCACACCTCGAGGCGCTTGAGCACTCGCTCGCAAAACGCCGCCGGACGCAACGGCTTCAACACGTAGTCTACGTTGCCGAGGCTCGCCGCGGCTTGAATCGTGTCGCGGTCGTTACACGCGGTGAAGAACACGATCGGCAGCGAGCGGTATCGATCCTGCTGTCTCGCCCAACTTCCCAGCCCGACCCCGTCGAGGAAGCCCTCTCGAATGTCCGAGATCAGGAGATCGATCGGGTACGCCTTCAGAATCTGTCGAGCCTCGTCGGCCGTTTTCGCCCAGTGACACGTAAGCCCACACGGGGCCAAAGTCTGTATCACCAGCTTGACCATGACCATGTTGTCATCGACGACGAGGATGGCGGAGTTTGACTCATCTCCGGCCAGCCAGTCGTCTGCCGTATCTTTTTCAGGCGGGGTCACTCTGAGGCTCCATTGCCAAGTCATGCCGGTGAGAATACCGATGAAGTGTGCCATCTCAGGTTGGGCTCGGCATGCTCCGCAACTTGCAGCGAGAAGCTAAAGCGTTGGCTGGACAAGTGATGAGTAAAAAACAGGGAGCCCCCGGTAGCGGTTACCGGTGGGCCCCCAGTGGGCTCTGAGGTGGGACATTGGGGAAGGAGGTTGGGGCAGGACACGGAGCAGAGCTCCATGCTGGCCGGCCACCCTTGCACTTCGCGTTCCGAAGTTCCGAGAAACTACCGAGCGCCGAGGAAACCGCCGCCATCGCCAAGAAATCTGTCGGGATCGAACGCTGGCTGGGGGTACCCTCCAGCCAGCTGAACCACTGCGACCGCCGGAGGATGGAGTGCGCCATGGAAACAGGTGATTCGCGCGAATCGTCGATCTGGACCCTGTTCATCGTCTTCGGAGTCATCGTCATGGCTGGAGCAGGCTTCGCGTTTTTCGGTGTCATGTCCGCGCAGCGGACGGCGTCCTTCAACCAGAAGACGGCGGTGAGCGCCCGATCGGCGATCATGGGCGCGCAGAATCCGAAGATCGTGATCACGGTCGCTCAGCAGCAGGCCGCCACCGCCGGGGCAACCGGTTGCTCATCGCCACGATTGACGACGTCGAGCAGATCCTGGGGGCCAGAGAGTCCCGAGCCGAGGCGAGCTTTCGCGTGGTGAGAGTCGGACCGATCGAGTGGGCGCGCCCCGCTCAGCCCGGACGATCGGCCGTCCTCGAGGTCGGCGCGACCGGGTCGTACCGCGTCCTCGCGTCGTATCTCAACCTGTTCGGTGCCAGTGACCCGATCGACGGTAGCCAGAACCCGTCCGCCCCCGTGCTCGAGGCAGAGATTCGCCTGCGGCCCGGAATCGAGGTGGAAGGATCCGCGCCACCGGGCACGAAAGCGATACGCGTGCGGTTCGAGGGACACGAACTCGACGCGGACGAGTCCAAACGGCTTCGCGGCGCGTCGCCCGGCGGCAACGGGACCTATCGCATTCGGGGCGTACCCGCCGCGGGCCGTGTGGAGATCGTCACAGACACGGGTCAGCTCCTCCAGACTCTGGTCGACGGCGAAGCACAGTGATCCACGTCACGGCGGATTCCACGCCGCCTCGCTCGACCAACGCCGCGGCGACACACGCTGCGAACAGATAACCGACACCGAGCAACGCACCCGCGAGGTGCGCTCGCCTGTATCGCTCCGTTCAGACAGCGATCGAACGAGAGGTACCGCTTGACACCTCGACGCAACACCACTGGAGCGTACCGTTGGCGACGCCTGAGTCGTCGCTCGCGCCCTGTTCCAACCTCTCGCTCTCTTCTCCGTCACTGATCCTCAGGAATTGTATCCGCGCTGACTACGACTGAACCCTATCGTGGTCGACTGAGAACTCTATCCAAGCTCCAAACGAGAACACCCCTCGATCGCGTTGCGACCGAGGGGTGTTGCGATGGTATCGACGAAAAATCTGGATCAGTTGGCGCAGTATACGAACGAATCGCAACCGAGGGTGTCGACGCCGACATCGATACCGCACGCCGGGAACGGCATCGGCGGAGGCGCGCTCTCATCCAAGAGGTACCGAAGGATGTACACCGAGTCAGCGAGATTGATGTCGCCGTCATCGTTGGCATCGCACGCGTCGTCGCACCCGACCACTAGGCCGGAGAACTGCTGACCTAGAATCGACGCCGCGTCGGCCAGGTCGTGCTTCTCGTCTTGGTTGCAGTCCCCACGTACGAAGCGGGGCTCACGGTCCAAGCAAATCTCACCCGAGAAGAATCCAATGTCCTGATACGACGTGTAATCGATCACCGCGATGTTCTCGATCGGCACTTCGCCCAGCCCGTTGATGAAGTTGCAAAAGCCAAGCTCGAGACAAGCGCACGGATCGTCCCCGACCACTCGCACTGCACAACAGAACTTCGGCAGGTTCTGACCGGACTGAAAATCGATCACGGCGATGTTTTCTATCAGCACGTCACCGGCTCCGTTGATGAAATCGCAAAACTCGATGTTGAGGAACTCCTCACACTGCGCGGTCGGGTCGACCGTCATGTCGACGCAGCCGATCAACAGCGGAACGTCGGTCGGCGGGACTGTCTGCCCGTCGAACGGCGGAAAAATATCGAGCAGGATTCCGGCGACCATTTCACAGCCGTCACCGTCATTGGGGTCCTCGTCGATGTTGTAGTTGACCCACTCGGCGCCGACCATTTCGACGATCCCATCGACGGAGAAGGAGCCAGCCGACAGCGAACAGTCGTAGCAGATGGCGAGTTGGAACCCTTGGATACTGGCGAACTCACTCGTGTAGTAGAAACACACGTCTACCGTGTCGCCGGGCGCCGCCGCGATGAACGCGTCGATCGGAACGCCGTCCGGGCCGAGGATCAGGTCTTCCGAGCCGCAATAGAGAACGACACCATCGTCGTCCGACTCAGGCTGAGGCGCGCACACCGGGAGATCGCACACCGTGGCGTCGACGCAACCGATGATCAACGGCTGCGCGGTCGGCGGCACCGTCTGGCCGTCGAACGGCGGGAGCGCGTCGAGCAAGACTCCAGCAACTAACTCACAGCCGTCGCCATCGAACGGATCCGAGTCAATCTGGTAGTTGACGAATTCCGCCCCGATAGCGTCGACAATGGTGCCATCGACGCGGAAGTTCGACAGCTTCAGCTCACAGTCGTAGCACACCGCAAGCTGAAACCCTTGCAGGTTGAACTCACTCGTGTAGTAGAAGCAAATCTCTGTGGTCGAGCCGCGAAGAATGGGCGACGACGCATCGATCGGATCGCCAAGCGTATCGAGTTCCAGTCCAGGACCGCCGACGTAGAACTTCACCGCGCTCTCGGGGATCAGGGCGACTGGCAAGGCGGTCACGACTCCGGATTGAAGCTCGGGGATCACGACTTGGGGAACACCCGGGATCAGCAGCAAGTTGTCGATCGGGGGCGTGCCGAGACCATCCTGAAAACTCAGCGTGTACGTTTCGACGGGGTCGACGCCATCGGTGAGCTCGGCGAGCACGGTGTACTCGTAGTTCGCGATGTGGTGACCGCTGCCGACGGGAATGACTTGCGCCGCAAACGGTGGCTCGAAGTCGAGGACAACGGTCAGGGTTCCGCCGGCGGTAGAAAACGAGGAGGTGACGAACTCAGCTCCAACCGCTTCAGTCACAGTGCCGGACAGCGTGATGTCTATGAGCGCAAGCTCGACGGGATCGTGCGCGACTCCGACAGCAAACGCTTCGACCGCCCCGTTGGGGTTGTCCATGAGAACTCGGACAGCGCCGGTCTCGAGGCTGACGATCTCTGTGTCTTCGACGATAAAGCGTTCCGGCCCCGGCGGAGCCCCGACCACGAGCCCACCCACGAGCGAAAGGCCATCGATCACGCTCACCATGCCGGTCGACAGGTCCACCGTGTTCATTGCAATCGGACTCGCCAAGCCGTCTTCGAACTCAATTGCTGAACTGACGAGACCGAGGTCGAGCGGAACGATCTGAACTTCGGCGACAAGGAGATCGTCACCAGGCAAGATACTGGCAGGGCCGAAACCGTCATTATCCATCACGACGGTAAGAGTGACCGCGCCCACACTTGGAAAGATCTCGCCGAGGACGACGTCGGCGTCTGCGGCCAACCCGGCCACATCGAGCCCCACTACCGCCAACTCGCTCGAGTCGTACGCCATCGACAGGGTAAAACCGAGAACAGGTTCATCTGCGTTCAGCCACACCCCAAGGCTTGTCGGTGCAAAGCCAGCGACGGTGGTCGTCCCAATTCGAAGTTCAGGCATCGCGCCGCCGCCGAAACACGGGGAAGCGATGAAAGTGCAGATCACAGCGAGAGCCATCGCAAGGATGGACCTTCTCCGAAACGCACCACAGTTCATCTCAATTTTATACATAGCCGGGATCCCGTCGGTGCCCTACGACGTTCCCGGAACGAGCAAACACGAGTCATACGCAGACTCGACGAGACAGCAACCCTGACGTTCACGTCGCCCAAGGAAAAACTCAACCAACCCTCGCGACTTCTCCGCTGACTACCGCCAGCGAAAAACCCTAAGAGTGAGGATGTCAGTTCTTTGAGTTCCCAAGGGGTCGGATCACGGTTCTCACGAATGAACAATGCCCAAGGTGACCGACGCTCGTTCCTTCATTCATTTCAACCGTCGAGTATAGGAGCGTCCCAACAGCGCCGTCAACGCAGACGAGCGTTTCGGGGAACCGAATCATGGTCCCGGCACACCCAAAACCGGCGTCTTTCGCCGAAAGCCCCTTCCCTCCCTAACGTTAGAATGCCGCATGGCCAGGGAAGAAAATCGACGGAGCAGGGCCAGCACAGAACCCCGGTAGGAGGGGGAGTGCCCGCGGACGTCACATGCGCCGAGCTGACATTCCGTGGATTTCCTCAGCGACACCGTGCGTGTCGCCAGCAGGCCGGTCCTGGAAACGGCAAAGTCGAGGCGATCGGAACTCGGCGCCCAGAAACTACATAGCCATGCGGAGACCGTTGCCGGTTTGGTACGGGGCCCGCGGGCATCGTACGCTTATCCGATTGGCTCACCCGTCTATGGACTCGGTGGGGTGCCCCGTCGTTTCGAACCCAAACGAACCCCGTCGCGAAAGGCTGCATGCAAACTACGCCAACCCGCCGCTTCAGCCCTGGGACGCGACTGCGCTACCCGATCTACGACGATCGGGGCGTACTGCTGCTGAAGGAAGGAACACCACTCAACGGCAAGTTGGTCCGCGTGCTCGACAAGCGAGGGCTTCGCCTGAGGCTCCACGCAACGTTGGAGATCGTGTCGGGTCCGTTGGCCGGTGAAGAGTTCCCGATCCCGGACACGTGCACGGTGACCGTCGGGCGCGCCGAGGGTTGCACCATTCGCCCCACGAGCCGGATGGTATCGACCTACCACTGCGTCATCACACAGCTGCCGCTATCGCTACACATCGAAGACAAGGGGTCGACCAACGGAACGTTCGTCAATGGGGAGCGTATCGACGACACGACAGAACTCCGCGACGGAGACCGAGTCCGCTTCGGCGACGTCAGCATCGTCGTTCACTTGTACGCCTGCCTCGAAGGCGAGACAGAGGACGTGAAGGTTGTCGCTCACGTGATCCTCACGGACACTCAGTGCACTCTACCGGCCGTTCCCAACGGCAAGACCGTGGCCGTCGGTGAAGACGACGGGGCGGCCATGCAGGCCAAGCTTCGGGAGGCGTGGGAACGGCGTCAGCAGAAGTCCAAAACGTAGCGAACAAGTGCAGGCCCGTCCGGGCTACTTCGGACACCCTTCCGCCGCCAAGACTCGCTGCATCTGCGCCAGGTGACGCTGTTGATGAAATACCATCATCTGCAGCGCTTCCCCGATCGAGAATCGCAGGAGCGACGTCACCGGAGAGCCGAACCGTCCCGCGTTGAGATCGCAGTCACGAGCGCGTTCGATCAGCTCGATCAACTCCTGCTGCTGCTCGACGAATTGTGTCCCGACGGAGACCCCCGCAGCAGACGCTGCACCCGGCTGGAACCTCTTCGGGGCTTTCACTCGCTTCGTGCCTTCGGGCGACACGAAGCGCAAGAACAACCGTGCCAACCAGCGCGGGCGGTATCCCCTCGCACTGGCCGCGCTGCCCTTCACCCGCTCGACAGAGTCACCGATACGGCCGTAGTACGCCTCTCCAGTCACCGCGAGGTGATCGACGCACTCGGCGATACTCCACCCGGCAGCGCTCGGCTTCCAAGTCAGTTTCGCCTCCGAATGCTCCTGAAACAGCTCAGCGACCTGATCTCGAACTGCGGCCGCGTCTCGGGCCCAGCGATCGAGCAACTCTGAATCGGACACGTGCTTATCTCCTTTGATTTCCGACGATCTTTGCAACAACTCCGGGCGAAACGGCAGTAAAGAGGCAAGTGTTCCCAGCCAAACCTCGTCATTTCGAGAACCTTACGCATGCACGCCCCGCGCAAACGTGCCGTATGTCCCCGGATGTGTCACACTCTAAGTAGTTGATTATACGAACGGTCAGTGAAGAACAATATCGATGAACCTGCTACTCGTGGGAGCGACCGAGGCCGTCACCGGAGTCCTGGGACAATCGCTCAACAAGCTCGGCTACGGTACGAAGATCGCCAACGGAGTGGACTGTGCGCGACGACTGCTCTCTGGGGAGCGCGTCGACGTTGTCGTCATCGACAACGATGATCACGGAGACCAAGCCCTCACGCTGGCGAGGTGGATCCGTGATCGAAAAGCACTTCAGAACATTCCGATCATGTTCCTCTCGACGACAGCAGACCCCGCCGTCATCAGAGGCTCGGCGGAACTCGGGTACGTCGACTTCGTGTTGAAACCGGTTCAAGACTCGGTCCTCCGGGATCGGCTCGAGAAGCTTCTCTGGGTCGGTTCCGGGTCGCCTAGTGTTGACGGAACGTGCGCTCCCGCTAAGCCCGAGGTTCGGCCGTCGGAAGTGTCGACGCGACTCGATGAGCTCTGCTACGCAATCGGCAACGCTCTCCACCGTGGCTCCGTTCGTGTCTATCAAGCCATCGCTAGCCCGGCGACCATCGCCATCGCGGCGCGCAATATCGCCGGGTCCTACCCGGAACTCAGGGACTCGCTACTCGAGCGAGTCAACGCGCCGGAGTTCGGACTGCCGAGGCCCATCGAAAAAATCGGTGAAGCGTGCGCAGTGCTCAGCCCGCGCGATCTCGCCATGGCGACGTTCAAGAAGTCCAACATCGAAAACGACACGTTCCTGTCGTCTATCGTCAGCGGTGCTTGGTCTCACATGATCGCGACAGGCTTCGTCGCCAAGCGAATCGGGCAGCACCTTTGCGCGGCACAAGCGGAAGACCTCGGCCTGGCCGGCGCGCTTCATGGGCTCGGACTCGTCGGGTTGATCGAGGCGAACGTCGAGGGATACGCCGATCTGGTCCTAGAGGCGCGCGACTCTGGCGGCGACTGGCTCCAACTCGAACGCGACCTGTTGGGATTCGACCACGCCGAGTTGGGGGCGAGAGTCGCGTACGAACTCAACGTCGCCGGCCACGTGTGCACCATGATCGAAGAGTGCGGCCAAGCCGACAACGTGGAATCGATGGGAAGCTGGTGCCTGGCGGTAGCGTCGGTCACGACGCAGCGTTACCACAGCGACTTCCCGCGGAAGGCAAACGTCGAGCAGTCGCTGCGAAGGCTCGCCATAGCGAAGCCGCACGCGTGGCAAATCCTCGCTCCACAAATCCCGGAGATCTTCGAGGCGATTCGCTCGCAACAAGAAGTCTTCAACTCTTGAACCCAATCGGGGCGGTCTAGCCCGGACTATTCATCAGGCGAAGCCGCGCAGGCTGCGCTTCCCGCGAATCTCTGCGTTACTCCTTCTTGAAGACCACTAGGTCGACTGCGGCGTCGTGCCTGGATCTTCACGGAAATCGCAGCCTGTGTTCCGTTG
>JAJFFE010000121.1 GCA_021776775.1 Planctomycetota bacterium | reverse complement strand
GTCGAGCTGATCGAAATCGGAGGGGCTGCTGCGCAGCCCAGCAGCGTGGCCGTGCCGCCGGCCGATGACGGGACCAGGTTCTCGTTGGGCAGCAGGATCCAGAGGTTGGAGGGAATTCCGGAAGCGCTGGGAATCTGGGTCAGCACGAAGCTGGCCGTCGACCCGGCGGGCGTGCCGAAGGGCACGAAGCCGGCCGAGTTGCCCAACGGGAACACGCTGCAGGTGGCGTCCTGCGGGTTGGGGAAGACCACCGGCGAGTGGCCCGTGCTCACGCCGGCCAGCTCGAACCAGGCGATCAACGGGTAGTGCATGGCCATGGTTCCGCTGGACGAAGCCGTCGGGATGCAGATGGACTCGCGAAAGTCCACCTGCTTGTAGGCGAAGCTCCCGTGTTGCGCGCGCGACGGGCCGCGCAGGTCTTCGCCCGGGATGTACGTGCCCAGGCCGTCGGAGGCCGTCTGGCTCCCGCCGGCGCCCACGCCCAGCATGATGACGTCCATGCCGTTGGCCAGCGCGTGGTAGTTGCTGCCGTTCTGTGCAGAGAGGGGCATGGCGAGGACCATGCAGAGCATGGCCAGTCCCGTGCCGAGTTGCATCGGACGGATCATGTCGGTGTCTCGACGAGATGGGGTGGGGATGAGAGGCCGGGGAAAAGGGGCCTGGAGTTGCTTGGCCCCAGGCGAAAATCGTCTCTGGCCCAATTCCACTTTTTTTGGCTCTCCTCACGTCTTGAGGGGTGACTCGAAGGGACGAAATCACCGGAGAGCCTGCGTCACGAGGGTCTGAGCGCAGATCAGTGGGAGGATCTTGCGGTCGATCTGCCGCCCGCGGAGCGCGGGCCCAGCGAGGACTGGAGGTGCACACGAGGTCCATGGACAGTTGAGGGTTCCTACGACCACGACTGCCACGGAGTCCCCGTGCGCATCACCACTCTATTCCGCCGCTTGCTCGGCGTCAGCGATCTTGTTGTCTCGACCGTTTCCCTGGAGCCCGAGGTGCTCGTGCTGGGGGGGCGCCCTCGTTGGCGCAAACCGCGCTGCGGGGAGTGCGGTCGGCGTGCTCCCCAGGAGGGGCCGGGGCGTGTCCGTCGCTGGCGCCACCTGGGTTGGGGGTCGGTCATGGTCTGGCTGGAGTACCAGCCCAGGAAGGTGTGGTGTTGGCACTGTTCCGGAGTGCGCACCGAGCGGGTGCCCTGGGCACATCATCGCTCGCGGTTCACCGAGGACTTCGAGGAGTTGGCCGCCTACCTGGCCCAAGTGACGGACAAGACCCAGGTGACGAAGCTCATGGGCATCTCGTGGGCGAGCGTGGGCAGTATCGTCGAACGGGTCGTTGCCCGACGCCTCGACGAAGGCCGCCTGGACGGGCTGACGCGCATCGGCATCGACGAGTTCGGCTACAGGAAGCGCCATCGCTACCTGACGACGGTGGTCGACCACGACGCGCGCAAGATCGTGTGGGCCGCCAAGGGACGCAGCGCAGCCACGCTGCACGCCTTCTTCGACGAGTTGGGCGAAGAGGGCTGCGCGAGAATCGAGAGCGTGACGATCGACATGGCAGCAGGCTTCATCAAGGCCATCAGAGAGCGCATCCCCGGAGCGCGGCTGATCTTCGATCGCTTCCACGTCCAGAGGCTCGCCACCGACGCCCTGGATGAGGTCCGACGAGAGCGGCTTCGCGAACTGCGCGGCACGGACGAGGGCAAGTCGATCTTCCGCAGTCGGTTCGTCCTGCTCAAGAACCCCTGGAACCTGAAGCGTTCAGAGAAGCAGAAGCTCAACGAGCTGCAGAGAACCAACGCGCCGCTGTACCGCGCCTACCTACTCAAGGAAACGCTCGCCGCTGCCCTCGACTACAAGCAACCCTGACGCGCCGAGCGTGCCCTCGACGACTGGCTCGCATGGGCCAGCAGGTCCAAGCTGAAGCCCTTCGTCAAGGCTGCTCGGACGATCCGCAAGCACAAGCAGGGCATCCTCGCCTACGTCAAGGACCGCCTCACCAACGGTCTCGTCGAAGGCCTCAACAACCACCTCAGGATGATCGCTCGACGCGCCCACGGCTTTCACAGCGCACCAGCGCTCATCTCCATGCTCTTTCTCTGCTGCGGGGGCATCAAGCTCGATCCGGCGCTTCCTGGCTCACCCCTCAAAACGTGAGGAGAGCCGATATTGATGTCCTGCATTGCGTTCGCGAGTACGTCGATGGAATCGCGCGTGTGCATTCGAAGGTCCGTGACCTTCTCGCCCCGCGAATCAAGGAGGCAGAGGGCCGGTATGCTGAAGCGCTGCGCCGTTGGTCGGTCGACGGTGATGACAGCGATGTCGGGCTAGCGGTTACAGAGCAACCCGATGGCGCCGACTTTCCGGAGCTCTCCTTTCATGTGAGCTCAAGAATCGTTGAGCGTCGCTGTGAGCTATCTGGGAGGAACAAATCTGTGGCAGGGTTGTCAAAGAGCTTCGCATCTACCGCATGCAAGGCTGCGATCAAAGAGATGCTGCCCATGCGACGTCGTGGGTCTAACTAGGCCCTGCACCAGTCGGCCGGCTACGCCGCCCGCAGGTGAAGGCCGACCCCGTGTACGCCCAGCATGTCCCACGGTCCGAGGGTGCGAGTCCCTCACGGACCTTGGCAGGAGGAACCGGAATCCCTGGGCAACTGCGTCGCCGCGAGGCGGGGTGGAGAGGAAGCTGGTGGGAGAAGTCCTGACCCGAGGAAGACGAACTGCATCAGGCCTCGGCGCCTGGGTGAGCTGGCACGGCACAGCGAAGCCCGGTCCCTGCCCGGATGGGCGCATGGGTAAATGCAGCGGGGGTGGGACGAAGTCCGTGGGACTTATCTGGGGAGATCTGTCGGTGTGTCCGCGAGGACTACCGGCCCGGCAACGGTCCGGGATGCGCCGGCAGAAGTCAGCAGAGGTGATAGTAGGCCGCCTTCGTCGGCCGAGACACCGAACATGTTTTCAAGGGAAGGACCTGGAGGCTCGGAACGGTGGGGCGACAGCTGCATCTCTCGTTTGAAGCTGGAGATGGTCGCGACCAGGCGCGCGGGCGGAACTCGCGTGTGAGGTCGACGACGTCGCAAGCCGGGACGGCGCCGAAGGAGATCCGACCCGCGAGCGGTCCACTGATGGACCAGGTGAGACGAAGAGGGACCCTGAACCAGGCTTGGACGTGAATCCGGGCCAATCAGGGAGGACCGGGAGTCGATGGCGTGAGCCTCGACGAGTTCCCGGCGTGGATGGCCGAGCGACGCGACGAGGTGTTGCGGGCGCTTGGCGAGG
>JAJFFE010000013.1 GCA_021776775.1 Planctomycetota bacterium | reverse complement strand
GCTCGTCGTTTGCCGGCGACGCCTCGTCAGCGTCACGCCCCGAGGCGATCCCTGTTCTGCTGGCTGGCCATGATCTTCTCCTGCATGAACGCGATCCCGTAGGATCGTTCGGCGTGCCGAAGGTTGTGAGTACGACACAGGCAACGAAGGTTGTCGGCGGTCGTAGCTCCGCCTTTCGCGAAGGGTTCGATGTGATCGATCTCCAAGCGCGTCCGTTCCCCGCACCGCGTTCCGTGATCGCTCACGAATTCACACCGGTCCTGAGCGCGTTGAAGAACTTCATCGCGGAGTTCGGTGGGGACGTATCGGTCTGATCCGTCTGACACGTTAGGAGCAGACTCGGCCGAGTCGACATCGTTTGCACGAGCCGAGTCGGTCTCTTGCTTCGCTCGCCGTTTGCGACGTCGTTCGAATCGCTGACGCGGATCCTTCTTCTCGAGCACCAAGTCATCCTTCGAGAGCATCCCAACGCGACCTGCAAGACGAACAACGCCAATCCCATCGTCGAAGACCAATCACCATGAAGTAGCACGTCACGTCGTAAACTCGACCGTCACGGTGCACCCCACAATCGCTCGACATAGACCCGCTCATTCATGGTCAAAACCTCGTCAACAACAACCTCGATAACTGTTCGAGATTCACTAACGAAATGAGTCGAACCACCTCGTTCACACGATGCCGCACCCACCAACGCAACCAAGCGTCGCTGCACCTTCGCCCACCAGAAGCCGCACCCAGCTCGGTACGGATCACGCCACCCAGCGCACACGTCTCATCGCCCGACGCGCCTCCGCAAGCATCGGGCACCTCCGTTGCCGCTCGCCCCGAACAGAATCGGACGGCCCCGATTCGCCCGTCCAACGTTCGAAGCCGTCCGTCTCCAACCACTGCCCCGCGCCAAAGCCCACCCCTCCCTCATAGTCGGTGGCGAGCAGAAGACTCCGCCATCCCCAACCCACTGGTGTTCGAGCCACGCCACGATGCGCGCTCTTGCGGAGGCCCTCTTGCGGAGGCGCTCTTGCGGAGGCCCTCTTGGCGGGGCCACGAGGCGCCGGCAGGCGAGTCCGCTGCGTGTTAGTCCATAACTGCATCACGACTTGCCGATCTTTCGCGAATACAGGGTCACGTGCCTGTCCCGGTTCCGGATTGGGAATCGTACCGCAATCGAGCGGCACCCAACTCATTCGCAACAGGAAAGGAGCGCATGAATCAGCAGCAAATGCACCGCTTGTCTTGCGCCAATGAAACAGACCGAACTCTGTCACTACGAAAGTTCATCATGCATAGCTTGAAATCACGGGTGCTCAGCGTCCTTACCCTACTGTTCCTCACGCCGTCCGTTTTTGCCCAGCCCCTCGATCAACCGACCTTCGTCCCGCAAGAGTCGGGACTCCGACCCGATCAGATTGTCGATCTCGGTGGTGGCACCTTTCAGATTGCCCTCGATCCCAAGATCGGTACCGAAGCTCCGGACTGGCTGAACGGCGTCATTACTTGGGAGTACCTCGGTCAAGCGACGTACGTCTGGGACGAGAACCAAGGCGTTCCGCAGCGGATCGACTACAACGATCTACCGGAAGACGACGCGACAGACACGCTGACTCGACTCATGAGGTCGGAGATGGAAGATCAATACGGGCGACTGTTCATGGCCCGCGATGTCAACTACGAACGGCTGCAAGAGTTGATCGCAGCGTACGAGCAGAAGGTCGATCACGTCATGGGGTTGGAGCGTCCGGCTCCGCATCGCGGCGCGGCCGATCTCGACGACCCGGATCCCACGTCGGGCGTGCAGACGCCACTGACCTGGTACCGCAATGATCAAGACGGCGACGGTGATGACGATCGTTTCCGGTGGAACTCCGACGACCGTGAGATCATCACGGAGCCGCTGACCACCCGACAAGAGAAGACCGTGTTGACTTGGCGTTCCGGGAGTAGCTGCACCGGCGTGCTCGTCGGGGACGAATGGGTGTTGTCGGCCGCGCACTGCCACAAGACCGACGCCGGCAATTGGATCTATCCGCGGGGCTGGGCGTGCACCGAAGGTGCCGGCACGTACTCCAACGGAGACTGCGGGACCATCATCGCTCGTTGGGGCAACGGCAGCTACAACCCGCCGAACGACATGGGCGACGACATCGTCATTCTCAAGCTCGACGACAACATCGGCGCCGGCAACTGGATGGCCATGTCGCAAGCGAGTAATAGCACGATCAAGAGTTACGACAACTTCAACCTCGGCTATCCCGGGCGCACCCCGGGTGGCTCGATCAACGACGGCTCGCTCTGCTACTGGGACGGTAGCGTCGGGGCTTGGATGATGTGCCGGGCCATGTACTGGGACGCGAACGAGGCAACCTACACTTCGAGCAAGATCCTCGGCACCCGCATCGATTCCTCGACGGGTCATAGCGGCGGGCCGATCTTCTACTATCCGTCAGGCGGAGGCCACTACCTGACCGGACTGATGGTCGCCCACCACAACGGAACGTTCGACGACTACAACGGCGGCCCGAAGATCCCGTACCACCGAAGCTGGGTGCTGGGGATCATCGACTAGTCACAGTTTGTGAGGCGGAATCACCAGTGACAGGAGCGTCCCAACTCGGGGCGCTCCTGTTTGCCATCGTTGAAGGTGTGACACCGGCACCGCTAGTTCGACGTGTTGAGCTTTGGGTAGTGCTTCGACGCCGCGGTCAGCAAGGTCTTGAGCGCTGGATCGGCGAGTTGCTTGGCGTCGCTTATCTTGATGTGCCGCATCGCCTTGCCGGTGCCCTGCAGGAGGCCGGCGGGATCTTTGAGGTCGGACCCATAGTAGAAGCCGAGATTGACGTGCTTCTTGAACAGGCCCAGGTAGCAGAAGTGTTCGGACATCTTCTTGGGTCCGATGCCGTAGCTTGCGATCGCCTGCTTGGGCCAAACGAGTTCGACGGCGTCCGGGAGAATGCGACGAATGAGCGCTTCAGCGCGCTTGGCGATCGACCGCACCTCGGGCGACGCGTCTCCGATAAGGCTGTTGAACTCTTGACTCATCGATAATCCTCTCTTCGTCGCCGGGCGCTACGGAAGCGTAGTCTGAGCGGCCGGCTCGTCGAAACGTGCACGCATCTCGCGGTAGACACGGCTCATCATTCCTTCGGGCCAGTAGTCGTCGTGGGGTCCGAACAGTGATCCATGATTGCGTCCCTCGACGATGATGATATCCGCGTCACTTCCGAGTTCGGCAAGATCGCGCTTCAGGAGACGAGTTGCGCCTTCGAGTCGGAAGGTGTCGAGGCTTCCCATGTAGACGTGAATCTTCTCTTTCAGTCGCGGACCCAAGTCGGACCAGCGAGTCCGAAGCTGGTGCGCGATGTCGTACTTCTTCCAAGACTCCGCCACCACGGGATCGATCTTCCCCGTTTCCCAATCAAGGAGCATCTGCGGAGTTCCATCGTCACTGCGTGGACTGAACACTGCATTGAAGCTGTAGAACTGTCCGCCGATCGGCTGATGTTCGCGCTCTTGCTCGACAAAGGTTTGAATCGAGCGGATCCACTCGGTGCCTTTGCGCATGAGTTGAATCGTCTCGCCGCTGGGGTCGGTGAAGCCGTTCGTGAAGGAATAGATGTCGATGCCGGTGAAGTCGCGGAAGTCGACAGAGTCGGGCGCGGTCGACCACGTTCCGTTGAACGCGTCCGGGTAGGTGCACTGAAGCCAAAGACTCGACCACCCTCCGGAAGAGTGTCCGGTCAGGAACCGGTTGCGAGCCGTCGCGCCGGGAACATAGCGGTGCTCGAGCGCCGGCAACAACTCGGTCGTCAGCGCTCGTCCCCACGGTCCGTTGTTGACGGAGTCGGCGAATTCGTGGTGACCCATCGGGCACTTTGCGTTGAGGAAGACGTAGATCATCTCGGGATAGGCTTTGTCCGCCATTCTGGCAATGAGCTGTGATCCCGCTCGCCACGCCGCGCGATGAGAGCCGCCGAATCCGTGGATGCTGTAGCAGATGGGATAGTCGCGGCCGCGTTCGTAGGTGGGCGGAAGAACGACACCCGCCTGCATCGAGATGCTGCGTCCCCAGAACTCGGTGAGGCACGGGGATTCGAGTTCAAACAGGTGAACTCCGCCCGGGACCAGG
Source organism: Planctomycetota bacterium (assembly GCA_021776775.1). Taxonomy (GTDB): domain Bacteria; phylum Planctomycetota; class UBA8108; order UBA1146; family JAJFFE01; genus JAJFFE01. Next base: position 21,694 of record JAJFFE010000013.1, on the reverse strand, counting down.
CTCTCGGCCGGCGGAGCTTCTTCGCTTCTGGTTTGGAGTTCGACCATGACCCGGTCGTGCGCTGCGTCCACCGCCGCGTCTTGCCTAGTGGATGGGCTAGTGGATGGACTAGTCGATGGCGTCGCGCACCCGGCGATCGCGAGTAGCACGAGAAGGGGGATGCCGCGTCGAATCGTCGTGAGTGAGTTCATGGGGCCTCAGTTCCTACGCTTCTACCCGTTCCGACCGCTTTCATCCCGCGTGGGGGATAGCGTCGATGATCGCATTGAAGGTCTGGCTCGGGCGCATGGCCTTCGTCGCCTTGGCCAAGTCGGGTCGGTAGTAGCCGCCGAGGTCTTCGGCAGCTCCTTGCGCGTCGAGCAGCTCTTTGACGATCGCCGATTCGTTCGTCTCCAATGCGTCCGCTACGGCGCGGAACGTGTCCGCGAGCTCTTTGCTGTCTGTTTGGTCGCGAAGGGCGCACGCCCAGTAGAGCGTCAGGTAGAAACTGCTCCCTCGGTTGTCGAGTTCGTGAACCTTGCGCGATGGCGAACGCGCGGCGTTCAGGTACGCGGCGGTCGCCGCGTCGAGCGCTTCTCCCAGAACCCGCGCGGCGGGGTTGTCGTACTGTTCACCGGCGTGATCGAGCGACGCCGCGAGCGCCATGTACTCGCCGAGGGAATCCCAGCGAAGGTGGCCTTCTTGTTCGAACTGCTGCACGTGTTTTGGCGCCGAGCCGCCGGCTCCCGTTTCGAACAGCCCGCCACCGGCCAGGAGGGGGACGATCGAGAGCATGCGCGCGCTGGTGCCGATTTCGAGGATCGGAAAAAGATCGGTGAGGTAGTCACGCAGCACGTTGCCGGTCACCGAGATGGTGTCTTCGCCACGTCGGATACGCTCGAGCGAGAACTTCGTCGCTGCCGACGGGTCGAGTATCTGCAGCTCCAACCCGGTCGTGTCGTGATCGGCCAAGTACGTCTCGACCTTCTGGATCAACTGCGCGTCGTGCGGGCGGTTTGCGTCCAACCAAAAGACCGTCGGAGTTTGAGTTGCGCGCGCCCGAACCACCGCGAGTCGAACCCAGTCCCGGACGGGAGCGTCCTTGGTTTGGCAAGCTCGCCAAACGTCTCCTTCTTCGACGGCGTGCTCGAGTAGGACCGTGCCACCCCCGGCGACGATACGCATGGTGCCGGCGGCGGGGACGGTGAACGTCTTGTCATGGGAACCGTACTCCTCCGCTTTCTGCGCCATCAGTCCGACATTGGGAACGCTTCCCATGGTAGACGGATCGAGCTTTCCGTTCTTCTGACAGTCGCGGATGGTGGCGTCGTAGATTCCGGCGTAGCTGCTATCGGGAATGACCGCCTTGCAGTCTTGCAGTTGGCCGGCGGCGTTCCACATGCGTCCCGAGTCGCGGATCAACGGCGGCATGGACGCGTCGATGATGATGTCGCTCGGCACGTGCAGGTTGGTGATCCCTTTTCCCGAATCGACCATGGCCAAGCTGGGTCCGTTGTCGAAGGCCGCTTTGATATCCGCTTCGACGGTGGCGCGTTCGCCGTCCGGAAGGTTGGCAACGCGGGAGATCAGATCACGAACCCCGAGATTCGGATCGACGCCGACGGTGTTCAGGAGGTCGCCGTGCTTCGCGAATACGTCTTGCAGGAAGACTCGAACACAGTGACCAAAGAGAATCGGATCCGAGACCTTCATCATGGTCGCCTTCAAGTGGATCGAGAAGAGCACCCCTTGCTGCTTGGCCTCGGCGAGTTCGCTTTGGAGGAAGCGAATCAGCGCGCGCTTACTCATGAACGTCGCGTCGATCACTTCGCCGTTTTCCAGCGGCAAGCTCTCTTCGAGAACCGTGACCGTGCCGTCGTTCGAGACGTGCTCGATAGTGGCGGTCGTCGCCTTGTTCATGGTCAGTGACTGCTCGTTGTGACGAAAGTCACCGGACGCCATGGTCGCGACGTGAGTCTTCGAGTCTTCGGGCCAATCGTGCATCGGCGGAGGATTCTTCCGCGCGTACTCCTTGACCGCCTTCGGCGCCCGGCGATCCGAGTTCCCTTGTCGCAGGACCGGATTGACGGCGCTGCCTTTGGTCCGATCGTAGCGTTCCTTGTTGGCCCGCTCTTCGTCGTTCTTGGGGTCGGTGGGATAGTCGGGAAGGGCGAAGCCCTGAGCTTGGAGTTCGCCGATGCACGCCTCGAGTTGCGGAACCGACGCGCTGATGTTTGGCAACTTGATGACGTTGGCTTCTGGAGTCTTGACGAGTTGACCCAACTCGGCGAGATCGTCGCTGACGTCGTTCTTGCCCGACAGACGGTCGGTGAACACTGCGAGGATACGGCTCGCTAAGGAGATGTCCCGCGTCTCGACCGGAACACCCGCCGCGCCGGCGAACGCACGCACGATCGGGAGCAGAGAGTGCGTGGCTAGAGCCGGGGCCTCGTCGGTCAAGGTGTAGATGATCGGGGGCGTTGTGACCACGATTCGGGTCCTCTCATCGGCGTTCGTTAGGTAGGGCGCGGTTGTCCGAGACTGTCGCAACGGCGTCTCGGTGCGTGCGAGCGAATCGACAGCTCAGCAAGCATCGTCGTTCCGGACGATCGACACAAGGTCTCCCTGGGGATCGAGCGAAGAGGAGGGGGGCTCGGCCGAGCGGTCGAGTTGGGGGTAGCGTGTCAACGGGGGCCGCCGTCCATAAGACACGAGAGCGCAGGATCGCCTGCGCTCTCGCGTTGATTGCGTTCGCCGTCCGTTACGGGGTCGGCGGACAGCTCAGCTGTTCGCACGGACCGAGGTCATCGAACGTGGGGTCGGTCCCACACGTCGTCGAACCCGGCGCCGGCGGACCCGGTTGCCCGGGAATGAACAGCGCGCTCAGCGCCGTGACCCCGTCGGCGATGTTGTTGGAGCCGTCGTCGTTCACGTCGGCGGCGTCCGGGCAACCCAGCGGGGGGGAGCCCGGAACGAACAAGAAGTTCAGCAAGAACACCGGATCGGCGACGTCGAAGCTGCCGTCACCGTTGGCGTCCCCGCGACGGAAGCTCTGCATAGAACCGGACGACATGACTGCGCCGCCCACGGTACTTCCGGATAAGCCGTCGAGCACGCCACCGGCAGCGCCGGCGAATTCGATGCAGTAGTTGATATCGAACTCACTGATCAACTCGAAAACCGTGGGATCCATGTCGTCTTGCACCAGCGTCAGCTGACCCGGGCTGTCGTAACCAAGATCGGTTCCGGCGCAGACCGACAACATTTCGAAGTCCGGATCGTCGTTCAGGATTCCAAAGAGATTGAGCATCTCCGTGTTCACCGTCTGAATCGGCAGGTCGGTGTCGATCTCTCCCGTACAGACTTGCCCGTTCGGCAAGTCGATTTCGAGGGTTCGTTCGAACCCGGCCAGAGTACCGGTGCCGGTGATTTCCAAAACCACCGTGGAGTCGAACGTTTCCATCGTGCCGCAAGGAGAAGGAACCGTGTCGATGATCAGGAAGCGCTGGTGACGCGCCGCGATCTGTAGCGTGGTTCCGGGCGGTAGCCCGTCTACAATCGTGTGCAACTGCGCGATTCCGACGTAGTCACAGCAAACCGGCGGAAGCTGCAGCACACCGCCGACCGACGAGACGAGGCAGGTCGAGACGTCACGCGACAGTCTCAAGACTCCTTCACCGGTCGCCGAAGTGCCCGTGGCCGTGCCGACTCGAATCATGTAGCTCTCGCCCGCCTGCGCCGTGAAGCTGGCGATGGAACCGCCGGTTGGCGAGCCGGTCGAGTTGCCCGCGCACGCGAGTAGTTGCCCGGTAGCGCCGGCGCAACCGCAACCGGCGTAGACGGCGATTCGAGTTTCCAACCCGCTGCCGACCGTGCTCACCGTGACGGGGTTCGTGCAACTCGGCGAGAAGCAGTACCACACGTCTTGGTGTATCTGATCGTCGGGGCCGGCATCGTCGAAGCTACAGACGACCGGTTGCCCATCGGTCGTGGCCGAACACAGCGTGAACGTCTGCAAGCCAACCGTGGCCGCCAGCGCGTTTTGGCAGTTGTCGTTGACCGGGGCCGGCGACACGGACGTCACCAGTCCCACGTCGCTCGAATCGGCGTACTGACTGCCACCCAAGAAGTCGGAGAGCACCGTTTCTACGGCCGGGCTCCCGAGCGTGTCGCAGAACGATACCGCCGAGCTACTGCCGATCGTGCCCAACGGCGTGTACGACGCCGCGTGCAGTTGGTAGGAGCCGCCGGGTGGAAGTTGAGTCAAGCCCAAGAAGCTGAGCACCACTCCCGTTGTCCAGCCACCGGCCAGTAAGTTGACCTGTTCGAAGTCGGGGCCGGGAGGTACGTCGGCTCCCAACTCCACCGCGTTGACGTCGAGGGCGGCCGCGCTGCTGCAGACCCCGAGCGACCACGCGTTGACGGCAAGAGCAGACGGCGCAATCACCAGATCCACCGAAACCACTGCGTCCGAGCACTCCGATCCGGCCGCGTCCGACAGGGTCAGGGTGTAGTCGCTTTGCGCAACCGAGAGGTTGGGCAGGAGACAACAGGTGACGACCAGCGCGAACGAGAGCCAATGGTTCTTCATGACGACCTCCTAGCGCGGAGCTGGAGGCGACGTCTGACGTAGTTCATGAGAGTCCTTTGCTGCTAATCCAAGGCGTGACCGCCCGGAAGTTTGAGAGATTCGACACCGCTGAAGTGTCGCGTTCCCTCCGCAGCGCCAGCCGCCAGAGAATAGCGTCACGAATTCGCAAAGTTCTTCGCCAGCCAGACGTTGGCCGGGCCGAGCGTACCGTCGCCCGGGCCCGGATCGGCCCAGTCTTGCCACGTGGCGAGTGTGACGCCTGTCTACGGGCAACCCCCGAAGAAGCAGCCGAGGGCGTCTTCCGTCAGATCCGGGGCGCACTCTTGGTAGGGGTAGGCTGGCGGAAGGCCGCATTCGCCGTAGAGCCAGTCGAGCAGTCGAATCGGATCCGACAGCGAGATTGCGCCGTCGTCGTTCGCGTCGAGCGCGTCGGGGCAGCCGGCCGACCCTCCGAGGAACAAGTAGTCGAGCGTGACGATGACGTCGGCGATGTCGATGGTGTCATCGCTGTTGGCGTCGCCCCGTTTGAACGGCCCCGGTTCGAACTTGCGATACTCGAACGCGCCCATGTCGAGGTGGGTCACGGTGCCCACGCCCGTGTCGGGAATGGTCATGTCGTTGAAAAGGCGCGGCAGTTGATCCAGGTCGACGGGGAAAAACTCCGACGCATCGACGTCCGAGTCGTAGTCCATGAGGTCGACCAGGAACGCGTCACCGTTGGCGGCGTCGACGCACGGCGAGTCCGAACTGGGCGTGTAGTCGTCCGCCACGGGATCGACGAACAGGGGGTCGAGTGAGACATTGCCGGCTCCCGTGAACCCACCTTCGATGCAGGTGTAGGTGATATCCATGGAGGAGGTCCCGGCGAGCGACGGTGCGCTCGGCGTGTTCTCCCAAACGACGCTGTTCTCCATGCGAAGGTAGCCATCGAAGGCGTACAGGCCGCCGCCTAGCACCGTCGCGGTGTTGTTCACGACGGTGCAGTTCGTGAAGTGAGGATCGCCGCTATTGTCGAACTGAGTCGCGATTCCACCACCCTCGTTCGCACTGTTTCCGGCGACGTGGCAGTTGACGAACCACGGCTCCGCGCCGCCGCCCACGGCAATACCGCCGCCGCGTCCCGCGGCACTGTTTGCTTCCATGCGACAGTTCACGAAGAGAGGCGTTGTTTCCAGGTCGACGACATCGCCGACGCTGATAGCGCCGCCGTCGAAGACGGTCGCTTCATTGCCGGTGAAGCTGCAATCCACCACGACAGGCTGCGAATCGCTGCTGACCTGGAGTGCACCCGCCCAAGGCGCGTCGTTCCCCATGAAACTGCAGCGTCTCACCGTCGGCGAGGACTCGTGTTGAATGACCATGCCGCCACCCCAGAAGCCGCCCGCGGCCACAGAGTTTCCGGTGATCAGACAATCCTCAACCAACCCCGAGGGACCACCGAAACCCGCGGTGCCTTGGAAATGGAGTCCTCCGGCACGGTGACCCGCGTCGTTACCTTGGATCACGCAGCCGGTAATGGTGGGGGCGGTGTCGGTGCCCAAGACCTGAATGCCACCCCCGGCACCGGTGGTCGCGTGGTTGTTCGAGATCTGGGCATTGCGAATGGTCGACTCGGTCCCGTCGTAGAGTGCGATGCCACCACCTTCACACGCCGAGTTGTTGTCGATCAGGCCGCCGCACACCTCGACGGTGGCCGGAGTGCCTCCAGCGTTTCCGTAGACGAGCAGTCCGCCTCCGTAACAGGTTCCGACGCCGTTGTCGGCGGCGACGTTGCCGGTGATTTCGCAGTTGATCAGTTCCCCGACGGCGTCCTTGAAGAAGGAGATTCCTCCTCCGGGTGCATCGGACTCGTTGTCGCGAATGTTGCAGTCGGTGAAGACGGCCCGAGTCGTGTCCAAATCGGAGTCTCCGCCGAAGACATGAACTCCGGCACCGCCGGCGTTGAACACGAGCCCCGTCGCGAAGTTCATGATGAAATCACACGACTTGAAATGCACATCGCACCCGGCGTTGACGTCTGCACCGCCCCCGGTCTGTGAGCTGTTGCCGTTCACGAACAAATCCTCGAAGTCGAGGTCGAGAGAATTTGCGACTTCCAGCCCGCCGCCGCGTATCGCGGCGGTGTTCGTCTTGAACGTCACGGAGTCGACGCGGCCACGAACGTTGATCAAGCTTGCCCCTCCACCGAAGTTGGCCGCCGTGTTGCCGTTGAATTCACCGCCCACGAGCTGGAGTAGGACTGCCTCGGTGCCATTGCCCGTCGCCAGTCCGCCGCCGTTACCCGACGTGGCGTGGTTGGCCAAGAATTCACACTCGGAGATCACCGCGTGGCTGTTAGCCGCCAGGAATACACCACCGCCGCCGTCTGCTCCATCGGCGGTGTTCTGAGTGAACGTCACACCCGACAGGACGGCTGAACAGCCCGAGTTGACGGCCAGGCCGGCCCCCTTGCCGGGAGTGGTGTGAGGACCGATCGTTCCACCTAGGATAGTCGCGTCGCTGGAGGCAACGACGTAGACTCCAGCCCCGATCGCAGGCGCGATATTGTTGAAGATCGTACAGTCGATAAGTGTGCCTGCCCCGCCGAAGTGAAACGCGACGCCACCTCCTCCGTCGTCGCACTCGTTGTCTCTAATCGTGCATGCGGAAAAGACGGGCTCGGAGCCCGCGAAGGCGACGTAGACTCCACCGCCAAACTCGTTGACCGCCGTGTTGGTCACGACTTCACAACCGGAGAGGGCGACGTTGCCATTGCTGGTCACACTGACCCCGCCTCCGCGAGATGCCGTGTTGGAAATGAACTGCGCGTTCGTGACCGTGATGTCACCGGCCTGAATACCAAGCCCACCTCCCCACGCGGATAGGACCTCGTTGAGAGAGAAGACCGTGCCGGTGATCGTCGCGCTCGGTTGTCCAAAGTGAAGCGCCATTCCGCCGCCACCCCCGGTGCCGACGCAGCTGTTGCCGGTGACCGCGCCACCCTGGAGATCGATCGTTGCGTCACTGTTCTCGACGTGGATTCCGCCGGAGTACTCGGTGCCGGTGCACAGTGACACCGTACTGTCGATCACGGTGGCGGATCCGAGTACGGCGATCCCGCCGCCTCGAAACGCGGAGCAACCGGTCACCGTACTACCGACCAACTCAAGATGGGCGGCCGCGAAGACTTCGATCCCACCGCCTCGCCCGGCGACGGTTTGGCAAGTTTCGATCACACAGTTCTCGACCCGAACTGCGGACCCGTTCACTACGCGTAGCCCAGAACCGCCGTCCGAATGTCCGTTGCGGATCGTCACTCCTGAAACCACCGTCGCCGTGGTCTCGCCGCCGTTGACCAAGAAGCCTCGGTGCGGTTCGACCTCGGAACCTTGGCAATCGATGATGGTCATGGCGGCGCCGGCATCTCCGACCACCGAGATCTGCTTCCCCTGCAGGTCGAGGTCGCGATTGCCGGTTCCGGTGTAGGTACCGGCCAGCACGTGAACGACGTCTGTCGAACTCGCCGCCGAGATCGCCTCTTGGATAGCGTCGAACGGAGCGCCGACACTTCCGTCTTCGAGCGGATTGCTGATCGACGGATCACCGGGCGCAGGATCTCCCGCGGCGTTGTCGTCGACGTACCAGTCGGCGGCGTTGAGAGCGGGCGTCGCGACGATGGAGAGCAGGATCAATAACCGGATCATGAAGGTTCCTTCGCTATGAGTCGTTCCTTGAGGTCTTCGCGATCGATAGGAATCAGGGCGACCACGAGTTCACGTATCTCGGTGATCTCCGCCGGCTCCCGAGAGCGGTCACTGCGCAGCAATACGTAGAGCGCACGGCACGGGTCCAACGGGATCTGACGATTGTGAACATCGGGAGCGGCCGCCGCGAGACACTCGTCGAGGCAAGTGACAAGCCACTCCGGACCGTCCGTTGCCGCAAGCCTTTGAATCAATCTCTCGTGTGAAGAGCGAGGGGATCCTCGCCCCAACTCGAGGAGCCGGCGAGCATCTGCCGACGGATCGTTGTTCGGCTCTCGACGGCCACTCATTGCTCGATCGCTTCCAAGAGTTCGTCGAGTCGCGCGTCGACTTCCGACTTCACCCCGGCGTCGCGGGCCACCGCGGCTCGCACGTGTCGCCGAAATCGATGGCGCGCCACTCGCGAAAGCACCGCCACCCGCTCCTGGGTGACCCCGAGACGAAGCGCGATCTCTTCGTGGGACAAGCCGTCGAGGTAATGGAGCGAGAACGCGGACCAATGCAGTTCTAGATCTTCGCTCTGACACTCGACCTCAGCGCGGACCAGGCAGACGCGAACCACCGAGCGAACGAACGCTTGGTCGACTTCGCGAGCCGCGACATCGGGAGAGCTCGCTTCGGGGATGTTCGCCGCCTCCATGGAGGTCATTCGCGCGTCCCGCTTGCGCGCCTTGCGAACTTCCTTGAGGTAGAAGCAGAGCGCATTCATCAACCAGCGGCGCAGCGGGATACCGCTCGATCCCCACCGCTCGAGGAATGCCGGGCGCGACAATCGATCCGCGAAGAATCCCCCGACGATCTCTTCGGCGCTGCCGAGCCACCGATCCCGCGTTCCGCGGTAGTAGATCATCAGCGGATCTCGATAGACGTCCATGATGTGATGCTTGATCTCGGCACGACCGGTCTCGCTGGCGATGCGATCGTCGATCCAAGTCGCCATCGTGGTCGGGAAAGCGTCGTTCTGCACTCTCGATCTCCATCTGCTGCCCACGGATGCGGACACGGTTACGGCACTCAGAATTCTCGTGCGGCTCACTGTAGCCATCGGACCTCCTCCGACCGAAGCGAGGCGGTCACCGGCCCGGGTTGTATGACTTTCTCAGATTTTCACCGCGGCGAATCGTGCTTGCGCCTGTTCCGCGGTCGGACGCTGCTCTGGATCCCGAGCGACCATCTGCTCCAAGAGCGACGCGACGGAGTCGGGCAGCCCTTGCACCGACTGTGGACCCGTGTCGGGAAAGCTGGGGGTACCGTCTCTGAATCGACCACTTGGATACGGGCGTCGCTTGCTCCAGATTTCGGCCAGCGTCACCCCTAGTGCGAACACGTCCCAGCTAGGGGTGGCGGATCCGCCCTCGAACGCTTCCGGAGGCAGATACTCCAGGGATCCGATGAACTCGCCGGTGCGGGTATCGGAGCTTCCGGGAAGGTGAGCCACGCCAAAGTCGCAAAGAACAGGTTCCCCGCTGGTCCGCAGCAAGATGTTCGCTGGCTTGACATCGCGATGAACGATGCCGCGTGCATGAGCCGCCGCCAACGCTCCCGCGATTTGAGCCGCTGCTTCTACGAGTTGTGCCGGTTGGTGCGGCAGCCGCGAAAGATCACCGCCCTCGATTAGCTCCAGCAGTAAGTAGGGGGATCCGTCCGTGTCGACATCGATCTGTTGGATTCTCACGACGTTGGGATGGTCGAGCTCTGCCGCCGCGTACGCTTCGCGGCGAAATCGTCGCACGCGAAGATCCGAATCTCCTCGGTGGTCGACGATCAGCCGCTTCAGCGCGAACCTTCCGCCCGAGACGAGATCTTCCGCTTCGTACACGATTCCAAACCCACCGCGACCGAGTTCACGCAGCAGTCGTAGTCGAACTTCTTCCCGATCGGCGGAGGTGACCGCGATGGTCGAGTCACCGTGGGGTCGTTTCCAGTCAACCCACAGCTGTAGCTCGACCAGACCCGGCAGCCGCAGCAGTCGTTCGCGTTCGGTCACCGCTTGCGACTCTCGACGCTGGTGCTGTACCTGTCGACTGAGCACCACCGCCAGATCGGCGGCGGCGAGGCCCGCGCCTTTTTCTCCCGCCTTGCGGCAGACGCGGACCAGAGCGATGAGGGCTGCGGTTTCCTCGATGATGTCGTCGCCGCCGCGAAGCAGTTCCGCCGCATGCTCCAGTCGAGTGCGCGCGGCGACCAAGTCACCTTGAAGCTCCTCCGCCTCTCCCAGGCAGCGTTCCAGGTGACCTTGCCCGACCGGGTCCGCCAGTGATTGGAGGATCTCGATTCCTTCGTTCGCGTAGCTCTTGGCGAGATCGCTCGCCCCCGCGTCGATGGCAATCTCAGCCGCCGCCTTCAGTGCATACGCCAGTGAGGAACGGCGCCCGGACGATCGAGCGAGGGCGATCGCCGCCTCGATCGAGTCGTACGCTTCGGCGCCGCGGCCGGTCTTGGACAGCGTGAGTGCGAGCAGCGGTGCCGACGCGAGCTGCGCTTCATTGTCGTGGGATTGTCGCGCCAGATGCATACGTGCGTGGAGGAGCCGTTGCGCCGCCGTCCAATCCTCGAACTTCGTGTGGAGACGTCCGAGGTTGTGAAGGGTGATGCCCAATCCAATGTGATCGTCGACCACCGTCTTGAGCGCCAACGATGTCGAGTATGCCGGAACCGCTTCGGATCGGGCCCCGACCCACTCCCAGTACTGGCCGAGCGAGTCGTGAACCTTCGCCGCTTGGGCGAGCGCGTCGGGAGCTTCGTTCGCGTCGACGAGTTGCAACGCTCGTTGAAGATGACGGCGAGCGTCGGCGCGACGCCACAGTCGCATTGCGACCAAGCCGCGCAGTTGAACGGATCTTGACTCTTCGATCGGCTGCCGCCCGCGAAACCACGTCGCCGCGTCGGCGGCGCACTGGTTCGCGCGGGCATAGGACTCCGGCGAGCGAATCATGTAGTGACAGTAGGCGAGCTCCAGTCCGACGCTTGCCGCCGCGGGCTCGTCCGAGTGATGGAGCCCGAGGAACTCCTCGCCCGTGCGAATCGCCTCTTCGAGTTTCTCGCCGACGAGAAGTCGCTGAATCTTCTCCAGCGTGGCCGCGAGCAGATCTTCGTCCAAGGAGCTCCCCCTAGATGGTTGGCCGCATCATAGAACCTCGATCATACGGAGTAGACCGGGCACGCCCAGACGTGTGGGCCGAGAGTTTCGAGTCGTGGCTGCGATTTCTCAGGATTGCGACCATCCGTCGGAGGAATCGGGTTGCAAGCGGGGAGCGTCTTCCCAAGATGAAGCCGGGTATCCCTTATCTCAACGCGGGTCTGGACCTCTTCACGTGTCTTCAACTGCTCCAGTCGATGCTCCCGAGCCCTTGAGGCGAGTTCTCTCGGTCTTGAACGAGGAACACAGCAATGCGCGACGCCACCACGCGGCGGCGTTCGCAGCCATCGAGGCCGCCGTTCGCTGGCTCGGCATTCTCGTGCTTCGATCCCGGGCGACGCTTGGCCATCCCCTCGACGACAAATCCCGAGCCCTCGCATTTCTCGAACGGCCCAGCTTGGGGAAGTGGGTCGAGCTCGTGCTTCGCCATGGTCGGGCGGTCGAAGGTGGCGATTCGGTCGCCGCGGACGTCCTCGCCTGGATCGCGGAGTTGATCGCGAGTCGTCCGGTCGGTCTCGAATTCGGGGATCTCGGTCCGACTGCCACGTGGGCGGAACGACTAGAACTCTTGCCTTCGTACCGCAACGACTTCGTCGGACACGCCGGCCTCATCTCGGATGAGCACTTCGAAGAGGTGGCACCCCAGCTCGAGGCGATGGCGCGTTCTCTCTTCAAGGCTATCGCAGTGTTTCCGTTCGCGGTCGTCGTCAACGCTGACGAGAAGGGGGTGGCGCTGACGTCGGAGTCCCGTCCGCGATCCGAGCTGCGACTGGACCCTCTGGTTGTCGTCGATGATGCCCGAGAGTTCTTGCTGTTCGACCGTGCTCGCCGTCGCGGCGGAGTCGATGCCATCGACTTCTCCACCGGGACTCGGATACGTCACCACACGCAACCTCTCGGCGAAGCGGCGTGGTGTCGTCCCCTGTACGACGGGTACTCGAGGCAACCGCAGTCGGTCGTGCGTGGCCGCGTCAACGTTCGCGCGGCAGCGCTCCGAGCGCGAACCGTTCATGATACGCCGACGCTGTTCCGCGTGGTTGTCGAGAACCTTGCCCCCGTGCCAGTGAGCGTTCGCCTGACCGTGGTCGATGACTATTGGCGCACCGAAGCGGAGGTGTGTGAGATCCCGGCCAACGCGTGCCGACGAGTCATCAAGACGCTCGTGCCGACACGCGCTGGTGTCATTCCCAGTCCTACATGGCGCGTCGAGCATGACCTCGGCGGCGATCCGATTCGCGTGCTGACGGAGCCGGAGCGACTCCAGGTAGAGTCTGACTCTTCCGGGCGACTGACGTTCGAGGGTGATACTCCCCGGTTGGATGGTTGCGAATGGAAGCTCGTCAGCGGAGAGCCGGGACGAGGGAAGACCGCGTGGCTCACCGAGCTGGCACGGCGTCAACGATTGATGGGCGCCCGTGATCTCTTCGTCTCGGCACGTTGGGAGGGCGCAAGCGGCGCCCCGTTTCGCGACCTTCTCTGTGAGGTTCTCGGTCTGACCTCGAGAGCCCAAGAAGCTTCCGCGCTTCGGGCGCGAGCCACCGACGAGCTGACGAGTTACCTCGAAGACGAGCCGGGGTTGGTGGATTACTTTGTGCGCTTACTGTTGGGAGAAGTGTCGGAACGTGTTTCCGATGAGCTCGCCGCTTATCGGTGGTTCCGACTCCTCTCGGCGGCGTCGAGCGAACGGCCTCTGACTCTGTTGATCGACGACTTCGATCGCATGGACAAGAGTTCCGTCGGCGCGTGGCTCCGGATGGTTTCTCTCCTGCAACAAGAAGCGGTGCCGATTGCGGGGGCGTTTACCATCCGCGCTAAGACCACCGAGATCGACGAGACCGTTACCTCCGCCGGGGTTCGCTTCGAGTCGTTCGAGGTGCCCACTCTGGGAGCCGCCTCTATGGAGGCGCTGATCCGAGCCCACTATCCCAGGCTGGACTACCAAGACGATCTGCCCTGGCTTCCGAACGTCCTCGCCGACGAGAGCCGTGGCAATACCGCACTTGCTATCGCGTGGATTGAACATCTGGATTCGGAATCCGATCCGGTGGTTTCGAACGAGGGTGGCCAGTGGAAAGCGAAGAGGCTTACTGAGCACGGCTTGTCCTCGAGGCTTCGCCGCGTGGGGCGCGCCTTGGATGCCGACCCGACGTCGGGGCTGTCGGAGAACGCGCGGCTACGCCTGGAAACCGCGACCTTGTTGGGGTCGTCTTTCGAGGTCTCGAGTTTGGTCGATCTTCTTGGCGATGAAGATCGAGTCGACGACGCCTTGGACGAACTCGAGCGAAGCGGTTTCATCGAACCCACCGACGATTCGCTGCAGCAGTACCGCTTCCTCCGGGCGAGTCTTCCGGAACGCATCGTCGAGGGACTCTTCGCTCGCGGCCGTCGGTCGGCGCTGAAGCTCGCTCGTCGCGTCGCAGAGCACACCGAGGAACTCCATGCCGAGAGCGCCGAGGCGGCGGGGCGGTTGGCTCAGTTGTGGACCCGCGCGGGATCTCCGGCGCGCGCGTGGCCGTACCTGGTTCGAGCGCTCGCGCAGGCGTGCCGCGGTGGCCGCTTCGTCGAAGCCCGCGATTGGGTCGAACGGCTCGAAGCGATTCCTCCTGACACGCGAGAGAACGACGTCGACCGGCGACTCGAAGAGCTGCGTTGTCGGGGGGAAGTTGCCATTTATCAAGGGCGATCCGGGTTGGACCCGGCCGAGTCACTGTTCCGAGAGCTTGCCAAGAGGGCCGAGGAAGCTCGCGATCACGAACACGCGCTGGTCTCTCGTATCAAGCTGGCCGAGATCGAGACGCGGCGTTCGCGTCTCGACGCCGCGGACCGCTGGATCGAAGAGGCGCGTCGTTGGGTCTCAGATGACACCTCTCCCAATCTGCGGGCCACTCTTCTCAATACCGAGGGGATTCTGCGCCGTCACCAAGGACGGACCGCCGAAGCAGTGCACTGCTATCGGGAGGCGATCCGCTTCACCGACGCTCCGCTTGCAGCCCGTTCGAGTTGGACCAACTTGGGGCAGGCGTATCGAGAGTTGGGAGAGTTCGATCTTGGCGTCGACTTCATGTCGAAGGGGCTCGAACTCGCCGAGCGGGCGGGGGACCTCGACCTGATGAGAATCGCGCTCGTCGGTCTGGCCAACTTCAGGGACGCGCGGTGGGAGTTCGACGATGCGCGGCTCGCCTTCGCTTCGGCGTTGGAGACGTGTCGACTGCTTCAAAATCGCCGCGGGCTGGGGCGGATCTACTTCAACCTGGCGGAAGTCGATCTCCACTTGAACCGACTCGACCGGGCGCGGCTCGAGGTTGAACGCGCTCTGGAGATTCGTCGAGAGATCAACGACCGGTGGGGGCAAGCGCTCTGTCTGCTGAATCGTGCCTGTCAGTTCGAAACGGTCGGCGAGGTCGACGAACGCGATGCGGATCTCGACGACGCGATCGCCATCCTCGAAGAAGTCGAGAATCCGGAGCTGCGACGGAGAGTCGAAACGGTGGCGGCAGTTCTCCGCGGTAGCGCCGACCCCGAGGCGGATTCCACCCAAGGGCCAAGCGAAGCGACGTTGCTGCTTCGTGGGCTGGCGCGCCTCACCGATGACGACCCGCTCCACGGTCTCGTCGAAGGATACTTGTCTGCGCATCCCCCTTCGGCGTCACCATGGGAGCTGGTGACGCTCGCCGCGACCTACTTACAAGTTGACGGGAGTCAATTGCAGCATTGCCCGACGGTGAGCCGTTGGAGTCGTGACGGATTCACTTCGCTGCCCCTCGGTGCGCCGCTCGAAAAATTGTCGGCTGCCGTGAGGCTGCACGAAGCGGGCGTTTTGAGTGCGGACGCTTCGCAACTGGGGGCCCGGCTGATCGAAAGGCGGGCGAGCGCGATCGAGGACCGCGATCTTCGAGAACGATTCATCGCGGCGAGATTGGCGGCGTTCGAAAAAAATGAGGAATCTGGTTAGCTCCGGTAGTGAAATCCGTTGAGCGACGCCGCCGTTGTTGTGCGGTGTTCGATCTTCGCAAAGCGCCGACGAGTCACCATACTGTGCCTGCGGCAGAGGTAGGCAGGCTCGGATATTCCGAGACGGTCGTACCACCACGCCCGAGCGAAGGCTCTCTTTATCGACACGCTGCCGATGAAACGGTCCAACCCGGTGTTCACTCGTCCCAGAGGATGACTCCATGCGTATGATCGCGATCTTCCTAATTGTGCTGTGCCTACCAACCCTTGCCGCTGCTGCGAACGAGATTCGAGTTGGCGTTCGAGCGTATCCTTCCGGCACGACGGGAGTATCCATTCCGATCTCCGTCACTTCAGAGGTCGGCGAACTCGGTGGCGTCTCTTTCGCGTTGCAGTACGACCCGGCCGCCATCACGCTGACCAGCCTGAGCTACGTAGGTCCCGTCTCGGTCGGAGACTTTGTCTATGTCGAACTGACACCCGGTGGCGCGACCTTCGGAGTGGTCTTCTTCGACGACTCTGAAATCTTGTTCCTCGCGGACGGGAATCACGCCGTCGCCCGAGCCCGCTTTGATGTTGATCCCGGGGCACCGTCGGGATCCAGCGTCATCTCCATCGTGGACCAACCCCCGGTCTCGGTCGAGTTCGCGACGTCGGCGGGCGCGGTGGTTCCCAACGTTCTCCCGGGGGCCATCGTCGTCATGAACGCCGTCGGCACACCCGAGGACGGTCGCATGCTGGCGGTCGGAGACACGGGGGAGGTTCACCAACTAGACACCGAAACGGGATCGTTGCAGTCCGCCGTTGCACCAGCCACCACCGCCCTCGGAGCGGTCGCCATCGGACTCGACGGGTTCGGTTGGGTCTCGGCCCCCGGCGCGGGTGAGGTGTATCGGTACGATCTCTCGACCACGACCCCGAGCGTGGCGTTGACGGTTCCGGTCGGTGGCGAGCCGCGCGGCCTGGCGGTCTCTCCGGACGGTTCCATCTGGGTGTCGGACTTTTCCGGCGACCGTCTGATTCAGCTGACGCCGGAGGGCGCGGTCTTGCGGGGGGATGGAGGGTTGATCTCCGGTCCGGTCGCGGTGGACCCGGGGCCGGAAGGTCTCGCGGTCGATGCTCTCGGCAATGTTTGGGTGGCGTGCCGTACGGCCGGATCGGTCTCGAAGCTCGACGGAGATGGAAAGCTCGCTCTGGCGGTGACCGGACTCACCCAACCAACCCAGGTGGTGATCGATCGAAGAGGATTCGTTTGGGTCGCCCACCAAGACGCCGGTGGCGGCTTGCAACGACGCGCTCCCGACGGGAGTCTGGTCGAAGTGGTCGCCATGCCGGGCAGTTCGCCGCGCGCACTTGCGGTGCGAGGTGTCGAGGAGATCTGGGTCGCGGGAGCGACCGGGGTGTATCGTGTTCGACCGCAAGGTGACCCGGCACCCTTCACGCCATTTGTCATCGGAAGCGCACCTTCAGGCGTCGCCATCGACGCACGTGGTTTCGTCTGGATCACGGACGACTCCGGTGAGGCGCGACGCATCGATCCGGTGACCGGCGCCGAACTTCTTCTCGTCAACTTCGCGGGGCCGGTGCGGACGATCGGAGATGGATCGGGCTACGACCTCGCGAACCGCACCCAACGAGAAGTCGACTTCGATGGCGACGGCTACGCGTCGATCGACGAAGTCGACTCCGCAGTCAGCCCGTTCGATATCGTGGAGGTTCCGATTGGATTCGTCGCTCCCGTGGACCAGCCGTCGTTCGTGGCCAGCCCTCTCGACATCGCACTGACTTGGACACTGCCGCCGACCGAGGCCGGCGGGTACGACACGCTGACGGTTCAGCGCACCGACCCCGACGGTGTCGTGCAGCTGTTCTCGAAGCCCGGGGATTCGATATCGCACCTGGACACGGACACGAGTGCCATTGGGTTGGGGATCTATCACTACGAGGTGGTCGGGACCTCCGGCGGAATCGATTCGTCGGCGGTCACCATCGAGGTTCCGGTCGGCGTGGGAATGCCCCTCGGGGTGGGAAGTGTTTCCTTCGACGGCGTGGCAACGACGCTCTTCGACGTTGCGGTCAACCGCAATGCGGACCCCGCCGCGAACGAGCCCGCGATCTATGTCACCGGCTCGGCGGAGGGGAAGATCTACGGCTTCGATCGGAACTTCGAGTTGCTGGTCATTCTCGAAAGCCCGTTCCCAGGTCAGCCCATCTTGGGCATCGCGTTCAACCCCGCCGATGCGTTGGATCCGCAGGCGACGCTCTTCGTAGCACTCGCCGATCCGAGTTCGACGGTGCAGATCCGCGAGATCTCGTTGAGCGGCGCGCCGTTGGGTCCCGCCTTCGAGTGGCTCTTGGGGGGCAACCCGATCTTCGACTCCCTCGGCGGGTTGAGCTACACCGAAGAATCCGGAGTTCCGTACTTGGCCGGTTGTGGAACCAACACGTGTGATTGTTGGACCTACAACATGTTGACGGGCAGCGTCGACCCCGAACTCAGTTTCGCTCATCCCGTGGGTGGCTTCGGTCTCAGTGGAGTGGCGTTTCCTCCCGGAGCAGAGTTCGACGAGTCCGGAGGACTCATTCTGCTCATGGCCCCGGTGGGCGAGGAGTTCGCCATTGTGGAGTACGATGTCGAAGCCGGAACACCTTCCGCAACGCTCACACCGACCGGGTTGATCATCCCGCTCACGGGACTCGTGCAGGAAGCGTACGGCGGGTTCGATCTGTTCGAGGAAACCGCAATCGTCTCGGGAATATCCACCAGCCAGGTGTTCGAGGTCTCGGTGGATCACGGTTTCGTGCGTGGCGACTCGAACATCGACGGAGACATCGACGTCAGCGACGCCATCTTTACCCTGGGCTACCTATTCACGCCCGGCTCTGCCACGCCCGACTGCGAGGCGTCGGCCGATGCGAATGACGACGGTGCCCTCGACATCGCGGACGCGGTTCATCTGCTCGGCTATCTCTTCATTCCTGGCTCTCCGCCGCCGCCAGCTCCATTTGGCGGCGCGCCATTCTTGGATCTCACTGAGGACTCTCTGGCGTGCCGGTACTATCCGGGTCAAGGCTGATCGGTGCTCGGCCGCCTCGAGAATCTCATGCAGTTACTCTGTCGATCGAGGACGAGCTGATAACCTGAACGAGATCGCTGCGCGCGTCACGTCTAACACCCGACGCCGTTGTAGAAATGCCAGGAAGGTACTGCCATGAAGTTGAGTGTCATGAAGTTGACTGTCACTGCGTTGTTTGTCTTGGCCGCGGCGCTGACGGCGCACGCGCAAGTGATCGACGTCGATCCCGCGGACTTCGGATTGCTCACCGTGACCGAGACGTTCGACGGAGCGGTACCTGCTGGAAGCGGGACGGGGCTGCTCTCCGTGGGTGACGCGTTGCCCTCCGGCCTAGTCGTGACCCAGGCGGTCGGGTTCGTCGAAGCGATCGATCTCAGCGTGTGCGGTTGCGGATTCTTCTTGGCCGAAGCAGGGGTGATCAACGGGTCGAGCACGGTCCCGTCGGCGTCCGCGGTACTCGGCGTCTGTGGACCGGCGTTGGTCGACGTCGTCGGGTTCGAACTTCCGAGCCCCGTCGCCCGCGTCGGCCTCTACTTCGAGGCTAGTATTTGCACATTGACCTGCGTGTTACCGATCACCGGCGAAGTCACCTTGGAGGCGTTCGGGCCGAGTGGCTCTCTCGGGTCCGTGACGCAGACCGCCAACGGTGCGCTCGACGACACGCTAGACACTTGGATCGGGCTCGAGACGGCGGACGGAACGTCATCGATCACCTCTATTGTGCTCAGCGGCGACTGTTTTGTCCTCGACGATCTTCGGTTCGATTCCGAGTCAGCGATCGCTCCGACGTTCTTCGTGCGCGGCGATGCGAACAGCGACGGCTCGTTCGATATTTCAGACGCAGTCTTTGCACTGTCCGCGTTGTTTACTCCGGGCGGTGTACAGCCGACGTGCTTCGACAGTGCCGATACCAACGACGATGGCCAGTTCGACATTTCCGACGCCGTATCGACTCTGGGTAGCCTGTTCGTCGTCGGGTCGGCTCCCCCTCCGCCCCCGCACCCCGGTTGCGGCGCCGATCCGGGAACCGACTCGCTTGACTGCGGTGCCTTCGCGCCGTGTCCGTGAGTCTTGCTCGTCCGCGGCCCCGATTCGCTGACTTCGGGTTTCGGTCGGTAGATTCCTATCGAGTTCCGCACCTCTAGTCTGCCATGAGTCCCCGGGTGCACATCTTTGTGGACGGGGCGTTGGTTTCTCCAATGCCGTGGTCGGCCATCGCACTGACGTCGTGGCTTGTATTTCAGGGACGGGCCGGAAGAATAGAATCGGGCTTGGACTATTTCCTTCCGCACCGGCTGAGAGTGATCTATGACGCGCCACGCGATCTGTGTTGTGTTGGGTTTCGTCGTTCTTTCTTGTGGTGTCGTTGGAGCGCAAGCTCCGTTCACCGAGGAAGCTGCCGCTCGCGGCCTTTCCTTCTTCATGTACACCGGCACGGTGGGGTTCGGACGAGGAATGGCCCTCAACGACCTCGACGGGGACGGCGATCTCGACATCGCGATCACCGGCGACTTGCTGGACTCGGTTGTGTTCTATGAGAACCAGGGAGACGGGACCTTCTTGAGTGCGGTGGGTATCGGTATTCCGACGGCGGCGGCGCACAATGGATTGTCGGCTGCCGACTATGACGGGGACGGCGATCTCGACATCTACGTTTCAAACTTCAGCGGCGCGAACGCGTTGCTGCGCAACGAGGGCGGCTTTGTCTTCACGGACGTCACCGTCGAGTCCGGTCTCGGAGATCCCGGGCACACCGTCGGCTGCGTGTGGGGGGATTACGACGGCGACGGCTGGCTAGATCTGTACGTCGTCAACCGAGCGGTGACGCTGGATGAGAACAATCACCTGTACCGGAGCGTGGGCGATGGAACGTTCGAGAACGTGTCCACTCTGCTCGGCCCGCCAGAGTTTGGCCCCAGTTACCAAGGCACGTTCTTCGACTACGATCGCGACGCCGACGTCGATCTATTCCTGACCAATGACAAGGGGCCGCAGCTCGACTTTCCGTGCCGGCTGTGGCGCAACGACGCCGGATCGTTCGTGGACGTCGGTGAGAGCTCGGGCGCGGGAGTGTACGCGTGGGCCATGGGCGTCGGCGTGGGAGATCCCAATCGCGACGGCTTCCTCGATCTCTTCATTACCAATACTCCGTTCGGTGGCGACAACCTGCTGCTCCTGAATCAGGCCGACGGAACATTCGCTGACGTGAGCGCAGAGTACGCCATCGCGGAGGTCGGCACCGGTTGGGCGGCAGAGTTCTTCGACTACGACAACGACGGTCTCGAGGATCTGTACACCGTCGATGCCAGCGCCTCGCCGAACAAGCTCTATCACGGATCCTTGACGCCTCCGCTCGAAGACATCGCCGGCACTCTCGGGCTCGACTCTACCGGAGACACGTTCTGCGCTTCCCCGGGTGACGTCGACGGAGACGGAGACCTCGATCTCATCGTGTCGAGTACCAACGCGCCTCTCGAACTCTACATCAACCACGAGGGGGAGACGCGTCATTGGATCGCACTGACTCTTCTTTCCTCGACGGCGAACACACGAGCTATCGGAGCGATCGTCGACCTGCAGGCGGACGGTATTACTCAAACCCGTACGGTGCTCGGCTCCGGGAGTTACAAGAACTCGAAACCGTACTCGCTGCACTTTGGCTTGGGTGACGCCGCTGGTGTCGACTCGATCACGGTTCATTGGCCCGGCGGAGCGGTCAGCGAACACGGTCCGTTCGACGTCGATCAATTCGTCTCCCTCGACGACTCGACCGCAGCCATCCCTCAAGTCGAGTTCATTCGCGGCGACGTCAACGGAGATGGCGCATTTGACATCGCCGACCCGGTGCTCGGCTTGTCACATCTCTTCCTCGGTCAGTCGATTCCGTGCCTCCGAGCTTTCGACGCCAACGGTGACGACGCATTGAACATCGCCGACGCGGTGTTCACTCTGAGCGCGTTGTTCGGGTCCGGTCCCGCTCTGAGCGCGCCGCATCCCGCGTGCGGAGTCGACCCGGCCGCTACCGTGAGCTGCAACGACTTCTCGGCGTGTCCTTAGCTGAGCTAGAGGCCCTGCCGAAAAGTCAGAGGCACGGTGCGCGGCGGTCTTCGACGGAATCTCACCATTCGTAATCCTCAACGAATCCACCAATTCGCCTGCGAATTCCGAACGGCAATCTTCCGCCGAACTCCACCACTCACCGCACCTGCACTTT
>JAJFFE010000120.1 GCA_021776775.1 Planctomycetota bacterium | reverse complement strand
CAACGGAACACAGGCTGCGATTTCCGTGAAGATCCAGGCACGACGCCGCAGTCGACCTAGTGGTCTTCAAGAAGGAGTAACGCAGAGATTCGCGGGAAGCGCAGCCTGCGCGGCTTCGCCTGATGAATAGTCCGGGCTAGCCATTCGCTCAGGTCTTGGGACCTGAATCACTGGAGCTGAATCGCAAGGCTATGCGTGGGTCACCTGATGAGGTGCTCGAAGGTTCCTTTGCGGGGCGCATCGTGGCGTGGCTCGAACACCAGTGGGTTGGGGATGGCCGAGTCGATGGCTCGCCACCGACAATGAGGTAGGGATGGATCTTAACGCCGGGGCAGTGGCTGGAGACCGGGACGGCTTCGAACGTCGGACGGGCGAATCGGGGTCGGTCCCACCCTGTTCGGGGCGAGCGGCAACGGTGGTGCCCAACGCCCTAGTGCGTGACAGAGACCTCTCGCTACTACTTCTTCTTTGCCTTCTTCTTGCCCAGTATCTTGCACTCGCCACCGTTCTCCTTGGCCAGCTTCTTCAAGAACCCCGCGCCGTCACCAAATCCAAGCGTGTGGATCGTCACCTGGCGCACCCGGTTGACGTTCTTGATCACACGTCGAATCTCTCCGGGGTCCTGGATCTCTCCGCCCACAGGAAGGCCATCGGTCAGCAAGTAGATGGTGTCGACCTCCGCGTCCGCCAACGCCAACTCTAGGGTGTCGAAAATGTTGGTTCCGAACTCGGTCTTGCCGTTGGCGACGAACTCGATTGCCGATTCCCGATGAGCCGCACTCATCGCGGTCAGCTTCTTCTTCCACGAAACCGGCTTGGCGTGGAAGAGAACCAGGTTGATTCGGGCGTCCGTGGGAAGCTCCTGGAGCAGCCGCGTCAATTCGCGCTTGACCGTCGACATCTTCGAAGGGTTGTCGGCCGTCGGTGTATCCCCGCCCGGCGCTTTGTCCATGCTGAGCGAGTAGTCGACGAGGAAGATGGATCGTTTCGATCGGACTTCGACCCCGAAATACCGAAGGCCGCGCCGTTTCGCGCTGGTTCCTCCTCGTGCCTTCTCGGCAAAGACGAAACGAGGCTCGGCCATCTCCCACCAACGGCTCCAATCCTCGGTCGACATTCCCATGTTCTGATCGGTGAGATGCGTGAGCAGGTCGAGCGCGTCGATTCGCAAGCGCTCGTTGGGCAATGAACCGAGCCCTTCGATCAATGCTGGAATCACCGCCTTGAATCGAAAGTTTCGGATCGCGCGAAGAGCCGCGGTCGCGACGGGAGGAGAGCCGTCCTTCAAACCGACAATCACGCCTTTCAGCGCGGTCTCACTCTTCGCCTTGAGTCCAAGGCTGCCCATGACGATGGTCCGAGTCTCGGAATCGCGCGACGACGCTGCCGCGAGCACGATATCGATCGCGGTTGGCTGTGTGCAACGGGCCAACGCGTCGAGGATGGCAATTCGCGCGTCACGGTCGAGGTTGTCGATGTCGAGCTTCGCGAGGGCCGCGACGTAAGGGTCGACACCAACCGCCGCCAAGGCGGACAGCGCCGCGCTGGCCACCGCCGAGTTGCGATGGCGAATGAGTCTGACCAACCGTTCGCCCGCCTTGATGTTCTTTCGTTCAGCCACCGTACAGAGCACGCGAAGCTGCTCGGTCGACGCCTTGCTGAACGCGCGATCGGCGAGCCAGCGACCGGCATCGGCGTTCTTCATGGTGACCAACGAATCGATCACTTCGTCGTTGTAGTCACGAGTCGCGTCCGGCTTCTTCGTGCGCTTGCCCAGGCTCGGCTCTGGGCGAACCGATCCGACCAAGAGTTGCGCCGCCCGCACGTCGTCGATCTTACGCATCGACTTCGCAGCGGCCTTGGCCAACGCTGGTATCGAGTGCTGCAGCTGTTCCCCCAAGAACGCGAGGCTTCGGTTCGAGCCAACCCCGGCGATCGAGTCGAGCACCGGCTCGATCTCCTTCTTGATCAGCTTCTGAAGCTTGTTCTTCTTGTTGCGCAGCGGGCCCGCTTTGGCTTCGAGCGTTTGGTACTTGGCCACGAGACTCGGCAGAGAGAACGCTGCAGAGAACGCCACGCGGCGCGCCGCGGCCGCCGGGAAGCTCGAGACTGTGAGCAGGCTCGCCAAGCAAGCCGCGATGAAGAGAGAGATGGCTGTCGAACGCTGCATGAATGCCGTTCCGTTGAGGTCACGAACATTGTAGCGAAACGACGACCCCAACGAGAAGCAGTCGAGCAAAGAAGAGCCGGGAGCGGTGCCTCGCTCCCGGCCCTCACGAGAACACGTCGCCTAGGGACACGGCGAGGAGACGCAGTCGAGCGGATCGGACGTGGTGGGATCCACCCCGCAATCCGGGTACGGCGGCGCCGGGGGTGTCCCGGTCGAAAAGAGCAGGTTCAACTTGACGATCGCGTCGCCGATGTCGATCCCGCTATCGTCGTTGAGGTCACACGCGTCCAAACAGCCTGGGGTCGGAACCCCGGCGGTAAAGAGGAACGCCAGAATGCCGATCGCGTCAGCGATGTTGCACGAACCGTCGCCGTTGCAGTCGCCGCGGGTGAACTGCGGATCGCTGCCGACCGTTACCGTGCAACAGAGTTCGGGTGAGGCCGAGCCGGCCAACAGTCCGATCACGCACACTGTCACCGTGCCGGTAGCGCCCGAAATGGTGTGAGATGTGGCGTCACCAGGCAGCGTCGCTTGGGTGATACCGTCGACACGCACCTCGACGCCATCGTACGTCGCCAACGGGTGAGCCACCCAACTGATCGCGATGTCGAAGAACGAATCGACGTTGCAATCCATGGCGATGAACGCCAACGGCGTCGAATCACATGGGTCGAGTCCGTTGACCATTTCGGTACCGTCGTCGATCCCATCGCCATCGGAGTCGGCGTTGAAAGGATCGGTTCCCGTGTCGGTCAAGTCGCCGGTTCCCCCCGCGCAACAGTCGTTGGTTTCGACGACGTCCGGCAAGCCGTCGCCATCGGAATCGGCGCAATCGGTCTGCACTCCAAGGAACACGTCCGAACACGCCGCTTCGTTGGTAACCACGATGCAATCCAACGTCACCGGGTCGAGACACGCACCGTCGTCACACGCCGAGCAATCGGGCGGCCCCGTCTCGTGAATGTGACCGGGCCCGGCGTGGCCGACCTTCTTACAACACTGGTCACCCGTCGCCGGATCCTCTTCCACACCGGGCGTGAACCCTGGCGCACACGGTGTCGCAACCCCGGGAAGCAGATCGCTCACCCACGGCGCTTCGCCGAGCGTGACGAACGGCGCGGGGAAGGCAGGCTCGAGAGTACGGACGTCACTCAGGTCGGTCACCCGAGTGAACGTGAACACCGGCTTCACGAAGAACTCGGCGTCGAAGGTTCCGCCGTTTTCGTGCGTCTTCGTCACCGTCATGGTTCCCATCGGAACCGGATCCGGCGACAACGTGACGCTGACATTCCATTCGACATCCGTTCCACCGGTCTGCACGGTGATGGGATCACAACTCACCAAGTTCAACTCGACGAGTTCGATCGGCGTCGTCGCGACGTCGCCCGGATTCGGCAGCACCATCTCCTCGAGACGGTTCAGCCGCGTATCTGTCCCGCCGGGACCGTTGGCCCCGTCGAGCTTGATCACGCCGATGAACGGCTCGGATCCGGGATCGAAGAAGTCGGCCGGGATCGGTGTTTCGCAGAACGAGAACTTGGTGCGACCACACGCGGTGCTCCAACAGTCCTCACCCGGCGGGATTGCTGGATCGGGAGGCGAGCACGGGTCGGTACCCGCCAGGATCTCGTCACCGTCGAGCACGCCGTCACCGTCGGAGTCCGGGTTGAACGGATCGGTCCCGGTGTCGGTCAGCGCGATGAAGCCAACACAGCAGTCATTCGTTTCGACAGAGTCGGGCAGGCCGTCGCCGTCGGAATCGGTGCAATCCGTCTGCACGCCGAGGAACACCCCCGTACAGTCGGCCGGACTGGTGACCACGGTGCAGGCCAATGTGACGGGATCCATACACGCACCGTCATCGCACGCCGAACAGTCCGGCGGCCCGGTTTCGTGGATGTGCCCCGGCCCCGCGTGGCCCACCTTCTTGCAGCACTGGTCGCCAGTCGCCGGGTCCTCTTCGACGCCGGGTACGAACCCCGGCGCGCAAGGAATCGACAGACCCGGCTGTAGCGCACCCACCCACGGCGCCTCGCCGACGGTGGTGAACGGTGCCGGAAACGGTGCTTCCAGAACGCGAACGTCCGTCGGGTTCGACACACGCGTGAAGGTGAAGATCGGCTGCACGAAGAACTCCGCCGAGAACACCCCACCGTTGGGGTGCGTCTTGGTGACCGTCATCTGTCCCGGGGGCACCGGATTCGGCGCTAGGCCAACCCCGACTAACCACTCTTCGGATGAGCCGCCGGTCTGCACGGTGATCGGTGCACAACCGACAAGGTTGAGTTCGACCAACTCGATTTCGGTCGTGGCCACGTCTCCCGGATTGGGAAGGTCCATGTCCTGCAATCGCTGCACGACCGTATCCGGAGAGACCCCACCCGACGCGCCTTCGAGATGAACGACGCCTTCGAACGGCAGCGATCCCGGATCGAAGAAGTCCGCCGGAATTGGAAACTCACAGAAGGAGAAACGAGTCCGTCCACACTGCGTTCCCCAGCAGTCCGGCCCCGCCGGAATGACGGTGGACGTGGCACCGCACGGTGCACACCCCGTCGACGGATTCGGCGACAACTGCAGACACCACTCGTTGAGGACACCGTCATCACCCCCGGCAACGTCGGCGACGAACAGGATCCATTCACCGAACGAATCTCCGGTCAAGTCCGCCATCGATCCGGGTCCCGCCGGCTGCATGCAACAACCGCAATTGAACGGTTGTGAACCGCTAGGGACCCCTTGATCGCTATAAGTCAAAACCAGATCGTTATCGGGGCCTCCCTGCTGCGTGTGCAGTTCGACGAACGTTCCGAACGGACTCTGTAACTGCACCACCAAGTCACCCACGAAGGTGTGCGTCAAGTCGAGACACACTTGCACGTCGGCGACAAAGAACGCGTCGGGCACGAAGACAGATTCGAAGACAGGGCCGGTGGTATCGGAGATCGGCGTCCCCGGTTGGCTACACACCTCCACGACACCTGGCTGCGCGTCAAGCGGCGGACCGAGCACTCCGATCGACGCCACGAAGAACAACAAGAACGACCAACTAACGGGCTTCATGCGACCTCCCTCTTTGGGTCGGGATGAGTTGAAGAGTGAAACGACACGAAGCGCGATTGACCTCAGAGGTCGCGGGCGGACCGTCGATCCTGTGAAACGGCTCAACTCACGGCTGAGTATCGACTTGGAGGGCGCTGATCGGTCCGGGACGCGCGACCGATTCCGCGGACGAGGCGGGTTCCGGCGTGAGGGCAGGGCGGCGGGATTGCCACCGAATGCGGATCGTGTCCCCGAGCAGGATCAGCGCCGGCACCAAAACGATAGTTGCGACCGTCGACGTCACGACGCTCGCCGCGACGAGTCCGCCGAGGTGCGCGTTGGCGGGTACGCGCGAGAACGCCAGCGCGCCGAACCCGAGCGCGATCGCTGCGCAATCGAGCGCGACCGGTGGACTGATCACTCGCAGGGTTGTCACGACTCGGCGCAACGTCGACGCGCCTCGCTGGCCGCGGTACCGATCGACGAAGTGAATGGCGTAGTCCACGCCGAGGCCGAACGTCATCGCAGCAAACATGGAGGTCGCGATACCGAGCGGAATGCCTAACCAGCCCATCACTGCGAGGTTCACCATGACCGCAATCGTGCACGGCACGAGGCAAACCAAACTCCACCGCAACGATCGACAGAGGAACCACGAGACCAGCAACACTCCGAGAAAGGACCACACCATGGAGCGGCCCTGTGTCGCCACGACCGCGGATATCGTCGACTGACTCACTGCCACGTCTCCCGCGAACTCCACCCTCAACCCGTGCGCGGCGAGCTCACGGTCCGCATAGTTGCGAACGGAATCCATGAGGGTCGCGGTGGCGCGGAAGTTGGCGCCTTTCAAGAAGACCGTGATCAAGCCCGCTCGGTGCGTGTCGTCGACAACTTCGCGGCGGCGGTCCGACCCTCGCGCCGCTTCGAAGTTGCGCCACGTCGCCAACACTTCGCGATCGGTTCGCGGGGTGTCGGTGCGTCGTTTCCTCGCCCCCCGGTTCATCGCGTACGACGCACGGACGATCTCACTGACGCCAAGCACACCACCCACCGAGGGCTGCGTTTCCAAGAACGTCTCGAACGATCGCAACTGCCGAAGCACGCCAGGCTCTAGCATGGCGCGGGGTCCGATCCGCACCGCAACCTCGCCTTCGACGTCGCGGCGCATCGAACGCAGTGAATCCGTCCGCGGATCGGTATGCACGGTCACGCGCGCGCCGCTGGTAGTCACCCTCACCACGGGAGCGATCGCGTCTGACTCCCCCACTCGTTCGACCTGCACCCACTGTCCCACCCAACCGCGGGGATCGTTTGAATCGGACGCAGCGACAGTGACTCGGTGCGGGCCTAAGTCCGCGGGGACGACTTGCCATCGGTAGCTCGGATCGTCACGTGAAACCCGAACGTGAAGAAGATGCGTCCCGTCGAACGCCCCATCGACGGACTCCGTCGCCGTGCGAAACGGGCTGTTGGCGGCGAAGCCACCAATCCAACTGTCTTGCACCACGATGCGACGCCATCCCGCGGGTAGCGTGACTAACCCCGCCACGACGACGACGACCACGAGGGCCGGCCAACGCACTCCCCACGGCAGCGCGAATCTACGCCGAACCGGCTCGGTTGCCGGCACGAGCCAACGATCGGGAAGAACGAGAAGAGTCGCCGGAACGACGATCAACGACCACAACATGCAGTAGAGGATCCCGACCGCGGCAAAGAGACCGAACCACCGCACCGCCTCCACCGGGGAGGCCAAGAACGATAGGAACGCGACGGCAGTCGTCAGCGAAGTCTTGATGATCGGCGGCGCCATGTCGCGGACCGCCGCGGTCACGGATTCTCGGGCGGGGTGGGCGCGACGACGAACCAAGTGTTGGTAGCGGTGAAAGAGATGAATCTCGTCGGCGATACCGATCGACGCGAGGACGATCGGCAGGACCGCGGTGGTCAGGTACACGGGTACTCCGCAGTACCCCATGACGCCGAAGACGAACACGATCGCAGCGCCGACTTCAAGGAGCGGCAACAGCGCTGCGGTCAGCCGCCGAAAGCGAACCCAGAACACCGCCAAGATGATCAACAACGTGAGCGGAACAAGCCCGATGGGCAGAACGCCAGCCCGGTCGGAGACTCCCGTGATGATCGACGGCACGCCGAGGTCCTCGAGGATGTGCCGACCGAGCAGCGACTCAGCCACGGGTGCCCCAACGACGTCGACTCTCATCGCCTCGCCGTGGTGATCGTCGGTCTCCACGCAGCGCCGAAGGGCAGACGCCAACGCCGCTCGATCGACACCCTGGTCGACTCCGACGACGATGGCGGTGGCCCGACGGTCACGGGAGACGAGCGTTCCGTCGTACACGCCGACCTTGGCGACGTCGCGCTCGACGCGCTGGAGGTCGCTCACGGTCTCGGGAAGCGGCTCGAGGAAGCGGCGAAACTCGAGCGTCCCGGTCTTCACTCGATCGGTACGCTCGGTCGCCAAGCTCGAGACGTTGGCCGAATCGACCTGGGGTAACGACTGAATGGCTTCCGTGAGGCGGGCCACGCGCCGCAACAGCTCTACGTCATAGACGGTCCGATCCGGCGGGGCCCAGAGCACCACCGCGATAGGGTCCTCCAAGTCGAACTCCGCACGAATACGGGAGTCCGTCTCGATCGCGAGGTCACCCGACGCGACCAAGGCATTGCCGTCGGTCCGCAGGCGCAACGACGCCACCCCGGGAAGGCAAACAAGGGTCAGAGCCACCGCCGCCGCAACCACTGCACGCGGACGGCGCCCGAAGCAGCCGATACACCACTCGACTAGCCGGCCCACGCGGACCCCTTCCACTCACCGAACGTCGGTCCGACCGTCGCTTCCATCGACCGATACGGGTCGATTGCCGATTCACCGAGGATCCGGACAGAAAACTTTGGTTTCTGCACGAGTGGAACAAACCGGGCGCCGATCAAAGGGATCCAACTTTCGGCGGAACCCAGGTACACTCTGCGCGCGGAACTGGTTATCCCGGCGCAATTTTGGTTCTCTCGGAACAATCACGTAGCGAGGCGAATGGCTCTCTCGATTCCCGATAGCCCCGACTTCGGTCCCCTGCACCGCAGCCTGTTGAAGTCCAAGGCGTGGGTGATCTTCCTCGCATTCCTTTCCGTCCCCGCTCTCTGGTTCGTCTTCCGCGCGCAGCTCGTCGGCTGCGAACGGTATTTCCTGCTCGCCACCGGAGTGCTCGCGGCGGCCGGCTACCTGCTTGCAGCGCTGTACGCGCTGCGCAAGTTCATCCACCGCACGCCATTCGCCCACGAGTTCGCCATGCGAGTTCCCGGAACGAGTCTCGACCAAGCAGAGATCGAGCTCGGCGTGCTGCGGCGCGAGATCTCCGAGGGCAAACACTCTAATCGGGGCGCTATCGTGCGGGCCGCGAATGCCATCGCCAAGAAGAACGGCGTGCACAAGGTCATCGCCTTGCGCGTGGTGGCCGACGACGACGAGCCGGGCGGGTTCGGAGTGCAGACTCTTCCGCGCAACCCTCTCGGTAAGACGGCGCGCTGGTTCGAAACGCACTTCTTCCTCGGCTTGGCGTGTCCGATCCTCGTCTTGTTTCATGGACAAGGGAGCCTCGACTCGACCATGGCCATCGCGCTCAATACACTGGCCGTGATCGTCACCGTCACTGGGCTGTTCGGTCTCATGCTTTGGCTGAAGACTCCGACTATTCTCACCCGCCTCGAGAGCGACTTGAGCACCGAAGAAGCGTTCGTCCTCTCACGCAGCCTCCAACGTCAGTTGAACACCCGCGTCGGCGAAAACGCGGCCGCGCGGTCGGCGGTCGAATCGTTCGTCGCCCGCAAGCAAGCGACCCGCGACCGCGCGGAGACGACGCGTCAGGATCTCGAACAAGCGGGCTTCGCGGCGGCGGACGCCCAAGACGTGACCGTGCTCGCAGCGCAACTCGTCTCGGTCAAAGCGACGCTGTCTCGGCTCGATCGTGTTCGACGTCGACTTACCACGTGGAAGTACGTGCACATTCCGCCGGCGGTTCTGTTGATGGCATTGGTCGCCATTCACATCGTTTCGGTCTTCTGGTACTGAGAGCGAACCCAATGAATGAAGATCGATTCCTAACCGCGCTCCGACGATTTCCGCTGTTCGCCACGCTGAGCGACCACGGGTTTCAACAACTCGCGACCCATCACCAAAAAGAGGTCGTAGAAGCAGGCGCCTCGCTACTCAGCCAAGGGGACTACCGCGATCGCTTCTGTGTCCTCGTCAGTGGAGTCGCCTCGAGCTTCATGGTCGAACCGAGCGGGCAGCGGGCCGACTTGGGAACGATCGGTCCCGGCGACTACTTCGGCGAGTTGTGCGCTGTCTCCGGCCAACCATCGAGTTCGTCGGTCATCGCCGAGTCTCACTGCACCATGATCGTGCTCGAGCAGCCGCTGTTTCGCATGCTGTACGCGGAGCCCGACTTTGCCGAGTTGATCGACGGCTCGTACCGCGACCGCGCCCTGACCCTGCACTTGCGAGCAGCGCCACTGCTCAGCGGTTTGGAAACGAGCGACCTCGATCTGATTCGCGCCAACGCGGAACTCGAAGTCTTCCCCAAAGGAACGACGATCGCTCATGAAGGTGCCCCGGTCGGAGCGCTCTTCCTCGTGCGAAGCGGAGCGGTCAAGTCGACCCGGTCGGGGAGTGGCGAACAGGTCACGGGCTACTTCATGGCCAACTCGAGTTTCGGTGAGCGCGCCTTCCTCGACGGCAGCCACACCTGGACCGAGACGTACGTCGCCATGGCCAAGACCGACATCGTTCGCATCGATCGCGCGACGACGGATCAAGTCTTGGCCCGTTCCCCGAAGGCGATGGAGCTTCTGCATGAAGCGGCGGGTCGGATCTTCGAGCAAGACGAACTCGAGGTCATGGGGCACAATCAATCAGTCAAGGGCGGCGACGCGTTAGCCATCGACATGCACCGCTGCATTCGCTGTAACGTCTGCGTCGAGTCGTGTGTCGCCGTTCACGAAGACCGCGTCCCGCGGCTGAGCAAACGCGGGCATCGCGTCTACGCGGGCGACGTCCCGGTCACGCTGGCGACGTCGTGTTACCACTGCGATATCCCGGAGTGCATGTTAGCGTGCGGTTTCGGCGCCATCCGCCGCGACAGCCAAGGCATGGTTCGTTTCGTCGAAGCGAACTGCATCGGCTGCGGATCGTGTTCGATGGCGTGCCCCTACGGCGTGATTCGCATGACACCGGCACCCGGCTCGGGTGAGCGCCGCGGAGTTCTCAAACACAAGCTGTGGGAGACGCTGCCGCTCGTCGGGCCGCGCATGTACGAGCGCCGCCAACAGAAGCTGATCGAGCAAGAACAAAAGTCCGACGAGCCGATCGTGAATGCCCAAGGCATTCCCGTGACGGCGAAGGCGATCAAGTGCGATCGCTGCGAAGGACTCCCGTTCGAAGCGTGCGTCTACAACTGCCCGACCGAAGCGATTCGGCGGGTTGATCCCGGTTCGCTCTTCCGGAAGCCGGTGTAAGCCGTGAGCGCAGAGTTCGTAGTCCTTCGCAACCACCTGAAGATCTTGTCCGAGACGCTCAGCGAACTCGTCATCGGTAGCGGCGCCAACGCCACCATCACCATCGACGATCCGATCGCCGCGCGCGAACACGTGCGGTTGCGGTACGCGGCCGGAGAGGTCTGGCTCGACCCACTCGACACGTCCACGGGGACCTACGTCAACGGACTCCCCGTCACTTCGGCCACGCGACTGAAGGCTGGCGACACGGTGATCATCGGCGCGTCGCGCGTCGCGGTCGCGCTCGACACCAGCCAACAGCCGGCTCGCGTCCAAATCGAGGTGAGCGAAAAAGACGAATCGCTGTTCGACCGCAAGGAGCCCGACCGCTGGGTTCACGACGAAGTCTCCTTCGGCCGCTTCGACGCGACGCGCTGGACGGTTTGGTTGTCGACGGCGGCCGCACTCTTGATCGTTCTCGTGGTCGCGTTCTGGCCCGCCGCCCGTCTCAACCTTATCGCGCCCGGGCCGTTGTCCGCCGCGCACGCGGGCGCCGGCCTGACCTGTTCGAGCTGTCACCACTCTTCCGGCGGCGCCACCCACAACGCATGCCTGTCCTGCCATGAAGACAAGAACGTCCAGCACCCGGGTAAACCGTCGGACTGGACCCCGCACGGGTTCTTCGGCGACGCGGTGTTGGCAGAGAACGGCTGCGTGAGCTGCCATCGCGAACACGGTCACGAAGAGTTCGTTCCCACGACCGAACAAGCCAACCGTCAATGCCAGCACTGTCACGACAACTCCCGAGCGCTCAACCTCGGTGACGTGAAGACGGATCGAACCATCACCTTCACCAGCTTCGACCACCAGAAGCACATCGCACAAGGGCAACCGTGCGCAACGTGCCACAAGAAAGACAACACCACCGGTCGCGACTTCGGTGTCGTCGACTACGAAGTGTGCCAAGGGTGTCACGGCCCCGAAGGCATTCGTCGTCAGGAGCTCGCCGCACACTGGCCGGGCGACGGGTTCATCTTCTCACCGCGCTGGCACGGGACCGACGGCAACAACTGCGCACGCTGTCACACGAAGGCGTACGCCAAGGAGCTGCGTACGGTCACTCGGCCGGGTCTCGACGGCAAGCCGACCGAAGCGTCCTTCACGCTGGCCCGTCGCAAGCACGACTTCGTGAAACACGCGTCGCTGCGCGACGCGGACGGGCGCTCGTGCCAGAGTTGCCACCGGAAGAACGAGCGCACCCTCTTGGCGGAAACCGAGTTCACCGGCCCGTTCCGCCACGCGCTCCACGTTCGCGAACTCGGCGGCGACGCGTCGTGCCGGACGTGTCACGAAGATGTGTTCCTAGCCGAGGGACTCGCCACCGAAGACTACCCCGGCCCTCCGCTCACAACGTGTGAAGGGTGCCACGCGCAGAACATCAAGCGTCGCAACGCGCCGGTCGCGTCGAGTGATCGCATCACGCGAATCGACTTCCCGCACGCGTACCACACCACGGAGGCCGCGCGCCGCCACCCCGACCTCGAAGACGGGTGCATTTCGTGCCACGTCTTCGACAAGACCAACGTGCACGATCTCGGCGCGCCGACCCTCCGCGAGGGGGTTGCGGACTGCACCGGTTGTCACTCGAACCACGAGAACATCTCCGGCAACGCTTGCCAACACTGTCACAAGCCGGGCGACGCGGTCTTCGCCAACCGCCGGACGGTGCGCCGAGCCGTGGTCGACTATCCGCACCACAGCAAGAACCACGCAGCCTTCACGCAAGAGAACTGCGACGCCTGTCACGGCAACGTCGTTCAGGCAACGTCGATCGACTTCGACTTGCCCGTTCCCAGCGAGAAAACATGCATGACGTCAGGTTGTCACACGATTTCGCCGACCAGCGGACAGTTTCACTTTCCGCTCTCGAGGTAGGAGCTGCTGCGATGCAATTACGCACCGGACTAGGAATGCGCTCGATCGCCACGATGGCGCTTCTCATCGTCGTGATGCTATCGGGTCGCTCGTTTGGTCAGCAGCAGTTCAGCCACGCGCAGCACGTCGACAATCGCTGGCTCACCGTGGTCGAGAACGAAGTGTGGCGAGACTGCAATGGCTGTCACCAACTGGAAACCGAAGGCAGTGGCAAGCGTGACTGGGCTCCCGGTATCGGCGCGGTGTGCGCGCAGTGCCACCAAACCGGCGTCGCCCCGAGCTTCCTGAACCTGTCGCCGCCCACGCCCAAGGATCCCGAGCGCAAGCTGTACTTCTATCACGGTGATCACGCCTGGGGCACGCCGTACACGGTCAATGGCAAGACGCGCAAACTCGACTGTCGGTCGTGCCACGTGCCGGAGGGGAGCAAGGTTCCCGATCTCATCCCCCGCCCAGAGCCAACGCGCGATTTCTGCCTGAAGTGCCACTCCGACGGCAACGGCAAGCAGTTCCACGTCGACTTCATCAACAACGTCAACCACGGTGTCGACCGTAGCGATCCCGAAGCGAAGAAGTTCAACCACCGTCGCATCGAACACAAGCAGGGCAAGGACAACGCCGGCTGTAACTTTTGCCACACCGGCATGCGCGACGCCGCCGCCGGCGACTTCGCGGAATTCATGCTCGACGTAAATGCGTGCATGGCGTGTCACGCGGACGACGGAATGAAGGTGACGACCAGCAACTACACCAAGCCTTCGATCACGCGCAACACGTTCATTCACGAGCGACACCTACAGCCGGTCGCCATCGAGCAGCACCCCGAACTGAAGGACTGCCAGTTCTGTCACGTCGATGACAAACGCGGTGGCTTCACACTAAAGCCCGAGTTCACCGAGAAGACCAAGCCCGGCGAGAAGGGCCCTCCCGGTTGCCGCGGTTGTCACGAGGAGTGGGCCCCACCCAACCACGGCCAGGTGGGAACGTGCCTGCTCTGTCATGATCTAGAGAATGGAGACATGGTCAGCTGGCGTGACCTGAGTGCTAAGCGCGGCACGCTGCAAACGCGACGCCCCCGGTCTAGCCAGTTCGTGACGACGACGCATCAACACAGCTTCTTGGGCGAGAACCCCAAGGAAGAGTGTCAGTCGTGCCATGTCGCCGCCCTTCCGGAACAACCGTCGCGTTTCCAGGGGCGCAAGTTCGAACACTGGCCGCACCTCAGCGACAATCCGACCAAGGAAGAGTGCGTCGTCTGCCACGGAAACGCCGTCGCTCGATCGACGAACCTCAAGTACCTAGCGTCTTCGCACGAGGGTGAAATCCCCCTCAACTACGACAAGCAAGTGTGCGCCACCTGCCACCCCGGACGCGATCCGAAGCCTGACTTCGCGAACGCGCGGCCCCGTGAAGTGACCAACTTCAACCACTCGCGTCACGCCAAGTTCGACTGCACCGAATGCCACGAACCACCGGCCGGCCCCGGCGATGGCGGCGAACTGGGACTCCCGACGCTAGTCGGCAATTGCACGAAGTGTCACGGGCACCGCGACCCGGACAAGATCGCCAACTCGTATAACATCACCATGGACAACATCGACGGCTGCAAGAACTGCCACGTCGAAGGGCTGCCGGTCCCGGGACGTGAAGTCCACGGCCGCCGCAAACACATCAGTCAACTCACCGGTTCCCCCGGTCGCACCCACAGTCCCACCGATCCGTGCGAGCAGTGCCACGTCGGACGCAAACGGCGCGATCAACGCATGGCGTCGAACAAGGACATCGAGAACCCTCACAAAACCATCGGAATCCCGCAGGCGAAGGTCCCCGAAGGTCTCATGTGCATCGACTGCCACTGGGGAAAGTCTAGCTTGCCCATGCGCCGAATGACCGGTTGGAAACTCGAGCCCTACGGCAAACTGGGACTCGAGTACCAAATTCGGGATGCGTTCGGCGGACAAGAGACCATCGGCCGGGAAGACCACCCCGTTTCCAAAGAGAAGAAGCCGTTCCCGGGGATGCGGATCAAACGGTAGCGGGGCCTTCATGCGACCCCTCGCGCAAGGCAACAACGCAGTGACGCTGTCATCGCCGACCGTCGAACACCCGAAGGTCGACAACTCCTCATGACGCACGATCCAGCTCAGACCCGACGCCCGGGGCAACACGAAACTCCTCGTCGCATCGCATACGGGCGCCTCGCGTTGACACTGTTGATGGTTTTGGGCGCCCTCGCTCTCGCGAACTCATGGGAGTTTCTTCGCACCCGAGAGGTGATCGAGTCCTTTGACACTGGAGTCGGGCTGCCGCACAACTATTGGCGCGACACGCCGTGGGCGACTCACCCGCACCGAAAGATCTATCGAGTCGATCGATTCAACGAAAGGCGCCACGGACCGTTTGTTCAGTACTACCAACAGACATCGATTCGCGGCATCGAGGGACGGTACGATCAGAATAAGTTCGACGGCGTGTGGACTTGGTGGAGGCGCAATGGTCGCGTCGCTGAACAGAAGCGATACGAAGACGGCAAAGAAGTCGAACGACGAGAAACTCGACCGTGGTTAAACGGCGCCGCCGATCAGGTAGTACCGGCAGAAGTCATCGTCGAGCCTCACGGTACGTTCAACACCTACTATTCGGACACGGCCGTCATCTGGATGCAAGAACGCTGGCACCGAGGGTCGCAACATGGACTCACGACGTATTGGGACATGTACGGCCGAATAGACAATCAAGAGTGGTATCAACACGGGGAGGAAGTCGAGGCACGAGAGGAACCGCCATGGTTCGAAGACAATCGTCAGGTCTTACACGGGCGGCTGGTCTATCGCGGCGAATACGCGGCAGAGTTCGTGGAAGTCGCGTTCGATTGGGATCTGCTGAATATCGAGGACGAAGAGTGTGATTTCGGGAAGTTGAACATCGCGGCACCTCGATTCGATAACGGCCAACTTAACGGTGACTTCTTGTATTATGGCGAAGGCAAAACGGGGTTCGAGTTGATCTACGTCGGCGCGTTCGAGAAGGACGTCCCGACCGGAGTCCACACGTTCCGGACGTTCCCTCCAGCGGATGAGTCGGAATCGTCGGGGCTCCGTGTCCTTTGGCAGGGTCGCTTCGAGAACGGTCGTTGCGAGGAACGCCGAACCGAGCCACCGTTCTGGCCCGTCGACTTCACGTCTTTCCCGCCGGCCCAGCCGTACGGTACCGAAGCGGGCGTCATCGGCGTGGATCGCGCTCCGCGCTCCGTCGATGGGGTCTCCATTTGGCCCAGCATCGAAGGGTATGGCGAATCGACGATGGGGGAGTATCGAAACGGCCTTCGACACGGCAAATGGCTCTTCACTCCAGACTACATGGGATTCACCGATCATGCGCCGTGCGTGCGGATCTTCGATCACGGCGTGCTCGTGAAGGAGACGTTCCTCCCCTACCCGGTGGCTAGATAGAGTTGGCGGCGAGTTCACTCGTTCCGACTCGAGTGGTCAACTCGCCACCGACAACGGGCGCCCGCTGCTCAGTTACTCTTCGCCGCAGGCTTCGATCGCCCGAGACGTAAGCAGAGATTCCGCAGAGCCGCGACGTCCCGGATCCTGCGGGTGACGTTGGCCGGGTGCATCCTCCACATCTCGGCCACCTCTCTGAGTCGCGACTCGATCGCCCGTGGGCTCATGTCTGGTTCATTCATCGGCGGAGAGTTTCTCGATGTCGTCGTGATCGATGAGCCGATTCGACTCTCGCTTCATCTCGATAAGACCCTCTCGCGAAACGACGTCGTTGGAAAACGTGTCGAGGTCCCGCCGCTCCCGGTGGGCCAACGCTCCTAGCCCGGGATCGGCCTCCTGCAGTTCTTGGTACAGATCTAGCACAACACCCCCCCGCTATGCGTCAACGGTCACCGCGCCGTCCGGGCAATCGACGCACGATAGTACGAATCCGTCGGGCAGCATCTTCGCGACCCGTTGAATGGCGTCCGCTTTCTCGTGCACCTTGCCGTTGACTAGCTTCACCTTGCACTGCCCGCACGCGCCGCTGCGACAGCTGTAGGGGATCTTCACACCGACCTGCTCGGCCAGGTTGAGTATGGCGACGTTCGGCTCGCCTTCCTTGGACATGTTCGACTTCTGAAAGGTGACGCCGCAGGCGTCGGGAGCGAGGGCGGCGGGGGCCGGCTCGACGGGCGGCGCTGCGTCCTTCTTCGCCTTCTTGGCCTTCTTCGGCTTGCCCTTCTCGTCGAGAAGGTCCGCGATGCTCGGCAGATCGGTCCCCGTGATGGATCCTTCGGCAACTCGGCCTTCACCGAAGCTTTCGGTGTGGAGGTTTTCGATGGGGTAGCCACCCTCACTGAGGATGTCTGTCACGGCGGCCATGAATGGGTTCGGTCCGCACATGAACGCGTGGCGCTCCATGAAGTCCGGCGCGACCATCTTGATCATGTCCAGATCGACACGCCCCGTGAGGCCGAGCCACGACTGCGTTCCGGACCAACCGCTGGTGATGGTCACCGCGCCATTGAACGCCTTGTGTCGCGCCGACATCAGCTCGAGGTCTTTGCGGAAGATGATGTCGTCGGGCGTGCGAGCGGAAACCAAGAAGCGAACGTCGACATCGGCCGCGGTGTCGAGGATCCAACGCGACATCGACATCAACGGCGTCATGCCGCTACCGGCGCCGATGAAGAGTAGCTTCTTGGTCGGATAGGAGAAGCACGAGAAGCTACCCGACGGACCGACGATGGTGATCTCGTCGCCGGTCTTCACGTTGTCGTGCAGCCAGTTGGAGACCTTACCGCCCTTGACTCGCTTGACGGTAATCTCGAGCGCATGCGGACGCGACGGCGAGGACGAGATGGTGTACGAGCGCATCTCGGTGTCGCCGTCGATCTCGAGTTGCAACGTGATGAACTGCCCCGGCTGGTACGAGAACAGAACGGGCTCTTGCCCTCCGAAACGAAAGGTCTTGGTATCGCTGGTTTCGTCGACGACTTCTTGGACGACGACATTCCAGATCCCCTCGCTCCACACCGGAATGTTGGACAAACCTTCCACCAAGTGGCTCATCAAAGGCTTCGGCTCGGGCGGTGGGGTCGGCGGCTCCGGAACGGCCGGAGCCTCCTGAACGGGAAGGTCGCTCTCGCTGAGCATCTCGGTCTGCTCGGGCGCATCCGTGATTCGCAGCTTCAGCGTGTAGAGTTCGTGCCCCAGGGAAACCTCGTCTTGGTCGGCCAACTCGACCGGCTCATTCGCTCGAACCGGGCTACTCCCTAGAAAGGTACCGTTGACGCTGCCGAGGTCCTCTACGTAGTAGTGGCTGCCCTTCCGGAAAATACGAGCGTGCTGACGCGAGATTCCGTCCTTGTCCAAGGTCAGGTCGCACGTCCGGTGACGACCGATCTTGACGTCGTCAGAAAGGTCCCGATCGCCGAGAAACTCGTCCTGATAGTAGATCCGAATACCGTTCACGATTCCCTCACCTTGCGCTCTTGCGCAGATTTCGATCCAA
The DNA here is from genome assembly GCA_021776775.1 of Planctomycetota bacterium. Taxonomy (GTDB): domain Bacteria; phylum Planctomycetota; class UBA8108; order UBA1146; family JAJFFE01; genus JAJFFE01. The sequence goes on along the minus strand of JAJFFE010000120.1, from coordinate 31,598 downwards.
TGCGCCAGACATGGGCCGGCTCACACATCTTAGAGATATCGCCCCGAGCCGACTACAACCCCCCAGAGATTCGTGAGGGACAGGATGCATGTTCGTCGCTGCCGGTTCTTAACCGCGATCATCGCTTCCCTATGCGTGTCGTCGATGGCGTTCGCCGACGACGCATGCATACTCGGTAACACGCCCGATATGTACCCCAGTGCGCGGGAGTGTGCTCAGTGCCACCCCACGATCTACGAAGAGTGGAGTTCGTCCGCTCATGCATACTCGGCAATATCGCCGATGTTCCACCGCTTCGAACAAGCCATCAACGACTTGGCCAGCGGAACGATCGGCGCATTTTGCGTTCGCTGCCACATCCCGGTAGGCACGTCACTGGATGAACCAAGACACGCCCCCCTCTGGGAGCGCTCGGCCGTCTCGGTCGAAGGGGTGACTTGCATCGCATGTCACCGGGTCGACGAGGCGTACCAGAAAGTCAACGGTGAACGTCGCATCAACCCCGGGCCGATCTACGACCCGGTGGTCGGCGGAACCGGCGCGCCGACGCTCGAAGAGATCCTCAACAACAAAGACGAATACAACGTCAAAGACTCCCCCGACGGGCCCGAATCTCATACCAGCATTCACAAGTCGGCGCACAAGTTCGACCGTATCACCGAGTCGGAATTCTGCATGCCGTGCCACCAGGTCGCCGTCCACCCGGGCATCAAGCTCGAGGTCGTTTGGGATCAGTACCGAGCTTCCCCCGCGCACGCCCAAGGCATCAGCTGCCAAGACTGTCACATGGGCGCCACCCCGGGTACCTACGAAGATGGTTACCTGACGGACGCACGCGCGATCGTCAACGGCAAAGAGATCAGCCCCGGCAGCAAGCACGCCGATCACACCATGGTCGGACCCGGCTACTCGATTGCTCACCCCGGCATCTATCCTCACAACGTGCGCAATGACCCCGCGGTCATCAGCATCAAAGAGTGGATGGCGTTCGACTGGCGAGCGGCGTGGGGCAGCAACGACTTCGAAACCAAGATTCAGGACGGCTCGATCGATGTCGAGTTCCCCGAGTTTTGGACCGACCCTCGCAAGCGCGCTGCCGCATGGGCGATCGTCGAAGAGAACCAAGCGAAGCTAGCGGTGCGCTACGAGCGACGTCACGCGATCATGGAGATCGGCAGTCAAGTCGACGGTCCGTGGTTCGGCGGCGAGAAGCGCGCCGGCGAGAAGCTGACGTTCAAATACAAAGTGTCAAACCTCGACCCGGGACACAACTTCCCGTCGGGGTCACTCGGCGCACAGCCGGAGATCTGGTTGAACGTCGCGTTGATCGACCCGGACGGCAACAACATCTGGGAGTCCGGCCACCTCGACTCTTACGGCGACATGGTCGACCTGCACTCGCGCGACTACCTCGACGGCAAGATCGAGCTCGACAATCAGCTCTTCAACCTCCAGACGAAGTTCCTGACCACGAACCTCAAAGGAACTGATCGCGAAATGTACCTACCGGTACCGTTCGATGCCGATCAGCTCCCGTTCATTCGTCCGCCTGGGCAACCGGTATCCCTTTTGAACCACCCACCGACCATCCGCATGGAGCAGCGCAGCATTCCGCCGCTCGGATACAAGTGGGCGAAGTACTCAGTTCCGGCCAAGCTGATCACGAAGCCGGGCACGTACCGACTTGCCGTTCGCCTTCGCAGCCGCGCCGAGCCGATGTACTTCATGTCGTTCGTCGGCGCGACGCAGGAGATGATGCATCGCATGAACGAGCAGCTCATGGACTTCCACGCCTACACCGTCGAATTCAACATTCAGTAAGGAGCACCTATGTCAGCGACACTTGTTCTTTGCGCGCTCCTTACCCTCGGAGCGGGCGATCTCAAACACGGTGGCGAACCGGAAATTCCGCCCGGCGCCACCAAAGTCGAGCACGACGCCTCGGCGTTTCGGCCCGACCCCGCGCCGAACCTCGAGTTCCACGCCGACGAGCAGCAGGCGATCTACGGCGACAAGTCTCCGGTTCCCACGCAGCGACCGCTCTTGGAGCTCGGTCGCGACCTCTACAGCGAGGGACCGTTGTCGCGAAGTTACAACTTCCTCGGCAAGAAGAACCCGGTGCAGCCGCAGTTCTTCGTGTACGGCGACGCTAAGATCGCGGCCGGCCTCAACGACAACACCGCCGGTCGAGTGGGACGCGCCGCGTTCGACATCAACTTGGAGTTGGACTTTCGCATCACCTCGACCGAACGCATTCACGCGTTCGTCAGCCCGTCCAACAGCAAAGGTGAGACGACCCGCTACGATTTCGCCGGTCGCGGTCGCAGCAAAGGCGGCGAACGCGATGAAGAGTTCGAGGCGATTCAGCGCTTCGACGCCCTCTTCTTCGAGGGCGACGCCGGTGCTATCTGGTCGGGCGCCAGCGGCAAGACGAACTCGTGGGATCTCCCGTTCGCATTCGGATTGATGCCGCTTCTGTTCCAGAACGGGGTTTGGGTCGAAGACGCGTTCCAAGGCTTTGCCTTTACCATCCCCGCGCGTAACTCGTCGACGTTCAATATCTCGAACATGGACATCACGTTCTTCGCGGGACTCGACGATGTCACGACTGGTGCTGTCGTCGACGCGGGCGGAGACGACAACGACGCCAAGATCTTCGGCGTCGCCGCGTTCGTCGAAGCGAACGAGGGCTACTGGGAAGCTGGCTACGGATACACCTCGGCGAGTGGCGACCGAAACAGCGGCGCCCGCGTCTCCGATCTCGATTACCACAACGCGACCATTTCGTTTTCGCGTCGGTACGGGGGCTGGCTGACCAATAGCGCGCGCGTGATCGCAAACTTCGGGCAGAACGCTGGCCAAGGCACAGCTCGCACGGCCGAGGGCTTTCTGTTCCTGCTCGAGAACTCCTTCGTCACCCGCAAGCCGTCGACGCTCATTCCCTACGCTAACTTCTTCTACGGGATCAACCGTCCGCAATCGTTGGCGCGAGCCGCGGCCGCCGGCGGCGTGCTGAAGAACACCGGCCTCAACTTCGAGACGGACGGGCTGACGCAGTTCCCGAAGCTCGATGACAGTGGGCACGACGCGTACGGCGGGGCTATCGGCGTGCAGTACTTGTTCAACCTCGACAAGCAAGTCGTGTTCGAGATCGCTGCGGTCGACGATCACGGCGGCAAGCACAAGTCACAGGGTCGTGAGGTTGGAGTGGGAATGCGCGTGCAGTACCCGTTCTACAACCGATTCATTGTCCGCGCCGATGCCATGTACGGCATCATCGAAGACGGTGACGACCTCGGTGGAATCCGGTTCGAGTTCCGCTACAAATTCTAAGGGCTACTTCGTCGAGACCATGAACAAGAAAAACGCTGAGGGAGCGCGAGCTCTCTCAGCGTTTTTTTCTGGGCCGCATCTTTCGCTGCGCAGGGACAACGGTCGGTCAGCGCGCGAACCACCAAGCGATCGCCACGATCACAACAGCGGCAACCCCCACCAGGACACCCAACGTCCGCGGGCTCAATCCACGCTTGGGAACCATGCCGGCGTCGCGTAGCTGGATCGCCGATTTGTACGCGTCATGCCAAACGTCGGGCCCGACGATCTCTCCGTGGATCAACACCTCGCCGACGTGCTGGGTGGCGCTGGCGTTCGTTTCTGCGGTCTTGCGTTGATCGCGAGTGATCCGCTTACGGTTCAACAAGACGTCGAGAGCGATCGCGTAGAGTTCACGGTCCGCGTTCTTCTTGTCGACGGGATCGGCGACGAACAAGATCAGCAGACCGCCAAGCTGCATCCACGACTCACTGCGCAACGGAACGGGCTCACCGCCTTGCGCCGGCCGCCCGTCGATCTGCGTGTTGGCCTTGAACGGAACGACATACCACGCCCCATCGCGAAACACGAGCTGGCAGTGCTCTTTCGAAACGGACGGATGGTCGATGCGGCCGGGAGGCTGCAGATGGTCACCGCGGCCCATCACGAACGGGGAGTGCGGAATCTCGATGGTGTCGACTCGACCGGTACGCGCCACGACCAAGCGCGGCCGCGTCTTGCTGATAACCACGCCGACCGCAACGTTGCTGAATTCGTCAGGCGCGGAGTCGAGCGTCTCGAGCGCGTCGCCGGCGGGAAAAGCTGACGGCGGGATCGGCGGATCCGGGGTCACATCGGCACCGGAGGACGGCGACGCCTCCGGATTCGGGGCTGGTGAATTCGGCGTCGGCGTTCGCGGCGCAGCGGCGGCCGGAGTTGGCGGCTTGCTGTCCGCGGGTCGCTTCCCGGCCGGCAACGCCATGGTCGGCTCAATCGTGGTGCCGGGCTTCGACTCCCGCGACTGCGGCATGGTCGGCTCGGCCTCCAGTGGATCCGCCGGCCGCAGAGCGCGACCTTGCGGCATCGTCATTTCGCCGAATCCGTCGGTGCTCGCCGGGGCAGGGCCTGGCGGCGGACCGCTTGGCGGAGGACCGCTTGGCGGAGGGATGGGCAGCGTCTGATCCTCAGAGGTGAGCGGTATGGTGCGGTCCCCGGGAAGACCCGGCACCGGTTGCTCGAGCGTCGGAAGCGACGTCCCCGGCTCCGGCGGGAGTGCACCAGCAACGCCCTCCAACTCCAAGACTTCGATCCACGTACGCCCGATCTGGACTCTCAGCCCGACCGCCAACTCGTGACGATCGCCCTTCTTGAGCACTGTCCCGCCGTCGATGATTGTGTGGTTGGAGCTACCGAGATCGACGATGAAGAAGCGCCCACTCTCGAGAATGAACTGAGAGTGTCGTCCGGATGCCTTCTCGTCATTGATGCGGATGTCGCACTGACGACTGCGTCCGACGAGCGCACCCGACACCGCCTCGTGTTCGGTCGGCGTTGTGCGAGGCGGTTCGAGTCGAAGGCGGAGCTTGGACACGAGGAACTCCCGGGGGGTTCGAGGTCAATATAAGTTGTCCGCTGCGAATGTTAGGGAACCGGGCGCAGGGGAGCAAGGCCGACGCGGGGCCATTTGAAGCCGCCGGACCCAGCGCCCACTCCCGGGAGGTACTTCGCGGTGTCGGTCCGTCCACACCACGCGAAGTCGAAGGCTGCGGGTGACGGTCACGATCACCAACGCCTCGGGAGCATCGAGAGAGTCGAGCGCTGCTCTCTCCGCGGGGACGGCCAGACATCCTCGGTTGATGGCATCGCAGCCTTGGCAAAAAAACGAAGCGAGGGATCCGATGTCCACCGACGTCACTTGATCCATATGGAGGGCATTCGCGACCGCGTTTGTCCATGAACACCGGAACACCCGACCGCTGACGAAATCGGCCTCGCGCCTGACTCAGTGACGAGTTGTTCGTGTCCGCTTGAAGGTCGTCCACCGGACCAATCCCCGATTCGGCTGGCCGGAAAACGAGTGGACACGGCCGCATGCACCCAACTCGGAACTGGGTCAGGCTCGACGTCCGACCTCGAACCTGAGCGACAACTCAGACCGTGAGTTCTAGATCGTAGTCACGATCCGCGCCGACCCAGATTTCCTCCCGGCTCGACCGACAAGAGACGAACGCTTGGCCGAGCGGGACGTCAGCGATCACGATTCCGTCACTGTCCGTGACGGCAATATGGCGGCCTCACGAGAAACCGTCAGCCGCAAACGCCACCCTCTGCCGAGGCCACGGTTTCCCCGTGCGCCGCTGCAAAACCGTGACGCGCACGCGGCTCGTCAAGTATGTCTCACCGCCGTAGCTGAGGTCCGACGTGTGCCCACCCCCCGAAGGTCGGTCTCTACCGCGATCCGGTGGCACTTGCACCGGATCGCTGGAGATCGACGAACGGATCATTCGGTAGATTACCGCACCCACGATCACGAACAACACAACTCGCCACATGCGGGCTCCCTCGACTCTGCGGCATACTTCTGATGACAACGGGTATCAGTCGAACGAAATCCAGACAGCTTGGGTCCAGTCGGTGATCGCAGGGTCGACCGGCCCCCGGAAGTCCGAGAACAGTAGCTCGTCGTGCAACATGCTCACATCGATCACGGTCGCGGGGACCGACTCGGCGAGCATCGGCGCCGTCGCCGCGCACGCGTCGAACCCGGTCACGCCGAGCGGATCGAGCATGATGGGCTCGAGCGAATCAAAGTTAGACGTCGTGTCAGGACCGGTGGCACCGCCCGGAAACGAAAACAACTCGCCGCTGGTGAAAAAGTACTGGCTCTCGTCATCGCCCGTCTCGAACGGTTCACCATTCCCGAAGAACGAACAGCCGTCGAGAAGCAAATCTCCGTGGGCCGTCGTCGCGAAATTGTCGACGTCCATCCCCGATTCCGGGAAGCCTTGGATCATTCCGTTGACGAAGGTACCGGCGGCGCCGGCGCTCATCAATATCCCGGTCGTGCTGGCGTCACTACCGACGAGCGAAAAATTCGAGAGCGTCAGATGGGTACGTGGTTCGGCGTCGAAGTCCGTGGGATTATTGGTGATGTTCAGCCCGTGAACGCCGGTACCGCTGTTCATGCGACCGGCCCAAAACTGTCCGGCGCCTTGGTAGCCAAGAGAAACGTCGAAGGCGTCGCCTTCGCAACGCTCGGCGACGACGTACTTCAGCGGAACCGTGCCGCCGCCGATACGGACGCCGTCCCCCTCACAGTCCTTGATGAGAATGTTCTCGATCACCGTCTCAGAGCCAACACCGAACAGGTTGAGCGCGCCCGGTACGATTCCGAAAGCCGGCTCGCCCGCGAACTCGATTCGGACATGGCTGAGTTCACCGCTGAAGTGAGCTTCGTCCCCGCCGCCGTAGCCGAACCCGAGTTCAGGGAGAATCGGAGCGGTGTCCACATTGACCGGAGCGTTGCCGAGAAGGTAGACGCCGAGCCAATCGCCGGACTTCGGACACGGATCCTTCGACGAGAACACGATCGGCTGCTGAGCCGTTCCGATCGCGTCCAACTGGCCGCCCGGCAAGACAACCAGCGCCGAACCGAAATCGCCGAGAATGGTGGTTCCCGGCAAGATCGTGAGCGTCGACCCCGCTTCCACTGTCACGATACCGACCAGCTCGTGGGTAACCTCCGGACCCCATCCTTCGAACGTGTCGACGAAGCCTTGGTGGGAGACGGTGTTCGGATGGCACGGCGACGGCCCCGGGCACGGCGGCGGACTGTTGACGCGACTCACGTGGTTGAACGGACACGCCGGCTCCGGTCCAAACTCGAACAAGTATGCCAGCAAGTACACCGCGTCGGAGATGTCGACCTCGAGGTCGCTGTTCACATCCGCCGCGGTCAAACACGGCGGCGGCGCCCCGAATACCGCATTCAAGATGAAAACCGGATCGCCGATGTCGATGAGACCATCTTCGCTCGGATCTCCGGTTCGATAGTACGCCTGCCCATCGACGACCGGGCACGCGACGATGAGTCCCAACATCACCGCGGTGATTCGTATCAGGTTGGCCATGTGCTTCGCTGTCATACGTCCTCTTTCAAAGTTCCTGCAGGCCACTCGTCGCCGTGCAATGGTCGAGGTGGAAGAGTCGAAGTGGAAGAGTCGAATCGGTTTGCACTCCCAGCAGTTGCAGGCTGAACGGCGCTGCGTCTCTGTCATTACTTCTGTCATTCCTCCAGAACGCGGGTGACACACCCGCACGGTCTGGTCTTCGCGGTTATCAATCGAACGAGATCCAAATTCCTTGGGTCCAATCGGCAAGCTGTGGATCGATGGGGCCGTAAAACTCGGCACTCTCGAACGCCTCATCCAGCAGCGCGGGGTTGAAGACGAAGCCTTCGAAAGCTTGCTTGTACACTGGCGCACCCGGCACACACAGATCGAACTCGGACTGTCCGTACGGGTCCTGCATGATCTCTTGGATCGAATCCAAGTTGAACGTCTCGCCGCTCGTGCCCTCGAAAAAAAACTCTTCGGTGGTGAACGCGAGTTGACCCTCGTCATCGCCCGTCTCGAACGGTTCCTCGTTGCCGAAGAACGCGCAGTGAGTCATGGACAGTTCACCGTGTGCGGTGGTCTCGAAGTGATCGACGTCGACCCCGTCGACAAAGCCTTGCACCAGACCGTTGATGAGATGGCCCGCCGCCCCCTGATGCAACAACACCCCGGTTTGGCCCTGCTCGTTACTGACGACCGAAAAGTTGGACAGGGTCAGGTGCGTGCGCGGTTGAGCGTCGTATTCGTCGGGGTTGTTGTGAACGGAGAGTCCGGCTTGCGACGACTCTGAATCCGCGCGCCCGGCCCAAAACTGTCCGAGCCCTTGGTAACCAAACCCGATGTCGAACAGCTCGTAGTCGCAACGCTCGGTGACAATGTTTCGCAACCTCACCGTGCCGCCACCGACTCGCAATCCGTCGCCGCCGCTCTCCTTGATGAGAATGTTGTCGATGTCGGTCTCGTCTCCGACCCCGAACAAGTTCAGACCGCCCGGAATGAAACCGAACGAATGCTGTCCGGCGTACTCGACCCGCACATGGCTCATGACACCGCTGCAGTCCGAAGGATCGCCACCGCCGAACTCTTCCCCGATCTCGGCGAGGAACGGATCTATCATGTTCGTCTCGGCCGCTCCGAGCAGATACACCCCTCCCCAGTCACCACGGTCGGGGCAAGGCTTCGGAGAGGTGAAGGTGACCGGTCGACGCGCGGTTCCCATCGCGAAGAGCTTGCCCTCCGGGCGAACGATCAACGCCGCTCCGTCTCCGCCGAGGATGGTGGTTCCCGGAAGGAGGCTCAGTTCGACGCCGGGCTCGACGGTCACCCACCCTTCAATCCGATGCGTGACATCGGGACCCCAGGTTTGGCTCTGGTCGATGGCTCCTTCGTGAAAAACGATTGTCGGGTGGCATGGGCTCGGCCCCGGACAGGGTGGCGGTTGGTTGCCGCCGCGACCGTAGTGGTGCGTGGTCGGGCACGCCGGCGAATCGCCCCCAACGAAGATGAACTCGATGAGTTGGATTGCATCGCTGACGTCGAGCTCGGAGTCCGCATTGATGTCGGCCGCCTCAATGCAAGGCGGCGGCGCTTGGAAGACTCCGTACAGCACTGAAATCACATCCGCCAGATTGACGAATCCATCTTCGTTCGAGTCGCCACGCCTGAAGTACGACTGCGCCTCGAGAGACGAAGCGCCGCACACCGCCAGTATCCACATTGCAATCCAGAGGGGCTGCCGCTGCATTCGCACGACTCGATCCTTCCGCCAAGTTGTCTGTGTTGGAAATTGACGGAGCCATTGTGTCACAGCGCGGCCCCGGGGCAATCTCACACCGGGGTTTGAAGGATCCCGCAAAGGCGATCGTTCGTCCAAGCTCATTGGGTTGGCCTACTTCAAGGTTCGAAACAGGGTTCGGTTTGCGATAACGCAAATAACCCCTGAGAGCGGTGATCGCTCTCGAGGGTTATTGCGCCGATCGCCGCCGCAAACCAGTTCAGCTCGGCCGAGTCACGGACAGCTACTGGATATCAGGCAACCCAGGTTCGCGCGTCGATGCGGTTCTTCGAAATGGTCACCTGGCCGAAGTCGATGACGACAGCCACTCGCTATCGATAGAGTAGGTGTGGCTGACCCCCATCCGAAGAAGTTTCGTCGCACCGGTGCTACACTGCGCGCGCAGTGCCACCCCACTTCCTCCGACGAGATCAACGAGCGGAACGGTAGACATGAGTTCAGAAGAAGAGTTGCGCACGCGCAGTGAATCGAAGTGCGAACTGTGCAGCGCCACCGGCGAACTCTGTGTGCACACCGTCTCCGCCACCCCGCCTGATCGGGACGCAAACGTCCTCGTCTGCTCGACATGCTCGGCTCAGGTGGAAGACGCCGACCCGATCGTTGTTCACAATTGGCGATGTCTCAGCGATAGCATGTGGAGCGAAATCCCCGCCGTACAGGTGCTCACGTGGCGCATGCTGACCCGCCTACAGGCAGAACCGTGGGCCCAAGACCTCAGGGAGATGCTCGACCTCGACGAAGCTGTCCTCGCGTGGGCGCAGGCGGGAGTCGACGACACCGACGCCACAGGCGACGCGGGCGTTCGTCACGTGGACAGTAACGGCACCGTGTTAGTGGGCGGAGACACGGTTACTCTCATCAAGGATCTCGATGTCAAGGGCGCCAACTTCACGGCGAAGCGCGGCACCTCGGTTCGCAACATCACCTTGGTCTCGGACAATTCGGAGCACATCGAGGGACGCGTCAGTGGCCAACACATCGTGATTCTGACGAAGTTCGTCAAGAAGTCGGGCTGAGACACCACCCTGAATTGACCCGTCGCCGGCGGCAGCCGGTCCCCACGCCGTGCTAGCCGACCCGGATCGAGCCGCTGGCCGTACAACCGGGCCCCGGTAACCGGTTGTTACCAGTACACTTGCCGTGAGCCGGGGCGCAGACTCCTACCTGCACCTCGTGGGGGCGATCCGCTTCCGAAGAGTGAGAATCTCCGCAGTACAGACCGGGCGATGTCGAGCATTCTCGACCACAAGACGCTCCAATGGACTCGACCGGCGATCCGCTGTGGCCTGTTTGCGCGCCGTTGAGTGGAGACCGGCGAAATGCATTGCTGCTAAATTCTGACAAGACACGCGGCAGTATTGAATTGATGTGATAGGGTTCGCGCCCCATTTCGACCACCCGGAGACAAACCGAATGACATCGAATCCCTCACAGGACAACGCAGAGCCGGCCAGTGTTGCGCCCTCCGCGGATCAACACCCAGCCGAGTCGAATTCCGACACGGGTTCTGGCCAAGACTGCGTTGCGTCGTTCGCCGACCTCGGGCTGAATCCCTCTCTCGTTCAGCGACTCGCCGACGGCGGATACAAAGCGCCAACCCCGATTCAAGAGCAAGCCATTCCGCCACTGCTCAAGGGGCGAGATGTCGTCGGCCAAGCGCAAACGGGCACCGGCAAGACCGCTGCGTTTTCGCTGCCGATGATCCAGAGCCTCGACCTCGAACGACGCGAAGTCCAAGGACTCGTGCTCTGTCCGACTCGAGAGTTGGCGATGCAAGTCTCGGACGCATTGAGCAGCTACGGTGAGTCGAACCGCGTTCGCGTGCTCACAGTGTACGGCGGCACGCCGATCCAGAAGCAGCTGACGAAACTCCGCGGCGGAGTCCACATCGTGGTCGGGACACCGGGACGTATCAAGGACTGCATCGCCCGCCGAGCGCTAAACTTGGACACCGTCCGGCACGTCGTTCTCGACGAAGCCGATGAGATGCTGCGCATGGGCTTCATCGACGACGTCGAAGAGATTCTCGGAAAGGTCCCGAAAGAGCGCCAGACCGCTCTCTTTTCGGCGACCATGCCGCCGGCGATCCAACGTGTTGCCGCGTCTTATCTCCGCGATCCCGTACAGGTAGCGATCACCAAACGCACCCGAACGGTCGAGCGCATCGAACAACGAGTGTTGCTCACGCACTCCAGCGAGAAGTTGAACGTGCTAGCGCGGCTTATCGAGGCCGAACCGACCGACGCGGTCTTGGTTTTCGCCCGAACCCGCGCAAGCTGCGCTCACCTTGTCGAGCAGTTGAAAACTCGCGGCGTGGCCGGCGCTGCGCTGCACGGCGACCTGAGTCAGGATCAACGCGAAGAGATCGTGTCGCAGCTGCGATCGCGTCGCATCCAGCTGGTCGTGGCCACCGACATCGCGGCGCGCGGCCTCGACGTCGAGGGAATCACGCACGTCATCAACTACGATCCTCCGTCGGAGCCTGAGATCTACGTGCACCGTATCGGGCGCACGGGGCGCGCTGGACGTGATGGCATTTCGATCCTGCTCGTCACCCCGAAACAGCAGCGCGTACAGTTCGCGATCGAGCACTACACGGGCCAGCGCATGAGCAGCATGAAAGTCCCGACCAACGCAGAACTGATGGCGGGTCGTACCGCGCGATTCAAAGCGCAGGTACTCGAATCGATCGAAAAGGGCGGACTCGATCCGTACCTCGCCATCATCGAAGACATGAGCGCCGAACCGAACGCGGACGTGCGAGTTATCGCCGCCGCCCTCGCTCGCATGTCGAGCCGTGAGCGCCCGCTCGAGATCAACGAGCCGGAGCCGTCGATGGCGCGCGGCGGCGGGTCGCAGCGCGGTGGCGGACCGTCGCACCGCGGCGCGGGGTCGAACTCGGTGCAGCTGTTCGTAGCGCTCGGCCGGCAGGCTGGTATTCGACCGGCCGACTTGGTCGGTGCCATCGCCAACGAAGCCAACATTCCGGGAAGCGCGGTAGGCGCGATCGATATCCGGGACAAGGTTTCGTTCATCGAAGTACCGACCGAACACGCCAAGGCGATTACCGAGAAGATGAGTCGCGTCACGATTCGTGGCCAGGTTGCCTCATTCGTGACGGCGCGTCCCGGAAGCTTCGACCGCGGAGGTCGAAAGCCGGCGCCGCGTCGTTTCGACAAACCGTTCAAGCGCAGCGGCGGGCCCCGCAAGCAGGCCCAATCCAACGGCGCCAAGCCGTGGGAGAAGAAGTTCGAGCGCAAGCAGTCCTGAGCTACGAGGAACTTCGAATCAGCACGGGCCGTCCCCGACCACGCGTTGGGCCGGTCGCCCGGTCGCCCGAACTATGCACCAAGCGAAAGCCGGGCGTTTGCGATTCGCCCGTGTACCCTCGGGCCCTTCACCGGGGCACCCACGACTCCGCTTGACCGGCTAGTTGCACCGACAAGTGTGTTTCGCGAGAGCGGTCTCTCAGAGAGCTCCGGCAAGCGACCCATCCCACGTAGAGTGTAATCCGCCCCCCCAACCCGGTATAACTGGGATAGTGGTCGTCCACCGGGGGGTAGACGACTGGGCTCTCTACGGGAGATATTATCTTGCGAGACAATCACCATGCGGAAGACAGCACCGAAGAACTCGACACCAAAATCCGAACGATCGCGGTCAAGGTAAGAGACGCGCTCAGCCCCGTTCTCGAGAGTGTCGCTGGCGTCAACCCGCGCCCGGTTCGGTTAACACGGGAACTCGGCATCGACAAGACTCTGGCCGGACGGCTCCTGCGATCGCTCCGGTCCAACGACGCATTGCAGGCGCTCCACCTCAGCCCCGCGCCGCACGGCCTGCGCATTTTCGTGGAAGCAGCCCGCCGTCACGGTGCGTCGGACGATCAGTGCCACAAAGCGGAGAGCTTTATTCGTGAGTTCGAAGATCTGATCGACGAATTCCCCGGCGGTCGCTCAGCTCTCGACGCCGCGCTATCGAGCTGGCTGCCGGAAGTGCGCGAACAAGAAGAGAAGCGCGCCAAGCAAGCGGTGTTCAAAGCGATGTCTTCGATCCTCGGGTACCAAGCGGACGCCATGTATCTCGGCAAGATCATTCGCCCGAACGACGACGATCCAGACTTCTGCGACGTCGCGACAATCCACACCCGGTTCGAGATCAGACGCCTTCGGGCCGGCGCCTCCATTACGCTCCTGGGATACAAGCACGAGTCCCAGGACGAAGCGGCCGTCGGTCCCCAACCAATCCCGGGCCCCAACGGCGAAGCCGTCGACACCTCGGACCCCCATTCGTACCTTCTGGAAGATTACTGCGGCGACGCGCTACCGGAACTTCAAGTTCACGAAAGCAACAACCGGATGGTCGTCGCGCTCGAGGGCGGTGAACCCGGAGTCAATGTCCCGCTCGACGTCGCGGCCGCGTACGTCTCTCGCAAGGAGTTCGTGCGCTACCGTAACCCCGATTCCGTGAACGAGTGGCTGACGATACTGCCCAAAATTCCGTGTCGCTTGCTCGTCATGGACGTTCTGATCCACAAAGACGTCTACCCCAACTACACGCCGAACGCCTCCACTCGACTCGAAGGGTTGAGTTCCGACTGGTTGAAGATGCGTAAGGGACCGAACCGACTCGATGAACTCGATCTCTCGGTCGAAACATCTCGACTGGAAATCGGAACGTCTCGATTATCGACCGCCGATATTCCGGGCGTCGTGAGCATGAACAACGCTGTGTGCAGCCGGCTAGGCTGGGACACCGAAGACTTCCGAGCGTTCCGCCTGCGCGTGCTGTACCCGGTGCCGTCGGTGTCGATCACAACCTGGTTCGACCTACCGGAACGATAGACCGCCGAACAAGCCAAAAGGAGCCCTCATGGTCGCCGCCATCGACTGGTACTACCACCGCGGCAGCTGAACGTCGTGCACTCGATCTCAGGAGTTCCTGAGCAAACACGACATCTCCATTCGTACGACCGTAAACGCCAAGAAAGAAACACACACGAGGTCGGAAGCGCTCGAGATTCTCGACGCGGCGTCTCGGGTGATTGCCATGAAGGGCAAGAAGGTCGTCGAGTTCGATCTAGCGAAAGACCCTTCATCGAAGGACGACGCGCTCGCCGCCATCCTCGGCCCCACCGGCAACCTTCGGGCCCCGGCGATCGTACGCGGGAAGACTCTGCTCGTCGGTTTCAACGAAGAGAAGTACGACGACGTGCTCATCTAGTCCGGGCTAGAGGCCCGGCCGAAAAGTCATGTCGCGCGAGATCTCGAGCTTCCGGCGGCGGCTACCCTCGTGGGGCAAGGCACTATCTAGAATCACGATCGGCGCCTCGCCTTCGACGTCCCTGCAGCTCTGGAGAGAACCATGGTTGTCACGGTCGGAACGTTCAATCTCAACAATCTCTTTTCCCGGTTCAATTTCAGCGCTCAAGTTTCGGAAGATCCCGGCCAGCCGTCGGGTGGGGTCACGCTGACCTTCGCCGAAGGATCGTTCGACGTTCGGTCGTTCTTCGGTCGCCTCATCAAGGAGAAAGACGCCGCGTCCACGACTAGAATCGCACGCCGAATCCGCGAAGTGATGAACGCGGATGTGCTCGCCGTACAAGAGGTCGAACACATCGAGCTCCTGCGGAAGTTCAACCGTGACTACCTCGGCTCGATGTATCCCCATCAAGTACTCGTCGAAGGCAACGATGGGCGGTTGATCGATGTCGGTGTGTTGTCCAAGTTGCCGATTGGCCCCATCGTTTCTCACCAAACCGCGACGCACTCCAGCGACCGATCAAAACGCGTTTTCAGCCGGGACTTGTTGCAAGTAACGGTACTCGACTCATCGGGAGACAAACTCTTCAACCTCTACAACACACACTTGAAGAGCCACTACGTCCCCGCAAATGCGGCCGATCCCGTCGCGGAAGCAGCGCGCTCCAATGAGCGCCGACGACGACAAGCTGAGACCATCGGAGCCATCCTCAGCAAAATGGAGCGCCCCAACAGCAAGTTCGTTCTGGCGGGCGATATGAACGATCCGCCTCACTCGCCAGACTTGGCCGGGATGCTCATCTCGGACGGCGTCCCCTTGGTAAACGCACTTCTCGACCCGATCGAAACGCGACCCGCGAAAGCGGAAACTACCGGTCAGGGCCCGGGTCCCACCGGTCCGGCGTGGACCCATCGCTACAACCCTCCGGGACCCGAACTACCACGGTACGAACTGCTCGATCAAATCTGGGTGAGTCAACGTCTAGCGGCGAGCGTGATCAGCGCGACCATCGATCGACGAACCCGGCACGGCGGAGACGGCAGCGACCACGACCCGGCATGGATCGAGTTGGATCTGTAGCCGACACCCGCACCGATTTTCGCTGCGCCGTCCCGAGTCATTGATCCAATCACGTAGAAGTGGATCATCTGCACAGCGTCCACTTGGACCTTCGTTTTCGGCGAGCTATCGGGATGGAACTTCGTCGCAACGAGATGCCCGACACATAGAGTGTGAGAGAGCGAGGAACACTCGTGGACTACGACAGCTATCGTGAACAGTTCTTCGTACACCCCGCGCCTTCACCGCGCTTCGCGTTCGTCGGCCTACGTGACGTCGCCCAGTTTTATGGTGACTATGACGGGGCGGTCAACTTCTACTCGAACGTGCTCGGTCCGCCGGCGTATGTGGAAGGCGACGACACGCGAGGTTGGGAGCTCGGCGATTCGTGGTTGACGCTCTTGCGCGGGAAGGCTGGCGCCCCCACCAACTCTGAGATCATCATCCGAATGCAGTCGGTCGAAGAAGCCAACCGGTTGCACGCGGCATTCCTAGCGGCCGGCGCGACCGGTGAGCCGCCAAGCGATCAACTCATGTACCGCCCCGTGCGATTCTGCCCGGTGACCGATCCCTTTGGCGGCGGCTTGGTTCTGATCGCCCCCCTGCCCGAGTAGCCGTCTCGGTGGCGGCTCCCGCCACTCCACGATCCGCCCTTCCTTTCGGGGTCGCGCACGACCGTTACTCGGCCGTGACGTCTCCTCCCTGGCGTCTGACGATAACGATGCGATACTCGATTCGTCCGAAACGAAAGGTCGCTCTCGTGTCCAACTCGCGCATGCTCTTCTCGGCCGCTGTCGTGCTCTCCACAACTCTGATACTCAGCCCCTGGGCCTCAGGGGTGGATATGCCGCTCGCCGGCGGAGAGCCGTCACCCCCAGTCACGACCGACCTACTTCACGTGATCGACTACACGCACGAGGATCACGACTCCGGTCGCCCGGACGCCCACATTGAAATCAGGCTGCTTCGCGGAACACAACCCGGCACTGCCAGCTTGGTGCTCGGCGTCAGCGCCGTCGATCCAAGAATTGCCGCCCCTCCCGGCTACGATTCGCTGTCGGGCACCAACCGGATCACCGCCGAGGAGCTGCGGATGTTGGTTCATCATCAACGATCGCTCTCGGGAACGAATCGAGACGTGGCGACCGGTCGGCAAACGGCCGGCGAGTTCACCGTCGCTCGCGTTGGCACCCTTCCGATGCGACGCCTCTCGTCGGGATCGGTCGACTACCTCGCCCAAACTTCGACGCGCTACCCGCTGTCGATCGAGTTGTCGACCAAGCTCAGCGGCAACGGCCGGCACGTCACGACTTGGAGTGTCGACACGGAAGCTCGATTGAAGATAACTGTCGAGCTCGACTATCACGCCGAGCGCCCCATCGAAGGACGCATCGTCGAAGTCGTTCGCCACGACCCATCGCCCCACGCCATTCTCCCGGCCGGCTTGTTCGCATTCAACACGCTCGACGGCAGTGTCGCTAACCTGACCGCTCAACCACCGTGGTTCGACCCAGCCGAGTGGGAACCGCGCGATATCGAAGGTCGCTGGGTTTTGCTGAACGAACACTTGCAGGTCGCCACCGAGATTGAGGGTTCGCAGTGGGTGCGGTTCTTTGCACAACGTGGCGAGTTCGAGCTGCTCGAATGGTTGGCGGTCTACAAACCTCGACAGTACTACGTCTGGAAAATAGGTCCGACCCTGCGCGCGTTCGGCTCGACACGAGCGTTGCGACTCGCTCTCTGGTGCGCGCGCGCCACCGACGGCCACACCATGACTGCGGCAAATCTAGAGTTCAGCGAAGGCGACCCGCGCGCGGCCCTCGCGTGGTTCAACAAGTATCCAGAGGCGCAGAAGCAAGCGCCGAACATGTACAAGCAGCTGCTCGCACAGAAAATCGACCCTTCGGAGTCACGATCGCTGCCGCCCCTCACGGAAGCGGATGTGTTCTCCCACCTCGGGCGGACCGGCGCGATCGAGGACTTTCTCGATCGCCGTCAGGCAGATCCGGGCAAGACGTACCTGCACCAGGTGACTCGCGAGATCGACGGGTTCGTCCGCCGTTACGACCATGCATCCCCGTACGCGAAGGTCCTGGCCGACCTGACCCACCACTCGCGGCCGGATCTCCAGCAGCATGCATTGTTGGGATACACGTTCATTCCGCCTGAGCACATCCCTCGTGAAACCCTGAGTGCTATCTGGCACGACAGCAAGCGATGGCGTGAGGTTCGTGAAGCGGCGTTCTTGGCGTACACCTACGCAAAGCATCCGGAGGTTAATCTCGAAGTGCATCGCATTGCGCTCGACCCGCTTCATCCCGCGTGGAGCGCAGCCGTCAGCCGCTTGGGTGACTTCGGCGACGGCTTCACCATCAAGCTGCTCGAGTCGAATTTACCCAACGACATGTCGCTGCTCCCACTTCTCGACCCCGCTCTACAAGCGATCCGGAAACGACTCACGGCGGCGGGAAAAGATCCCATGTCTCTGGCGCAGCGTCATCTCGAACGGGCCGCCTACGCCCGCGAGCACCAACATGTGCTCGCGGATCGTGTGTATGCGTGGACCGTCGCATGGCTGCTCACGCAAGAGCCTGTGCACGTCGAGAAGAAGATGCGCACGATCATCGACAGTCTGGGCCCATCGCAGACCATGCGAGACATGGCGGCTGGGATTCTCATGCTCGTCGCACGCAAGTAGGGTGTGGCGTCGAGCCTCTGGCTAACCCGGACTCATAGGTTGGCGTTTAGCATGGCGTTCAGGTTCTTGCCCCGTGCCTTCTGGAGTTGAACCACACGTCGTGCTGGTGCGTCATCCGGTAAGGGCGCGACGGCGCATTTGCGGGGCAAATGGCACACATAGTTCGCCCGATAACCGCCGGCCGCTTTCCGCTCTGGCGTTGTTGCGCCTCCTGGAAGTTTTTCCGCTCGGCGCTGGCCCGTTCCTAGTTACCAATACGACGGCGCCGGCGCGCCTAGCCAGAGCGCAAAGCTACTCGCCGGATTATTCGGACGAACTTACGATACAGGACACTAGAGCCGGTCCAAGACGCCCGAGGCCAATGCGAAGACCAGGAAGAACCCGCAGATGTCCGTCACGGTGGTGAGAATGGGTCCCGCGGCCAGCGCCGGGTCTTTGCCCCAATGCTTGAGGACCAAGGGAACGATTCCGCCGACGATCACGGCGATGATGGTATTGATCGCGAGCGCTAATCCGACGACGGCACCTAGGTAGGGATTCCCTTTCCATAAGTAGGCCGCCCCCGCCACCATCGCTCCGAGCATGATTCCGTTGATCACGCCGACCGACGCTTCCTTGATGAAGACGTACCGTTTTTCGTTCGTTCGCACGAGTCCGAGCGAAAGCTCTCGCATGCTGACGGCGACCGCTTGATTCCCGGAACAGCCGCTCATGTCCGAGATCACCGGCAAGAACACCGCGAGGGCGATCGCTTCGGCCAAGGTCTCCTGGTACGCCGCGATGACACTCGCAGCCACAATGTTCAGCACGATGTTGACCGAGAGCCACGACAGTCGCCGTCGCGATCTGAGCAAGAGCGGCATCGATCGTAACTCTTCGCGCACCAGACCACTCGCCTTGCGGTAGTCGTCGTCGCTGCGGTCGTGCTCTGCTTCGTTGACCGCTTCGTTGTGCACAACACCGACCAGACGCCCGTCGGCGTCGACCACCGGCACAGCTAGGAAGTGGTGACGATCGAAGAAGTCGATCAACTCCTCGAGGGTGTCCTGGTCGAGCACCGTCAGCGGATCAGGAATCATCGCTTCATCAACCTGAGTGTCGTCTTCTGCCTGCAAGAGGCGACGCAACGGTAAGACGCCGACCAGTCGACTTTGATCGTCGACAATGTACAGGTACTGCACTTGGTAGTCGCGATAGACCGTCGCTTGACGGCGAAGGTCCTTGACCACGTCGCCGACGGTGGCTCCAGCCGGATACGTGACGAGCTCGGCGATCATCAACCCGCCGGCGGAATCACTATCGTAAGCACCGAGACGACGCGACAGTTCCGCGTCCTCGGGAGACATCTCCTCGAGAATGGTCTCTGCGCTCGACTCGGGTAGCTCACTGAGAAGATCGACGCGCTCGTCGCCCGGCAGTTCGTGAAGGATCTCCGCGGCCGCCGAAGGGTCGAGTCCGTCCAGCAGCCCCGCCGCTTGGACTTCGCACAGCTCCACGACCAAGTGCGCCGCTTGCGATGGGCTGAGCCTCGTCAGCAGTCGCTCTTGAGCTTCCCAGTCGAGTCGCGACACCGCCCGCGCGGCATCGCTCGCCGACAACTCGTCGAGAAACTGATCGACCTGATCGTTATCAGCCTCGGACTCCAGCAAGGAGTTCAAGGCCTCCTCGGTATCCTGCGGCGATTCCTCGGGCTCGGTCATGAAGGTTTTCTCTTCGCGTCGGCACAACTTGTTGATGGTTGGGCCACGTCTTACCACGGTTCGCACGGCCGTTGAACCACAAGGAGCCACAGATTCCGAGAACCCATCGAACCGACGCGACGTCGGCCGAGGCCAGTACGTCGCGTCGCCAGAAGTTGGTTGATCGGCGGAGAGTTGCTTCACTCAACGTTCAAAGCGAGACCCTCTCGCTCTGCGCGTCACCGTCCATCAGCGCATTTTCCAGGGATTCGTGTGCCTGTTGACGGCCGCCAACGCGCCTCCCAAGTCGTCCTTGGCAACTCCTCGCAGTTCCGACTCCAGCGCTGACTTGTTGAGAATGAGCAACGCATTACCCTTTTTCTCGTACGACCCCAGCGACGCCCAGCCGCCGTAGCCTTCCATGGTCATTTGACGCACCAAGAGCTGGTCACCCTGCGTCTTCCACTGGCCACGCCGAACGGGCCCCGGCTGCGACTGGCCGTAGCTCCACTTCCCGTCGACGCCACGATGCTCATCGGCGAGAGTTCGCTGCGCGCAGCTGCCGTTGGCGAAGA
Source organism: Planctomycetota bacterium (assembly GCA_021776775.1). Lineage (GTDB taxonomy): Bacteria > Planctomycetota > UBA8108 > UBA1146 > JAJFFE01 > JAJFFE01. The sequence goes on along the minus strand of JAJFFE010000120.1, from coordinate 11,106 downwards.
GCGTCATCTCGGACGCTATCCGGTGGTGCCCGGGTTTCTTCTTCTTCTTGAACGGCACGCTGAACTCACCCGGCGTTCGCTTCTCGAGTGCATACCGCCCGGCGAGGCTGGCGTCACGGGCTTCGTCGTGCGCCTCTCCCTCGGCGGTGGTGTTCTGGATGTTCCGAGCGGCGAAGGCGTCGCGCTTGCGCTTCAGCTCCGCCCGCTCGGCCGGCGTCATGTACTTCTCGGGATTGAACGCCTTGTCGAGCGCCGTGCATCCGGTGCCAGTGGCGACCACGACCAGGAGCAGCACGAGGGGAAGGTAACTTTTCGACACGGACGGATTAGGCGCAGGCAGCTTCGACATGGGGGTTTCCTTTCGGTTCGTGACGAGTGCCCCTGGCCGGGGCGATCGAACTCGTCAACAACGGAAGAGGAGTTCGGGCCCAGACCGAACACGCACCGCGAAACAGACCGCCCGTGCCGCCCTCGGCCACGTCGACGCGAGGGCCGACCAGCGCGACCTAAGAGGTGTTCTGAATTGAAATTCGCTCGTCCGGCGGGTCGGAAACCCGTCACCCCCGGAGTTCGGATTTCACACATGGCCAGTTCATGCGCCCGGCGGGTAAACTGCACGGTTCGATTCGCCCCCACAGTGACGCCGAAACCGAGAGAAGCGCTTCGTGTCCGACCCGCTGCCCCCTGAATCCGACGGCGCCATCGATCCCGCCGATCTCGCCGAAGTGATCGAACGCCTCGAACGGCTGGTCGAAGACCGCGTCATGCTGGCCCGACTCCCGAACGACGTCCGAAACCAGTTGCTCGCAGCGTGCGGCCGGCTGTCCCGACCGACGCGAGACGAGCGTCAGTCGTACAAGAAGGAGCGCCGTCGGCAGGAGCGCGATACGCGACGAGAACATGACCGGGCTCTGCTCGACCGCACCCGCGTTCGCAACCAGCGCATCGAACTGGTCTACCCGACTCCCGACCCGCACGAAGACCCGCGAGACGCGGAGGTCCCGGTCGGCATCCTTCCCGGTCCGAAGTTGCTCGACGCGCGGTCCTGCTACATCTGTAAAGCCGACTACAGAGACGTCCACTCGTTCTACGACGCGTTGTGCCCGGAGTGCGCGGAGTTCAACCACACAAAGCGAAACCAAACCGCGGACCTCACCGGTCGAGTGGCGTTGCTCACGGGGGGGCGCGTCAAGATCGGCTACCAAACCGGGATCAAGCTGCTTCGCGCCGGCGCCCGACTCATCGTGACCACACGATTCCCGCGCGACGCGGCCATGCGATACGCCAACGAGAAGGACTTCTCCGACTGGGACGACCGGCTGGAGATCTACGGGCTCGACCTACGGCACACGCCGAGCGTCGAGGCATTCCTGCAGCACGTTCAAGAGAGCTACGAACGGCTCGATTTCATTCTCAACAACGCATGTCAAACCGTGCGCCGTCCCCCAGGATTCTACGCGCACCTCATCGAGGCCGAGTCCCTTGCCTACGATGAGCTGTCCGAAAGCACGCGACGACTGGTCGCAAGCCACGAGACGTTGCGCAAGAAGACGACCCTTGCGCTAGCCGACGCAGGCCCAGCATCCGACGCGGAGAACCAGTCCGTCGCCACGACGAAGCGGGACCAGATGGCCGGGATCCAACAGTCGGCATCGTTGTCACAAGTACCGTTGGTGGCCGGAGACGTCGACGTCGGCGAGCACCTCTTCCCCGGCGGCGCGCTTGACGCCGATCTTCAACAAGTCGACCTCCGCGACATCAACAGCTGGCGACTTCCGCTGGCGGAAGTTTCGACGGTCGAGTTGCTAGAGGTTCACCTGGTCAACGCGGTGGCGCCGTTCGTTTTCAACGCGCGGTTGAAGCAGCTCATGCTTCGACACCCCGGGCGGGACAAGCACATCGTCAACGTCTCGGCCATGGAGGGCCAGTTCTACCGTTCGTTCAAGACGGACAAACACCCGCACACGAACATGGCCAAAGCGTCACTCAACATGATGACCCGCACGTCCGCGCCCGACTACGAGAAGGACGGCATTCACATGAACAGTGTGGATACCGGGTGGATCACCGACGAAGACCCCATTCACATCACCAAGATGAAGCAAGAAGAGCACGGGTTCCATCCGCCGCTCGATCACGTCGACGCCGCGGCCCGCATCTGCGCACCGATCTTCGATGGATTCCTGACCGGAAAACACACGTGGGGACAGTTCCTAAAGGACTACATGCCCACGCGTTGGTAGCGCAAACGAAGACGGTGCCGCCCGGGTTGACCCGATCGACACCGCCTCGAACGTCTTGAATACTGTCGTTGGAAACGAACGCTCGCTCTACGCGAGGTTCGTCTCGATACACTCTTGGATCATTTCCACTCGACCGTCGTACGCTTCACCGTCGGTGTCTCCGAGCGCCGTCTCGTTGTAGAACGCAAAATCGACCGTGAGCGTCTCCTCATCGAAAAACGCCTTGAGGCTATGGGTGTAGTCTCCGCGAATGCAGATGCACTTCACCGCCTCGAGAATATCGAGGCCACTCTCATCGGAGGACATCTCCCGAAACGCGTCCAAAATGGGATCGAAGCAACCCCTCGTCCAGTACGACTCCAGCTTGTCGGTGTCGGCGTGAGTCAGGAGCGTTTCCCAGTCGACATCGAACTCGATCTCGTGACCGGCAAGCTGCGCGATCTGCTGAGTAAAGTCTTCGAAGTAGTTTTCGGCGAAGTCGGCGATGAACCGTTTGTCCTTGGGGCCCATAGCTAGGTCCTTCCGCGGCAGAGTCTGATCTTGAGCGGCGAGGGTGCGAGGTCCCTGCTGCAGTTCTCTCAGGCGGAATCGGCTAACGCGGGAAATGTCTTGAGGCCGGTTTGATACAAACCGTAGTCGGGGACCACCCGAGGCAGTGGCGGCGCATCGGGGAGTACCGATCGCGGAACCGACTGGCGGCGTCAAATACGGTTGGCGGGGAGATCTCGGGGCTGCGGCGGGATAGGTCCACGTACCGGTGAACCGATCCAGACGTCGACAGGTTCGTAAACTAGCACGCTGATTCCCCGGGCTGGAGGGCCGGACAGACCTGCCAATCGCAGTATGTTCAGAGAAAATCGGAACGTGGTGGGAGCACGATGCGGCGGTAGCACAAGCGACGCTTGCGCTATCGCCACCTCGTGAATGTCATCGGTCGTCGGTCTTGATGACCTTTTCGGCCGGCGCGTAGTGAACCGAGCCGCCTTCTTCCTGCCAGCCGAACGCCGTTACGCGGCGTTTCTGCTTCGGACCGGGCTCAGCTTTTTTCATGGGCAGCCGCTGGCCGTTGGACTCGACGACGAGCGTCAACCCACCGGAAGCCTGCTCGATCGGTCCCGTCACTTCGAAATCGACCCGCTCCATGGTGTACCCGGCGTCCACCATCGCTTTGACGATGACTGTGGGGTCGATGCTGTTCGGAACGTCGAACTCAGCCCAACCCGCGCGTGTATCCAACTCAATGCGTTGAGCGCCTAACTGACGCTCGAGGACCTTCACCATACCGAAGGCCTTGTCGTTTCAGATTCAGCTGACGAAGAGCGCGTGGGCGCGAGCCACAGTGGGGCCTGACGCCGACGGCGTCATAGCGCATCCAGCGACGAGTAGAAGCGCGGAGAACAGGGTGGCAAAGAGAGCGGTTTTCAAAATCGTGTTCTTTCCGTCAGAAGCGGATTCCAAAAGCGACGGCAAAGCGACGCTCGTAGCCTAGTTGCTGGCCATTGTAGTCGCGGTACACCGGCCAGTCGTAGCTGACCTTGATCGTGGTGGCCGGCGTGAAGTGAAACGTCATGGCAGGTCGCACAATGACAATATCGGACCCGGAGTTCCGAACATCGGAGCCGAACTGGCGGGCCCGCGATTCATGCCGGTAGACCACGGCAATCTTGACCGAGTGCGAAGGACCCGGGTACGGCGCGTGCCACCACCGGTACGCGGCGTCCAGCTCCGTGGAGTAGACGGTGCCTTTGCGAAGGTCGGAGGCACCTTCTTGATTCAACTTCAGCAGTCCGACCCAATCGAACCGCAGCTTGTCGAGTTCTAGATTGGCACTCGTCGCGACGATCGGCGTCCACGCCCCGCGGCCGGCCTGAACCTTGGTGGGCAGGCGAACCCCGCCGCGCCGCTCACGCGCCTCACCGGTCGGGAACTCCATGCCACCGACGAACGCCCAGTGCGCGGCGCCTCGTCGCCAATCTTTCTTCCACGCTCGCCACTTGGCCAACAAGACGACGTCGCCAACCCCTTCGGCGGTGAGATGGGTGTGGCGAGTACCGTCGAACACTCTCAGCTCTCGGTACACGTAAGGAACCAAGACCGACAGTGAGAAGTCGGGTCGCACGCCGTAGTCGGCTCCCAACACCACGGCCTGCTCACTGAAACGCTGGCCCAGCGGATCGGTCACGGTTCGAGTTCCCTGGTAGAGATCTCGTTCTTCTTTGTGCAAAGCGGTGAGCGAAAATCGCCACCCCTTGGCAAAGAGCATTTCGGGCGCGAGCAACTCGACTCCGCCTTGTTGCGCGTCGGCACGAGGGGCCGTGAAGACAACGCCAAGTCCCACGGCTATCGCAAGCAGCAATCGTTGCAAGTGAGCACTCCTCGAATGAGAACGGGTAAGACGAACGTTGCTAGCCAGTGCGCATCATATCGCGCCGGAACACTGCGTCTAGCATCACGGAAAGGCTCACGGAACGGCTACGTCGTGCGACGCACCGCAAATGCGCCCAAGAACGACGCGATCACACACGCCAGCGCACCCGTCCAGGCGAGAGACGCGATCGTCACTCCGCGCTCCAGTAGCCACCCCAACGGACCCGGTGCACACGCCGTCGCAAACACCATCAGTCCGGTGACCGCAGACCGAATGGCACCGAGATGCGACACGCCGTACATCTCGGCCCACAGCGCTCCGACCACCGGCGAGGCGACCCCGGCCGTGACTCCGGCCCCAGCCATGTAGAGGAACATACTCGCGGAATGATCGGTGGACGCGAGCGCGCAGAGGGCGATGGCGTGCGGCACTAGGTACACGCCAAACAAGCGACGGCCGGACAACCGATCGACTAGCGACCCACCGATCAACGAAGCGACCACGCTCCCCGCCGCGTAGACCGAAAAGGCTCCCGCAAATACAGCGATCTCCCAATCCTTCGCCTCACAGATGCGGATCTGATGGAAGAACACGCCAGTCCCGATGAAGGGTGGAGCGAGCACCGCCGGTAAAAGGCAGTAGAAGCGTGGGTCGCGCAGCACGCGGTTGCGCGACCACTCCACGTCAGCGCGATTCGCCGCGCGCGACGCTCCGCCGTCTGCGGCTCTTTCGTCCTCTTCCCGATCGCTGACCCGGTCCGCCGCGAGACGCGCCTCGAGTTCACGGTGGCGCTCACCGTGCCCGCGCAAGAGCCACACCATGGTCGGCCCGAGGACGAACAAGGCGACGACTCCGATCACCTGCCACGTCGCGCGCCAACCGAGGCCCGACATCGCGTGGACCGCCACGAACGGCAGCAGTGATTCCCCGAGCGGATAACCCAACGACGACAGACTCATCGCCTTACCTCGCCCAATGACGAAGTACCGAGCCATGCTCGTCGAAGCGGTGTGGCCGAGAAGGCCTTGCCCGAACAGTCTCAGCAGCAAGATCGCGACAAAGAGGACCGCCGTCGAGTTCACCCACGACAGCGTGAAGCACCCGGCGATCAAGCCGCCGTAGACAGCGACGCTATAGAGCCTGAGGTCGACGCGATCGATCAGTCGACCGGCAAAGGGCAGGATCAAAGCACTTGTCAACGTAGCGGCAGAGTAGAGGAAGCCGAAGCTGCTATCGGTGAGGTCGAGCTCGGATCGAAGGTGCCCGCCCGACAACGAGATGAAGAAGGTCTGCCCGCAGTTCGATGAGAACGTCAGGAGCAGACCGAACAGCAGGAATCGGGAGTGTGCTAAGAAGAACTGCGCGTAGCCCATCGCGTTGCCCGCCTCCTCGCGGGCGACAGACCATAGCGGCGGCACTGACGCGAATCCATAGCGGCGAGCAGCGTAGCGATCGACTCGCTACGCCGCAATCGGCATCACTGCCCCGCGGCACGCGAAAGGTGTTCGCGAAGCGCCACTAGCTCACGGTTCTTTATCACGCTCGACAAGTATCCGGGGAATTGCTCCTGGGTCATGGTCGCGACGATCTCAGGTAAGCGTCCGGCGAGGTTGCGAACTTCCTCGCGGCGACGCTGGTTGTTGTCGAGATGCTCGTCGATCCAGCCGGACGACCACTCCGAGGATGCCGAGTACCGCAAGTTCGATCCAGTTCTTGACACCTCTCGGCCAGCGTCGCCTTGTGATCGGGATCAGAAGCGCAAGAACCACTCCGGCTCCCAGAACTCTCAACACGACCCAAGCGGCCGGCTCGATCACACCCAAAATCACGATTGCCACGCTGTAGTGAACGCTGAACAGCAACTGCACTGCGATGAGGGCGGCCACGGCTCGGCCTCGCTCGCCGGCTGCTTGAGTTTCCAATTCACCTCCGGCTTCCGCGTCGAGTGATCGGCGGAGGACCGTAGGCGTGCGGCGCGACGCTGTTTACTATCCTTCGCGAGGAGAGAACACCGCGACCAACCACTTCGGGCGCGACCGTGGCACAAGAAGGATCTCGAGTTCGCCCCTGAGCAGAGTTCGCATCGCGACAGCCGCGGCTTCGCGACGTTGCCGGTGACGGCTGGTTACCTCTCCGTGTTCGCTGCCGTGTTCTTTCCCGCTTTAGGAGTTGTGGGGTGGGAGTGCAATCGGTGCGCCCCTGTTTCCCACCTGATTCCTCAAGTGACCCGATCGCGGATTGTGAAAAGGCGTAAACACATGTCTCGACTGATGATCCTCCTTGCCGTGACCCTCGGCTGCGCTGTGGCGGGCTGCAATGCCGTCGGCATTCGTTCCCATGCGACGTCGGTCTTTGATATCGGTACCGTGCACCGGTCAATCTCAACAACTTCCGCCGAAGCTCAGCTCTGGTTCGATCGCGGGTTGGCGATGGCCTACGGATTCAACCATGAGGAGGCGATCGCCTGTTACCAACGTGCCCTGGAGTACGACCCCAACTGTGCGATGGCGTACTGGGGTCAGGCGCACGCCATGGGGCCGAACTACAACAACCCGCTGCCCGAGGAGCCGGCGAACCGGACCGCGCACGAGATGCTTCAGCACGCGCTGGCCCGCCTCGACCACGTGTCCCCGGTGGAGAGGGCGTTGATACGAGCTCTCGAGTTGCGATGCTCGTCGAATCCGGCGGCAGACCGCAACGAACTCGACCGGGCCTATGCCGAGGCTATGCGATTGGTCCGATCGGCGCACGCCGACGATGCTGACGTCGCGGCTCTGACCGCAGAGGCTCTGATGCAAGTCATCCCGTGGGCGTTGTGGAGCCGCGAAGGACTAGCGGCTGCGGAGACGCCCGAGATTCTCGAGGTTTTAGAGTCGGCTCTCGACAAGTGGCCGAATCACCCCGCTCTTTGTCACTTCTACATTCACGCCGTCGAAGCTTCGCCGAATCCGGAGCGAGGGCTCGAGGCCGCGCGTCGCCTCGAGACGCTCGTGCCAGGTGCGGGGCACCTCGTCCACATGCCGAGCCACATTTACGTTTGGACCGGACTCTACGACGACGTCGTCCGCGTCAACCAGGAAGCCGTCGAGCGCGACCGTGCGTTCGTCGAGTACGCCGGACGCGTCAACATGTACACACTGTATCGGCTGCACAACTATCACTTCGTCGCCTACGGTTCCATGTGGGAAGGCCGATACCAAACCGCGATCGACGCTGCACGAGACCTCGTGCGAGAGATCCCGGACGAGCTCCTGACCCAGATCCCCGACTTCCTCGACATCTTCACAGCGACTCCGTACCACGTGATGGTTCGCTTTGGTCGGTGGGAAGACATCCTCGCGGAGCCGGAGCCGGCCGGGGTTCTGTTCGCCGCTCGTGCGGTGCGGCGCTACGCACGTGCGGTTGCATTCGCCAGTTTGGGACGCGTCCCAGAAGCGCGACGTGAGCAGGCTGCGTTTCTCCGCGCGAAGGCGGCGGTTCCTGTGACGCGTCTTCTCTTCAACAACACCGTCGCATCGATTCTCAACGTGGGGGAGTCGTTCCTCGCCGGCGAAATCGAATATCGAGCTGGGAACCACGACCGCGCGTTCGAACTCCTGCGCGAAGCGGTGTCCCTCGATGAACAGCTGCAATACGATGAACCCTGGGGTTGGATGGAACCGGTGCGACACGCGCTCGGCGCCTTGCTCACGGAGCAGGGCCGCTACGCCGAAGCGGAATCTGTTTATCGCAAGAACCTCGAGCGCTATCCCAACAATGGGTGGGCTCTGCACGGTCTCGCCGAGTGTTTGCGCGGACTCGGACGACACGACGAAGCGACCGAGGTCGACGACCGATTCCGAGTGGCGTGGGCTCGGGCGGACGTCGAGATTTCGGGGTCGTGCTTCTGCAAGGGCGTGGCGGCATCGCCGTAGCGGCGCTCGCGTAGTGGCTGTAGATGGTATCGACGGGACAACAGTGTTCGCTGGAGTCAGTCCGATCATGTGCGGTCATTCGAGGCTCGCGCATCTTGGGGTACGAGCATGAAGTGCCACCAAAGTCTCGACTCAAAGAATGTGCACGGCGGCAGTTTGGGGAGCCGCGTCTGAACGTCGGTTTGGACGCGGACCCGACCGCTGCCCAGAATCCACGGAGCTCGATCGGCCTCTTCCTTAGATAACCGAGCCTACACAATGGACACAGCCCCCGCGCCTTGCACGAGAATGGAAGGAATCGTTCGTGCGTGCGCTCCTCGCGTCGTCTTGCACGCGCTGTCATCGCCGGTGATGCTGACGAGGCGCGCCAGGGGAGGGATGGGTCCCACGGCCGGCGATTTGGCCCATGATCGGCGGGCTCAAAGATGGCGCCGGCGATTGGCAGCCGCGCTTCGAGTAGTCCTGATTGGGGCACCGACCGGTGTCGGATTGGATGCAACGCCAGCCGTGCTCGTTCGGATCCGATTCGAGGCATTGGTGTTTGGGTTGCGCGGCAGGGTGGGAGACGCACAATGGGTTGGTGGCACTATTGCTTTGCGCTCCACGCCGAATGGAGAGTTTCGATTGGGACCTGCACCGACTGACGAGTCGCGCGACTCCGGCCTTCTTGCCGAGGCCGTGCAAGTCTTTCTCGAACAAGGAATGGGCTCCGCCAACGAAGCGGAGGTGCTCGCCTCACACCCGCACCTCCGTGAGCATCTGGAACCGATGCTGGCTGCCTCCCGAGCGACCATCGCTGCGCCCTCCTACGTCATGAATCCCCTTCAAGTCGCGGTGCCCGATCTCAATCGTCCCCCGAACCGTATCGGTCCGTACCGGGTCCTCGAGCCGCTCGGCGAAGGGGGAATGGGGGTCGTCTACCTCGCGGATCAGACCGCGCCTGTGCGTCGACGAGTGGCGCTCAAACTGCTGAAGCTCGGACTCGACACGAAGGAGTTTCTCGGCCGCTTCGAAGCGGAGCGACAAGCGCTCGCCTTGATGACCCACCCTGGCATTGCCCAAGTGTACGACGCCGGAAGTCTCGAAGACGGACGGCCATTCTTCGCCATGGAGCATGTCGCAGGATCGCGAATCACCGAGTACTGCGATGCCAACCGGCTTGGTACCGAGGAGCGGTTGAAACTTGTGATCGAGGTCTGTCAAGCCGTGCAGCACGCACACCGCAAGGGCATCATCCACCGCGATCTGAAACCATCCAACATTCTGGTGACGCTTCAGGACAGCAAGCCTGTTCCCAAGATCATCGACTTCGGGATTGCGAAAGCGCTCGACCAGCGTCTTTCGACGCAAACGTTCTTCACGTCGCAGGGCAAGATGATCGGGACGCCGGAGTACATGAGTCCCGAACAAGCGGACTCCGGCGGACTGGACATCGACACTCGATCGGACATCTACTCTCTCGGTGTGGTCCTATACGAACTGTTGATGGGTGAGCTTCCGTTTGAGGAAGACAAGCTCCGTGACGCAGGCTTCGCCGGGATCGGGCGGATTCTGAACGAGCAGTCTGTTCCACGTCCGAGCACGCGGCTTTCGAGTCTCGACGAGGGTCGAGCGACCGAGATCGCCGAACGTCGTGGCACGAACCGGCGCACGTTGACGCGGGGGCTGCGCGGCGACTTGGATTGGATCGTGTTGAAGTGTCTCGAGCGGGATCGAACGCGACGCTACGGTGCGGCGTCCGAGCTGGCCGCGGACATCGAGCGTTTTCTTGCGCATGAACCCGTGTTGGCTGGGCCGCCGACGACAAGGTATCGGCTTCAGAAGTTCATCGGGAAGCACCGAGTCTCCGTTGGCGTTGCGGTTAGCTTCCTGGTGCTGCTCGTCGCTGGACTCGTCACTAGCCTGGTTCTCCTGGAACGGGCCCAGCGGGAACACGGTCGCGCCGACCACAATCTGCAGTTGGCGAACGAACGATACGACGAACTGGTGCGCATTTCCGACGTGAAGCGACTCAGCGAAGCAGAGTCCTTGGCCGAAGAGCTATGGCCGGCGTGTCCGGCGAACATTGCAGCCATGAAGCAGTGGATCGAGGAGCGTGGTGAACCGCTTGCGAGGAACCTCTCCGAACATCGCGCAGCGCTCTTGGAGCTGCGGGCGACCGCGCTCGAGTACGACGACGCGCAACGGCGTGACGATGTCGAAACACATCCCGACGCCGCCGAGCTCGCGGCGAACCGCGACCGCCTCGAAGAGCTGAACGGCGATCTCGCTCTCCTCGCTCAATGGGAGGATTCGGAGGAGAAGACGGCCAGGATCACGAGGCGGAGAGAGAAGCTGCCCCCGGTGAAGGCTCGGATCGCCGAACTCGAACGTCGAACGCTCGAACGCCGAACGTGGCGATTCCCGGACTCCGCCACGCAGTGGCGACACGATACGTTAGTGGAGCTGGTGGCAGACCTCGAGCGGTTCAGCGCGACCGATGGAACGCTATCTGACGTTCGAGATCGTATCGCGTTTGCCGAGACACTCGCGGAGCGCAGCATCTCGGGGGAAGAAGCGTCACGGGCGTGGCGCAGCGCGC
>JAJFFE010000119.1 GCA_021776775.1 Planctomycetota bacterium | reverse complement strand
CAACCTTCGGCACGCCGAACGATCCTACGGGATCGCGTTCATGCAGGAGAAGATCATGGCCAGCCAGCACAACAGGGATCGTCTCGGGGCGTGACGCTGGCGAGGCGTCGCCGGCAAACGAAGAGCAGCGTGCGAGACCGGTCACGGATCACGCCGCCCAGCGAACACTTCTCATCGCCCGACGCGCCTCCGCAAGCATCGGGCACTACCGCTGCCCAACGCCCCGAACAGGGTGGGACCGACCCCGATCCGCCCGTCCAACGTTCGAAGCCGTCCCGGTCTCCAGCCACCGCCCAGGCGTCAAGGTCCAACTCCTACCTCATAGTCGGTGGCGAGCAGAAGACACAGCCATCCCCAACCCACTGGTGTTCGAGCCACGCCACGATGCGCCCTGCAAAGATGCACCCGACAAACGGGCCTGCGCGGTGCCTTACCGGATGACGCACCAACATGCCGTGGGGGTTAACCCTGTGGGGTCATGGGGCAAGAACCTGAACGCCATGCCTGGCTACGCCTAAACTCCAACTTATGAGCTACGCCTAAGCTTAAACCTATGAGCCGGGCTACCGCCGAGGCACATCTCGGATCGCCTTCAGCGACTCGTCGTAGAACTCCGCTTCTGTTGGCAAGTCGTGCTCACGACAAAACTCGGCGAGCGCTACGAACCGTTCGTACGGATCGGAGCCGGTCGCCCAGCAAACCTTCGCGGTACATTGCGGACACAAGGCGAGGGGGCGACGATCCGATTCTTCGCGGTTGTTGCAGCCGCACATGTTGCATTCGTACGCCGTGCAGTGGCGAATCGAAAACATGTGCCCGGTTTCGTGGGTCGCGGTCTTCAAGGTTCGCAGCAAGCAACGCCGATACTCCTCGTCACTCTCCTCCGGATCCCCATTTCGATGCATCGACCACACCCCGACTCGACGGTGCAACGACGCTTGTCCGAACACGAAGTTCCATCCTCGTCCGGGCCAAAGGTCGCTTGCGGTCAGCCCAATGTAAGCGGCTGCATCATCTGGGAGCCGTTCGAGGAGTAACTCGTCCAGGAGGAACGTGGTCAGAATCTGTGGCATGCCCCAACTGGGATGCACTCGACGCGCCCGCTCCGGGACGACCTCGAGCGAGACTGCTTCCTGTAGCTTCGTCGGGACCCCGAGGTACAACGACAAGAACTTAGCGGTAGCGTCGACGATCTGTTGTTGGCGCGCGGTGAACTCTCCGATCGGCAGAATGTAGAGCACACCTCGTTCAGCCGTTGGGATCGTTGGGTCTTCAGCCAGGTACTCGCGAAACGTTTGTCCCGGCTCGTCGTGGCTCAGTAGCCAGTCGCCCGGCTGCGGGGGGCCCAGGGGGGTGTGAATCCTTTCCAGGGCTGCTATCAACCGGGCGGAGTCGTTTGACGGAACGATCGGCGACGCAAAGAAGTCGCGTGCGATCCACCCCGCGAGCAGTAGAGCGAGCGCAAGTCCAAGAAAGGCGAAGGCACGCAAGCGGTCCTCGATTCGGGCTAGATCCCACAGAGTTCGAGCGCCCGGGCTGCGACGATCCCCGCTGCGTTCTCGGGCTGCTTCGCCCACGGCGACCCGCCGTCGATGGCGCTCGTGAGCATGCCCTCCCACTCGCCCGAGAAGAATTGCTCGATGGTCGACGTCGACCCGCGGCCGTTCGCCTGAAACTCGGCGACCAGATACGGAGTTTCCCGGAACTCTGGCCGTTCGATCATGGCGAAAGGAGTGCGGTGGGTCGCGCATTCCGAGGCCAACCCGTAGCCCGGCTTTCCGAGCACGACCTCGGCCGCGGCCACGAGATCGGGGAAGGTGACTCCGGGCGGAAACTCATGCCCGAGGTCGACCAGCGTGCCGTCCGACGTCACCGGCAAGGCGCCCACCGTCACCAGTCGAAACTCTCCGGCCCGGGCGTGGATCTTCGGCCAGTCATCCGCGCTCCAGCCGCCCGGGCAGACCACCGCGAGCGGGCCGTCGTCGACCCCGAGGAGGGCGCGCACGTCGTCGCGCGACTTCGTCGCGACCCGCGAAACCAACGGCGCCGATTCCGAGGCTGGAAACGAAGAGGACTCGGGACCGTACGGGAGGCGAAGTTGGTGTGTCCCCGACCGGTAGTCGGCCGCCAGCGCGCCGGGCACTGCCCGCACCATGGGGTCGTCGTGGTCGGCGCACCACGGCTCGAGAATCCAATCCCAGGTGAAGTTCGAAATGCCAACGCTGGGAATCCCGACTTCCGCCGCGGCGCGAACCGCGATCGCGGAGATGTCACTGACGACTGCCACGACGTTCTGTGAACGCAAGTACTCCTTCTCTTCCTCGAGCCGTTTTGGGTGAGATTCGAGAAAGCTCCGATAAGCGTGGCAGGAGGCGTCTGTATCGACCTCGAAGCAGTTCTTCTGCAGAGCGCCCGGTTCGTACTCGCGTGATCGGCACAGAACCTCGAAGTCGAGCTGTCCGTTGATCCACGAGGGATCCACAGTGGTCGTCACTTGAATGTCATATTGGGGGCGCATGGTGCGGGCTTGCTGGATCACAGCCAGGGTCCGAGTCAGGTGTCCCAGCCCGTGAGAAGTCACCGCGAAATGAAGGGTACTTTTTTTGGGGTGCATTTGCCGAAGCTTACAACGGCGAACCGCTTACGGAAAGTGGTCCGTCGCTGGCAAGGCGGGGGCCCAGAGTTGGGCAGTTCACCCGTCGTGAGCTATTCTTGATAGAAGGGTCCCCTCGGGGAACCGACGTCGAAACACAGGCCCGATCGATCGCATGGATCAGAGGGGCCCGTAGGCAGCAGTTTTGGAGCATGTTACCCTGATCAACTTCTCCGGTGCTTCGCGTCGGAGAGCGTTGGGTAACTGAAACAATCTGTTGGACCGTCGGCGTCGACAGAGCGCGCTGGACCGTTTGGTCCGGAGCCTTTTGTCCGCTATGTAATCCGTGGACTGGCACCATGTGTGTGTCGGTGCGGGCGCAACCGGTGTTCGCCGGTCCGAATCCGTCCGGACGCGATGTCCGATGCAGGAGGAATATAGATGAAGGTCGCCATCCTCGCTGGAGGAGTGGGATCACGGCTCTCCGAAGAGACCGTCGTCAAGCCGAAGCCGATGGTCGAGGTCGGAGGACGTCCTATTCTGTGGCACATCATGGAGCTCTACGCTGCCTATGGCCACAAGGACTTCGCTATCGCCCTTGGTTACAAAGGCGAATACATCAAGCGCTACATGATCGACTACATCGATCTGACCTCGAGCATGAAGGTCGATCTCGGCCGCCGAGAAGTCGTGCGCGAAGAAGGAGACGGTCCCAGGGATTGGACCGTCGACCTTGTCGATACCGGCCAGCAGACCGGGACCGGCGGACGAATCAAGAGGCTCGCACCGCACATGGGTGACGAGCGCTTCTTTTTGACGTGGGGCGACGGGGTTTCAAACGTCGACCTCGACAAGCTTCTCGAATTCCACAAGTCCCACGGCAAGCTTTGCACGGTGACCGCCGTACGACCGCCGGCCCGTTTTGGACTGCTCGAGATGGAAGGCGAGAAGGTCGTCCGCTTCAGCGAGAAGCCTCAACTGGGCGAGGGCTGGATCAATGGCGCATTCTTCGTCTGCGAACCAGGTGTTTTCGACTACATCGACGGGGACTCGACCATGTTCGAGCAAGCTCCGCTCGAAGGGCTCGCGAACGACGGTCAGTTGATGGCGTACAAGCATGAAGGCTTCTGGCAGTGTATGGATACGCTGCGAGACAAGGTTCACCTGGAAGAGATGTGGGAGAGCGGCAACGCGCCGTGGAAAGTCCGGAGTTTAGCGCAATGAAAGTACTCGTAACAGGGCACGACGGATACATCGGTTGTGTCATGGTGCCAATGCTCAAGGCACAAGGTCACGAGATTGTCGGACTTGATAGCGGTCTCTTCGACGGGTGCGAATTCGATGATCCGCCGACTAGCGAGAACATCCGCGCTGACGTCCGCGACGTCTCGCGTGAGCAGCTCGAGG
>JAJFFE010000118.1 GCA_021776775.1 Planctomycetota bacterium | reverse complement strand
GCTCCGCGTCCTCGCCGACCGTTGGGACGGCAAGCCGCACCCCTCCGCCGACCCTCGCGACCGGCAAGCGTCGTTGCAACTCGTCGCCCCCGGGCTGACCTCGCCGGACTCGCGAGTACGCCTGGCAACGTTGAAGGCGCTCGGTTCGTTCGGCCGCGACGCCGCGATCGGAATTGCCACCCACTTGGAACACGCCGCGGGCCCCGAGCTGAACGCGACTCAACGGGCGCTCGTCAAATCGCTTCAGGGTGCAGACTCCTTGCTACTGAAACGCACGCTGGCGCGGTGCCACTCCCCCGTGTCGCGGTGGCTCGCCGCGATGCCGGTCTTCGCTGAGCTTGGCGCAGCGGAGAGTTTTCCGCTGATCGTGAAGTCGTGCGACTCGTCGGATCCCGCCACGGCGACGGCTGCGTACCGTGCCCTTGGTCGTTGGTCGAACGGTTCCCAAGCCGAAGAGATCCTCGCCATTGCGCGCCGGACCGATGAACCGAAGCACCACGGACTCGCCATGCGCGCCTTCGCCAACCTGGCCGGCGCCGATCCGTCGCGCTCGCCCGACGCGCAGTTGGACCTTTTCCAACGGTTGGCCCTGCTCGAGCGCGGACTCGACGTCGCCAAGCGAAGCGACGATCGCAAGATGATCCTGGCCAAGCTGGCCGACCTCGGTACCGCCCGGGCGCTTCCGATCATCGAGCGAGCGGCGAACGACCCGTCCCTCGTCGACGAAGTCGCCGCGGCCAAGCTGCGGGTGGCGGAGACGCTGCTACCGGGCGGCTGGCAAGAAAGCCTGGCGATCTGCGACGCGTTGCTGGGAACGAGCAGCAACGAACGCATCCGAGAACGGGCCCGAGCGATTCGTGCCAAGGTCGTTCGCTACGACGCAGTGACCGCGTGGTCGGTTGCCGGTCCGTTTCGCGCGGAAGGGCAACGAGGCAATGCCACGTTGACCGTGCCGTTCGCGCTGGAGAAGAAGCAGCCTGTCGAGTGGAAGCCCCATTTGGTAACGGCTGGGGACCGGTACTGGTTCATCGACTTGACGGCTTCGCTCGGGAGCGGTGAGAACTGCGCCGGATACTTGTACACGAACTTGGTTTCCGACGAGACGCGCGACGTGGTCCTGGAACTCGGCAGTGACGACGGTCTTCGGGTCTGGCTGCGCGGTGAGATGGTTCACGAAAACCCCGCATACCGTGGCTGCCAAGAGGGTCAGGACCGGGTCCCGGTACGGTTGCGCGCGGGCGATAATCCCGTCCTGCTCAAGGTCTCCAACGGAGGCGGCGGTTGGGGAGCGACGCTGCGCATTAGACACGCGGACGGAACACGCGTCGACGGAGTGCGCGCCGACGCCACGCCCCCGACGACGCCGCCCAAACTCGCGTCGGGCGATAACACTCCGGAGGGGAAGATTCGGCGCGCCGCCCCGGAGGCGGCGCAGGCCAAACCGAAACGCGCGCGTACGCTACTCGTGTTCACGCTAACGCGCGGCTATCGACACGGCTCCATTCCTACCGGAACGCTCGCCATGAAAGTGCTCGGCGAGAAGAGCGGCGCGTACCACGTCGTGCACAGCGAAGACATTGCGATGTTCGAGAAGCCCGCGCTCGATCAATTCGACGCGGTCTGCTTTCTGTCGACGACCGGTGAACTATTTACCCACCCCAACCTCGACAAACTCGACGCGCCACAACGCGCCGCGGCACTCGCCCGCCAGCGGCGACTCGAAGCGAACCTTGTCGACTTCGTCAAGGCAGGCAAAGGGCTGATCGGTATCCACGCCGCCACCGACACGCTGTACCAGTTGCCCGCGTACGGGGAGATGATCGGTGGCTACTTCGACGGACACCCGTGGCACGAGAAAGTCGGGGTGACGGTCGAAGAGCCGGACCACCCCCTGTTGCGCGGGTTCGAAGCGCCGACGTTCGACGTCACCGACGAGATCTACCAGATGAAGGCGCCGTACTCACGGTTCCAGCAACGAGTTCTGATGAGCCTCGACAAGGCGCGCACGAACATGAAGAAGGACGGCATTCGTCGCAAGGACGGAGACTTTCCGATCAGCTGGGTCAAACGGTTCGGCCAGGGCCGCGTCTTCTACTGCTCATTGGGACATCGCGATGAGATCTTCTGGAACGCTCCGGTCCTGAGGCACTACCTCGCCGGCATTCAGTACGCGCTCGGCGACCTCGACGCCCCGGACGCACCGCGGAAGTAGCGCTAGCTTCCGAATTAGAGCGACCGCGTCTCGCCCGAGTCCAAACTGGTGCGTTCGGCGTGGAGCAAGCGGGCCACGGCGCTGGCGTCAGCCAACGTCGCGTCCGGCGTGCCGCCGGCGATCGCGGTTTCGATGAAGTGGCGCATCTCGCTTTCGTAGCCGTCCGGCCCCTCCACCGACACCGGCGTACACGCATCGCCGGTGAACACTTCCAGGGGTACGTCCCGCTGAATGTCGAAGCGAGCGACCGCATCGTCGAACGTCACGTGGTACTGCATCTGAAACGCGCAACTCGGCTGGCGCATCCAGCCGCCCTCGGCGGTGACCAAGCTAGGCCCGTCGTCGTAGTGGTACACGGTCGACGCGTGATCGAGGGTTCCACTCGTCGTGACCGCGCGAGGATCACCAAAGCACCAGCGGACGAAGTCCGAGTCGTGAATGTGCAAGTCGACCAACGCACCGCCCGAAATCTCGGCGTTCTCGTAGAACTCAGACGCCCACGACGGCGCTGTACCGATGCGACGAAAGGTGGCGTTGCGCACGCTGCCGTACGTCTGCGCCGCGATCGTCTCCTTCAACCAACGCCACCCGGGCCAGAAACGCATGACCATGGCCGGCATACAAACGCGACCGGCCGCTTGGGCGGCGGCGCTGACTCGATCGATGTCGTCAGGGTTGAGCGCCACCGGCTTCTCGACCATGACGTGCTTGCCCGACTCGAGCGCGGCACACGCCAAGTCTACATGCGTATCGGTGTGCGTGCAGATGCTGACGGCGTCCACGTCGCGGCAAGCGAATAGTTCTTCGGGAGTGGTGAACCCGTGCACATCGGCAGGATTGAACAGTCGCTCGCTGGCGACGGTGTCCAGGTTGCCGATGGCGTTCGGCTCTCCCGAGCGACGTTCGGGATGACGATCACACACCGCGGTCAGTCGGCACGCCATCCCCGATGCGATCGCGCTGTTGAGGGCGGTGAGGTGAGTCTGCCCCATGAACCCGAGCCCGACAATTCCCACGCGCATCTCGCTCATTGCTTGGCTCGTATCAACGCAAGTGCACTCTTCATGTCTTCCACCCGACTGTCGCCAGCTTCGCGTTCGATCATGAGATCGACGCCGAGCCGTCGCTCTTGGATGACACCGAAGAAGGCGTCCCAATCGACATCGCCCGTCCCGACCACGACCTCGGCCCCCCACGTCCCCGGCACCGCGGTGTGGGTCGCGTCCTTGATGTGGATCTGCCACACGTGCGGCGCCAACTTTCGCAGTGCCTCCACGGGATCGCCCATACCGTAGAGAATCATGTTCGCCGGGTCGAAGTTCACCCCGACGTTCGGCATGGCGAGTTCGTCGAGCACTTCGAGCAAGGTGTCGGCCGTCTCTTGCCCGGTCTCGAACGCCAGGCGGATGGCTTGCCGCGCAAACACGTCGAGCACCGCGCGCAGTCGCTCCATCATCAACGCTCGCACCGGATCGTTGGCGTCGTGCGGAATGAACCCGGCGTGAAACGAGACCAACCCGATGCCTTCGGCGCGACACATCACCGCGATGTCGTGGGCGAACTTTAGGTTCTCATCCCACGTCGAGTCGAGCCGGACGCCGCCGGTGTGCTGCACCGTTTCCAGCGTGGTGTAGTCTTCACCGTTAAACGCCATCATGCCCGAGTGCACGGTGATTCCGGCGTCGCGGAGGGCAGCCAGCGTCTCGGTTACCGGCCATTCGCCGTTCACCAGGGGACCGAGTGCGAGTTGCACGCCGTCGGCCCCGATGGCTTTGACGTCACGCACGAGATCTTGCACGTTCGACGGTGACAGCGACCACGAACAAACTCCGATAGATGTCATGAAACACGCGCCTTCGACAATGGTTGAGGAGGTTTCGAGCCGAGCATTGAACCGCGATGCCGGGCGCCGAGCAAGACAACGATCGGGTCGTGGTCGAATCCCAATCTCAACGCCAGGCCCGCAAAGCCGCCGATCACTTCGACGGAGCGAAGTGAATCGGACGAAGCTCGGTCTGACCCGGAGCCGACTCGGCGAACGCTTCGAAGTCGAGGGCAAGAAGCTCCGTCGAGGAGCCTCGCTGCACGGTCAATTCGAGGGATCCCTCCTCGAGGCCGAGCAGCAGCGATCGCAATCTCTCCGCGCGAATCGGCTTACCGTCGAGCGCGGTAATGATATCGCCGCCGAGCAATCCCGCCGCGGCCAGGACTCCCGACGGCGCCGGAATGACCAACAAGGCGTTCGGCCCGTCGGGCGAGAACTCGATCGTCGTGTCCGAGTCGATTTCGATCCACCGGGTGGACTGGTGCCGCCCGGACGGCCGGTAGCGGTGCAAGAGGTACTGACCCGAACGGCAGTGAGAAAACTCGACCCGAGCCGCGCCGGACTCCAGCAGCCGCTCGCTCGGAACTTCATCGAGGCGGGCGGGAACCCGCTCGAGTGTGACCAACCCGCCGTCCGCGGGCTCGACCAGGTTGACCTTCAGTCGGTAAAGCGGCGTAAGCGTCACTTCAAGTTCGTTGGCGCCGCGAGTGAGAGAAACAGGTTCGCTGTGAAGCCACGCGCCGTCGAAACTACCGACGTCACTCGACGCGAACACGCTCAAGACGTGGTCTCCTTCTCTCGCAGATTCGAACACACCTTCGTCGTTCACAATGCGCGTCGCCTCCGGAACCTCGTTCGCCGCGCCGATCGCGGTGAGTTCCGCGTGCAGTGGAACCTCGGACGGTGCGCCGAGCACGGAAAGAGATACCGTCGCTTTGCCGGGAAGTCGAACCGTCAACGCTGCTCTCCCGAGAGGCGCGTCGGTGGTAGGCGACAGTGTGGCCGAGAGGTACCCGTCGCTCTCTACGACAAGTTCCGCCTCACCAGGTCGCGCTCCGCGCGCGACGTCGAGGACCAACTTCGGCAGGTGGGCCCACACCACGCCACTCGAGGTTGCCGTCGATACGGTTCGCGTCAACACGGCTCGACCCTCGACCACTCGGCCGCTCGCTCGGGCGCGGTAACTCACCGTCGCCTGCGGTATCTCGGACCTACTCGAGTCTTCTATGCGTAGCGCGACCGCGGAGTCGGCGCTCACGGTCGGCAGCGCCAACTGACACTCCGTTCGCGTGGCCAAGTCGATAACGTCCCATACTTCGATTCGATCCGACACCCGAGTCGCGCCGATGAGTACTCGTCCCACCGGCTGACTCACGGTGAACCCGAGTTCGGTCTCGCTAGACAGTCGCGCGCTGACAGGAACGCGTGCACCGGCGGTGAGAAGAACGTCGACGGGAGGCGTTCCCGCTTCCGCCAACGGCAGAACAAGAACGGTCACTGTCGATGGCAACGCATCGGACGCGATCACTTGCCCGGCCAACTCGACAACGGCGGACGACTCGATTGCGGTTACCGATTCGCCGCCATCGCCCCAACAGGTGATCCACGCCTCGCCCGCGGGACCATTGCGCGCGTATCCCGTGATTCGGTAGCTGCCCGAGCGCAGCTGAATCGGTTCGCCGAAACGAAACCACGACTGCCCCTCGGCATCGTCGAC
>JAJFFE010000117.1 GCA_021776775.1 Planctomycetota bacterium | reverse complement strand
CAGGCGAAGCGAGGCCGGGTGGGGGCGCAGCCCCCACGGGGAGGGGGTTAGCTTTTTGTGGAAAACTCCGTGAGATCATCAAGCCGCATCCTCACCCTCGAAGTTGAGCGGGCTTCGGTAGCCGATCGACGAATGCAACCGATGCGGATTGTAGAACATTTCGATGTAATCGAAGAGGCTCGCACGTAGCTGTCCGAGGGTCTCGTAAGACTCGTGGTACACGCGCTCGGTCTTCAAGGTTCCGAAGAAGCTCTCCATCCTCGCATTGTCGTAGCAGTTTCCTTTTCGGCTCATGCTTCCTTCGATATTGTTTCGCGCGAGCTTTCCCGATACGCTTCGGACGCGTACTGGCAACCTCGATCGGAGTGATGGATCTCCGGAGCTGGCCGAGTCTCGAGCGCGTTCTCCAGCGCTCGTATCGCCAGCTCGGCGTCTGCTCGGTCCCCGACTGCCCAGCCGACGACCTTCCTCGAGCAGAGGTCGAGAAGCGCAGCGAGGTAGCTCCATTCCTGACCCACTCTCAAGTAGGTGATGTCGGCCACCCAGACTTGGTTGGTTCGCGTGATGTCGATCTCCGGCAATCGGTTTGGAAATACTGGCTGCTTGTGATTCGAGTTCGTCGTCTGCGGGCGTCGGAACTTCTTCACGGTATTGGACTGAATGTCGTTCTCGCGCATGAGCCGCTCGACACGTCCTCGACCGCAAGAGACGTCTCTTTCCCCGAGTTTGCGGTGAACCCGAGGAGAGCCGTACGTCTTCCCACTTTCAGCATGGATGTCGTGGATGTGCTCGAGGATCTCTGCGTCGCGAAGACGCCTTTTGGAAACACCACGAGTCAGCCAGCCGTAGTATCCGCTTCGGGAGACCTTCAGTACGTCGCATGCCTGGCTTACCTCAAAGATCTCCCGATTCTCGAGGATAAACTGGTATCTCAGTTCTCGTCGTTCGCGAAGTAAGCCGTCGCTTTTTTAGGATCTCTCGATCCATCTTCACCTTCTCAAGTTCCTTCCGGAGTTCTCGATTCTCCTGCTCGAGATCGAGGATCGACTTCTCGCCCTTCGGCGGCAACACGCTCCCGTTCGCCGTCAGCTTCCGCTTCCAGCCGTGAAGCAGGTTCTCGTGGATACCGAGGCCCTTAGCGACTTCCGCCACCGGTCGACCTTGCTCGACAACCTGCCGAACCGCCTCGACCTTGAACTCGTTGCTGTACTTCCGTCTGGGTTTCCCCATTGTTCACGTCCTTCCAGGGGACCATTATCCCCTCTTAGGCCGTGTCCACAATTCCCCGGGAAGGTCACCAGCACGCCCCGCGCATGGAGGACACATCCATGCCGAAACAAACTCCGCATCACCGCTCCCGGCTCCGTTGCGTCGAGCTGGGCACCACCTACCTGATCACCAAGAAGACCAACGACGATGTTCCTCATTCGGCCATCGGAGGAGGTCAACGAGATCCTCCTTTTCGCGCTGGTCCTCAAAGGACTGCGATACGGGCTGCTGGTCCACGGCTTCTGTTTCTTAAGCAATCATTTCCACCTTGTAGTAACCGACATCCGAGGCTGCGAGTGGCAAACTAAACCTGACCCACTCGGTTCAAGCTGGTCCACTTAGAGCTGCTGGAAAACTCTGGGGCGTGCGGTTGAGAGGCACTCTGTAAAAGCGTTGGGTTCGGGCTGTAAAAACGAGGCTTCAGTTCGCTCAAGCGGTCCACTGACGTTCAGTCTCGGCGAAGAGTCATGACGCTTTCTTGCGTCCCGGCGGGTTACGGTAGGAGTGACCATCCATGACGAGGACATGGGAGTGGTGCAGCAGGCGATCCATCGCCGCGGACGCCATCAGGTCGTCGACGAAGAGTGGGTACCACTCCTCAAGCGCTCGATTCGAGGTGACGATCGTGGACCCCTGTTCGTATCGCTGTCGAATGATTTCGTAGAGGTCGATGGGCTCGTCGTCTTCAAGTGGCCGAAGGCCGAGGTCGTCGATGATCAATAGCTCGCAGGAAGTCAGCCGCAGGACCTTCTTGTCGTAGCTCTTGTCCGCACGGGCGGATCGAAGCTCCGATAGCATTCGATGGGCGGTGGTATACACGACCGAGTGACCCATACGGCACGCACGCTCACCAATGGCCTGAGCAAGGTGCGACTTGCCGACACCGGTCGGGCCAATGAGAAGTGGGTTCTCGTTCAGCGCGACGAAGTGGCAAGTTGCGAGGTCAACAAGCTTGGCCTTGGGGAGCTCGGGATTGAACGACCACTCAAAATCCTCGAGTCGCTTCACACCGTCGAAGTTCGCTCGTCGCATCCGCAACTCGCGTTGCTTGGTGTCGCGACGCTCGACTTCATCGGAGCAAAGTCGAAACAGGAACTCGGTATGATTCAGGCTACCGTCGATGGCCTCATTCGTTCGAAGGTCAGCGTTTGAAGAACACCGGACAGGCGAAGCTTCTTGAGGATCGCGACAAGTTCATCGGAAACAGACATGGACTACTCCTGTGTAGAGGAAAAGGAATTGGCCTCACGAGCGTGGCGCGATCCACTCGCCCACGATCGCTGACGAGATTTGTCGGGAAGCGGTTCGAGATCGAGTCCTTTGCGAAGGATTGTCTTGATGCCGCGGTAGTCGAGGCAGCCATAGTGAAGGGCGCGAGCGGCAGCCTTACGAGTACGCTCCCGAGGGAACGTTTCTAGGTGTCGCACGACAGATTGAACGCGCCGTAGTTGAAGGAGCACGTCGTCCGAGTCGAATATTTCCGTCGCCAAGCGCTCGACCTCGGGTCCGATAGACTGCGCCTGCTCAATCCAATAGGACCGGCTTCGATGACAAAGGTCACGACGGTGCTCCGGGAGATGCTCGTCGACCGTGCGGCGCTGTCCTCGTCTAACGCGCCCATGCGTGTGAACGAGCTTGTCGTCGTTCCACAGGGCAACTGAGTGAGGTGTGCAACGGGCCCACAGCTTTACTCCCAGGAGCTTCCACGGCGCCGAGTAGAAGGCTCCGTCGACTTGCACATGGCTATCTCGGTGAAGCTTGACCACTTTCCAAAGAACCGGCTCCCGGCGAGTGGCGGGCACAGGTGAGAGCGCCTGAAGTTCCGCCTCCTCGAAGAGCTCTTGAGGTCGTCGCCCCGTTGTTCCGTGGATCCGCTGGCCAGCGATCTCTGCCACCCAACGCTGTAGTTGTCGTCGATCCTCGTGGATGTCGACGGTGGTCCAAGTGCTGAGGAAGTTCCTGCAGACGTACTTGACGTTCGACTCGACCTTTCCCTTCTTCTCTGGGGCTCGAGGCGGAGTCGGATCGATCTGGAAGCCGCAATATCTAGCGAGTTCTCGATAGCTTCGGTTCAAGGTCGGGTCGCCGTCGATACCGAACGAGGCACGGATAACAGCGGACTTCAAGTTGTCGGGGACGACGACCTTGGGCACACCACCGAAGTGCTCGAACGCCTGCACGTGAAGATCGAGCCACGTCGCGATCTTCTGGTCGAAGACTAAGTCGCAGAACATCTCGCGACTAACCCGAGCGTCATCACGAAGACCCAACACTTGCGCAGAACTCCCTGTCCTGGGTCGTACCGCAAACCGGCGTAGCCGAAATCGACCTGGGCGACATCACCCGGCGCGGTCTCGACGCGGATCGCGACGTCCGTTGCCTTAGGACCTTCTTCTCGAGACAAGCGATTGCACATGCGCTTGACGGATGAGAGGTGCCCTGTGTAATCGGGTATCTGAAGCCGCAAGTGATCGTGGATTGCGGTGGGGCCGACCCCGGCTTTGTGGAGCTTCGAGATCTTCATCTTCCACGCGTCGACGGAAGAGTTTGGTTCCTCGGAGGGAGCCGAGAACTCCTCGGCGATCATGGTCTGTAGCACTGCGATATCGGGCAAGTCATCCGGCGACCCGTGCAGGAGGCCTGCTTGCTCGAGCTTCTCTTGGTACGTCCGAATCGTGTCTCTACCCATACGAAGCTGACGGGCGATCGCTCGCTGTCCACGCCCGAGGCGATGCAGACGAATAACTTCTTGGATCTGATGCATATCGGTCCTCCTGGCGCTGATCGCTCATTCCTCCGGGCTCGTGTGAACCTCGAAGGATGGGGATCGTGGCGGCCTAGCGAAGAGCCGAAACCGATAGCGTCAGGTGGACCAGCTTGGGCGAGCTGAGGTGGACCTGCTTACCCGAACCAGGGTGGACCAGCTTGCCCGAGCTGAGCTTCGCACCGAACCCTATACGGGTGGACCTGCTTGGCCGAACTCAGGTGGACTTGATACCCCGGTCTGTGAGAGTTGTGCCCGATCGCAACCACAGGTACCGCCGACACCCGCGACGCGTCCCGCCCAGGTGCAGTGGTGCGATGCGGGTCAGCGTTCCCCTAAGAGTCTTGGGTTCGGATGCTGCAAGGGTCTACGCACTTGAGACTTCGCGCGTCACTGTCAAGGTGGCTTAGCGACTACCTATCCCTACCGTTCGAGTCGAAGATGCTCGCGGGAACCGACAATCGGAAGATGCGACCGGAGTATCGTCAGTCGAAGATCGATCCGGCGAAGCTCAAGAAGCCCGAACTTGCACCAGAGCACGTGGCAAGGATCGAAGACGGGCTGAAGCGAGCCGGTTACGAGTAGTTGCTAGCTTCGCTATCGCTAGCCCGGACTATTCATCAGGCGAAGCCGCGCAGGCTGCGCTTCCCGCGAATCTCTGCGTTACTCCTTCTTGAAGACCACTAGGTCGACTGCGGCGTCGTGCCTGGATCTTCACGGAAATCGCAGCCTGTGTTCCGTTG
>JAJFFE010000116.1 GCA_021776775.1 Planctomycetota bacterium | reverse complement strand
CAACGGAACACAGGCTGCGATTTCCGTGAAGATCCAGGCACGACGCCGCAGTCGACCTAGTGGTCTTCAAGAAGGAGTAACGCAGAGATTCGCGGGAAGCGCAGCCTGCGCGGCTTCGCCTGATGAATAGTCCGGGCTAGGCCACGACAGCACGAGCAGACGGTGATGATGACGCTTGCCCTCTTCGTCCTATGTTTGATTCAAGGCGCGACCGGTTCCGCCCCGGCGATCACCGATCCGGTGGCGGCCGAGCTTCGCGAGCGGCTGATCGTGCCGAATGCGCAACGGCTTCCGATCCGCGGCCGGGTCATCGACGGGTTCGGGTTGCCGATAGCCGGCGCCACGGTGCACGTGTGGGGCGCGCCCACCCGCGGGCCGCGGGTCCGCTACGCGACGACGAGCACCAGCGAAGCGGGTGCGTTCGCGTTCGAAGAGCGCGGTCTGTACGACCCGACCCGAATCGTCGTCAGCGCCGAGGCCTCCGGTTTTGTCGCCACGTCACAGCGACTCGCACGCCGCAATGCTTCCGGGGCAATCGGCAGCGGGACATGGACGTTTCCGCTCGAGTTCATGCTCTTGCCCGGAGAGGCGTTCGAAGGTGAAGTCGTGCGACCCGACGGCGGCTCCCTCATCACCGCAACCCTTACCCATCGAACCGCGACGACGAGAGTTGATAGTTCCGGGCGCTTCAGTGTGCCGTCTGACTTGAGCGCCGTAGTTCGCTTCGATGTGGAGGGGTTCCTACCGCTCCTGACCCGAGCGAGCAACGGGCGTGATCAGTTCGTCATGCAAGAGGGACGCTATCTGCGCGGGCAAGTCGTCGATGCCAAAGGCAACGGGCTGCCCGGAGTTCGCGTTGCGGCGTCGTACTCCGAGCAACTTCTCGACTCTATCCACAAGGAGTTGATCGAGGTGTCCGCGGTTTCGTTCACGAACGGCCACTTCGAACTGGGCCCGCTGCCGGATTCCGTGCCGCTGATTTCGGTTCAGGACCTTCGCTACGAAAGCGACCCGGTCGTCGACCTCGAAGAGTTCGCTCGACCGATCCGACTCACCGCGCGCCCTGCTCTCCGGTTGCGGGCTCGGCTGCGGGCGTCCGACGGTGAGCCGATCGATGCGCCGTACGTCGTCATGATGGACGGGGTCAACGCCGGACGCCGCTGGCACGGCAACGGCCATGACTACCTGTCCGAGCCGTTGATCGCGGCGTTGCCATCGGAAGGGATGAGCCGAGTCACGATCTCCGTTCGTGGCTATCGTCCGCGGACCGTCGAGTGGCGCGAGCAACGCGGCGTCGTCGACTTGGGTGACGTTGTCATGAGTCGCGGACGATCAGTGCCCGTTACCCTGCTCGACGAATCGGACACCCCGGTCGTCGGTGCGTGGTTGTCGATTCATGGCAAGCCGAACCAGAGCTTCGTCACCGACATGGCCGGTCAAGCGGTGATCGGGGGGTTGCTTCGAGGCGCGTATCACCTGCTTGTCGAGGTGCCCGGACGGCACGTGCACGTCTTTGAGATCGGGGCGACTTCCAAGCGCGAGACGTTGCACCTACTCGAACCGGGGCGCTTGATCGTGCGCCTGGTTGATGGTCGGCGCCGGCCAGTCGAAGTCGGATCTCTCGCCGTGCACGTCGATCAAGGTGTGCCCGGCCTCGGGACGCGGGCGGGGGAGTTCCTGCCCGACGGACGCGTCGGAATCGCTTCGATTGCACCGCGTTGTCCGATTCAGGTGCGCACCTACGTGCCGTTTTCCGTGCTCACGGTCGAGCCACTCGAACCGGGCGAAACCCGCGAGGTCGAACTTCGCGTCGGGCGGCAGAACATCGTCTACGGTCGTATCGTCGACACCGAAGGCAAGCCGTACGACTCCGTCGCCGTCGCGGTGTCCGGCGAGCGCAGTCGCGTTCGATACCCGGTGACGAACGCGAACGGCGAGTACGAAGTTTCGTTGACCGGTCACGGCAGGTTTCATGTCTACGTGCCGGTGATCGAAGGGCTCGACAAGAAGCGTGCGTTGGTGCAGCTGTTGGGTGATACCGTCGTCGAGAAGAACTTGGTCTATCGTCGCCCCGGTGACTATCGGGCCATGGTGACCTATCAAGACGGGGCGCCCGTGCCCGGGGTTCGCGTTTCGATCCGACCGGTCGAGTCCAAGGGAGACTCCGGCCGTTTTCCGAAAGACGTCACCGGCGGCGACGGACGCGTTCGCATGGAGGTCGCGGGTGGGAACTCCGACGTGGAGCTTCTCGCCGAAAAGGAGCACCACGCGACCGTCTGGTTTCGCGGCCGCTTCGCAGACTTGCCTCACGAGATTGTGATGTCGCGCCCGGCCAAGGTCACCCTCGTCGTGACCGACAGCGACACCCGAGAACCGATTCGACCGTTGTCGATATCGTTCGTTCCGACCGACGAAGACGAGTCCGTCTCTCCCTCGGCCAGTGGAGAGATTCCGCCGGGCCACTACGTGATCACGGTGACCCAGAAAGGCTACGCCCCTGCGTCGGTTGAAGTGACGCTCGCTGCGGGAGAATCGCACGACGTCGATATCGCCATGGTTCGCAGCGCGCCGCGAGACATCGACGACGTCCCGCTCGGTCCGGCGTCGAGTCATACCGTGCGCATCGCGTTCGTCGGGACGAGCGGCACCATGACTCCGACTCGAGTTCATCTGATTCCGCGCGACCGTCGCGTGCGGACCCCCGGGTCGGTCACGAACACGAAGGATCGCGTCAGGTTCGAAGGGGTGCGGGCGGGGCGCTACCTCGTTCGTTACGAAGGACGAGCGTGGGGCGAGTTCGAGGTATCCGTCGGCGGGCCGCAATCGTTGGTGGAGATCGAGCACTCGATCGTCCGGCACCGATTGTCGGGACAGGTCTCGCATGCAGGCCGACACTTGCCGAACCTCGAAGTCGCTGTCTTGTTGAAGTCCGGCTGGCGTGTCGCGACCGTGAAGACCAACTGGGACGGCCGCTACACCGTCCGTCTGACGCCGGGCGAATACCGGCTGCGTTGTCGGCAGTCGCGCGAATCCGCAATCCGAGCCGACGTCTCCGTGACCATCGTTGGCGATTCCGAACTCGATCTTGTCCTCGGCAGCACCCAGGGTGACATCGTGCTCGACCCGCGTGAGTTCCGAACGTCGCTGACGGCGTCGTTCGCGCGGCCCGCCATGAGTGACGTCGACTTCCAGCTCGCTTCGGACAATCGAGTGTCGCTGAAGGGGCACCTCGGAGATCGCACGCTCTACCTCCGGCATCCGCGGCTCGAACCGTTCGGTCCATGGGTGCTGCCGATTTCGAATCCGGGCGCCCCGAAGTCTTTGGCGACGCCGGAGCTTGGCCGCGTTGTCGTCACGTGTGATGCCGCGCCGCCGGGACCGTGCTGGGTCAGCATGAAGAACGGTCGCGGCGAGTCGGTGGGCGTCGCACGAGTTGACGAGTTCCCGTGCCGGCTTACCCTGCCGGTCGGTCGACGTGCGCTTCTGTTCGAGTGGAGTGGTGACCTTACACAGATCGCTTGGGCCGAGACAAACGTCGAACCGGATGCGAGCGAGTTGCGTATCGAACCACGCCCGGCAGGAACCTTGACCATCGCCCGATTCGGCAGAACGGAGCACGGGGTCGAGTGGGACGTACGTGGTTTGCCACCCGGTGGCTTCGCACTGCGAGGCGTCATTCCGGCGCCCGGGTTTTCGACGGCGATCGCGCTACCGGCCGGTCGCTTCGACTGGACGTTGCGCACCGCCTCCGGAGATGAACAACGTGGTGTGGTCGAGATCCGCGCGGGGCAGCCATCGGCCATCGAGCCGAGCGATGTCTTTCGATCCGCTCACCTGAAGTCGCGCCCTTGCGACGATTCCATTCGCACGCGGCTAGAGCTTTGGACGGGCCATCCTTCGACGGAGATCGAGCTGCGATCGGGGCACGCGCTGCACCGGGCGACGCTAGTGGGTGACGCTCGGTTGACTCGTCGGCGGGTGATGACCTCGGTACCGCCGCGATCTCGAGTGCGCTGGCTCGACCGCGACCTCGGCTGGTTCCCGCTCGGGGAGCCGCTCGAAGAACGCACGTTGAGTTCCGCGTTCGAGCAGTATCGAGTGGTCACGGCGGACGGATGGCCGGTGGCCGGCGCGCGCCCGCACGACGGCAGCGCCCCGGCCGAGGGAGCAGCCGGCCCGGATTCACCAGCCGGTACGGATTCACAATCCGGTATTGGGCCAGCGATACAGTTCAGCGACGCCGCGGGCGTGCTCCGTGTTGGTGCGAACCGATCGTTGGCAGCGATTTCGGCGCCGGGATACCTCACCCGCACGGCACCCGAAGCTGGGTTTGCCAAGTCGATCACGCTGCAGCCGGCCGCCTCACTTTCGGTTCTCGCTGTCATCCCCCTCGCTCCGGCGTCGGGTGCACTCGTGCTGCGGTTGAAGAGCAGTGACGGAAGCGTTGTCGAACGCGCCGCGACCGCCATCGGCCGTTGCGCCGCCGACGGTTCACGGGACGTCGTCTTGTTCGAGTTCCAAGCGTTGCCGGGGTTGGTGGCGGACGTGACCTTGTGCGACCGTAACGGCGAAGACGAGCAAGTGTTGGGAACAGTGAAGGCCACGATCACGGCAGGTGGCACTCACACGGCGGTGGTCTACGCCGACGGTGCCCGTCCGGAGATATCGGCCGCAGAACTCGAAACGCTGCGAAACTCGCTACGCATCGGTGGTAAGAGTCGCGATTGAGCCTTTCCGCGACACTCCATGCCGAATTGGGGCGACCCCGCTTCCGCTTCCCCTTAAGATTTCGTCGGGCCACTCGCACCTATTTCGCGTGGGCTCGTGTTTGGCTCGTAAAGTAATCGACTGGTGCGGCCGAGAGGCCGTTCCTTCGAGAGAGGGAGCAATGACATGATGACTTGGTGGCGTGTGGTTCGCCTAGCCGGGGTGCTCGCGGGCATCCTGCTGGGCTCGGCTGCGACGGCCGATGCAGCATTCATTCGCGGAGACACGAATGATGACGGTGTCGTCGATCAAGCCGACGCGATCTACCTGTTGCAGGCGATCTACCAGGGCGGTCCGCCGCCGAGTTGTTGGGACGCGGCCGACGTGAACGACGACGGCAACGTCTCGTTGCTCGATCCGGTTTGGATTCTTTCATACCTGTTCGTGGCCGGACCACCGCCCGCGGCGCCGTTCCCGGCGCTCGGATCGGATCCGACCTCCGACACCATCTACTGCCCGGTGCCGGGTGTCACCGTGACGCTCGACGGAACTCTGTTCGCCACCGATAGCGACGTGCCGGTCACCGTTTTCAACGGAAGCTTGGTATCGATCGGCGTCGCCCTGCAACAAGCGGCCGCGGCGGGCGGGGGAGTGACCGACGCGACGTTCGGGGTGGGGGGCACGTCCCTCATTCTGCCGTCGGGCGCGACGCTCGATACCGTGATCAACACCGGATCGCTGGCGAGTCAGACGACGTCGAGCTTGATCGCGGTCAACGTCGACGGTAACCCGACGGCGGAGTTCGCCGTCTTCGACCTCGACGTGGCGTCCATCGCCTTCAACCACTCGACGAGCAATACCAACGATGGAGTCGAAGCGCGGAGGACGCGTTTGATCGACATTCTGGTTCCTGAGTACTTAAACGGCGTGCGAAGCCACGAGGTCGTGTACGCGTCGGGTAATACGCCGACCTTCGAGATCGTGCTCGAAGTCACGCCGTCGATCACCGGCACGGTCGAGTTGTCGGGCCTCGGAGGTGGCGTGCTCGGCGGGATCAATCCGATTTCGATCGCGCTCGTTTCCGGTGCGTCCGCACCCACGCTGGTGCCGCTCTCGCAGCCGACGCCGGTGGTGGTCGGCAAGCACTCCATCGAGTGGCAGTGGCAGGCGAGCGTCGACGGTGGCGACACCGCCACAGTCGACACCACGTCGCACACCGTGTTCACCATCCTCGACGTGCCGACTTCGCCGTGGACGCCGACGCTCGCGGGCGGAACGCGACAGCCCCGCGTTGACGCGTTGGAAGTGTTGGCCGACTTCGCCGACGGAGCGACGACCTTCCAAGAGACGCGCACCGCCATTGTGCACGAAGGCTTCGACCTGCCGAGTTTTCGATACGACACGGTTTCCGGATCACCGGGGTACGGGAACTTCATCGGCGGCGGCTTCCGCTTCGACGTCGACGACTACATCAACCAAGGCTACAGCGGTACCGGTACCGTGGTCGGTTGTTGTTACGACTCGGCGTCGATCATCGTCTGCTTCGACAACCTCAACGGCGACGACATGAACTGGCTTGCGAGCGGTAGCGGTTTCGTCGGTGGATTCTATGGCTACCTCAACTGCCTGGACCCGATCGGGACCACGACGCCGTACTCCAACAATCCGTTCACGCAGTCGTCCTCCGTGCGTGACGATCCGATCTGCGCACAGAACGGAACCAACGCCAACTGTGATCGTGCCGGATTCGGTAATCACACGTTTGGCGGGGTCGGTTCGGGATCGACGGCGTTGATCTACGATTTGACGTGTACGTTCGACGTCGACGACAACCCCGATACCACCGCGTTGTGGCCGGCGGGGACTACCGCGTCGACCGGATTGACCACGACGACGTTGACCGACTCGGGCGAGTCGTGGTTGGCCGACGAGTTCGCGGGCTTCACGCTTCGGGCCGACGTCCACTCGACGTTTCCGAATCCGTACCCGGAGTACTCCATTGTCGGAAATACCGCCGACACTATCACGACGACCGGCGGTTCGTTGACCAGCTGGGCGACGTCGGGGAACTTGTACGAGATCTTCGATCACGACAACCCCGCGGTCGAGATCGAGTACGCCACGGGTTGGGTGTGGCCGACGTTCCAGGACATCTGCGTCGACAGCACTCCCTCAACCAGTACTCCAGCTCCGATTACCTACGGCTTCAGCATCCAAAACTGAAAGGAGCGAGCCATGAAGAAGACTTACGGATTCGCCATCCCCGGCGCGCTTCTCATGTTCAGCGTGCTTTGCATGTGCGGCGCGTTGGCCAAGCCGGCGCTTGGGCAAGACGTGCCTTACCCGACCGACGACGAGATCAAGGTGCGTTACGGTTCGGCGACTTGGCCCGGAGCCAACGGGCCGGTGTGGTCCGGCGTGCCGGCCACGGCGCTACAACTCGACGATTGGGCCGCCACCAAGGCGCCGTACGCCCGCGTCGTGAAGGTTGCTGAACACAACCCCAGCAAGCAAACCGAGCAGCTCGGCTACGGCGTTCGTTTCGACACGATCCTCGCCCCCAAGGGTAAGGACCACCGCGAACATCACCTGCGGGTCGAGATCGACGTGACAACCGAGCGGCTTCACGCACGAACATTGCTCTTGAACCAGTTCTTGTCGCACCACAGCTTGCCGCCGTACGCGGCGCCGCACCTTCCGTGGGGCGAAGTCCATGAGAGCGGGTTGGGCGACGTCGCCTTCGTTCACCGCAAGCGCGACGACGTGCACCGGATCGTGTTCGTGCGCGGCAACGTGTTTGTCCGCATCGACGCTCTCGGCGACGGCACCGGACAAGCGCTCGCCTTCGCCAAGAGCCTTGATCAGCGCTTGCAGAAGGGCGCCAAAGCAGTGCAGTTCTCTGACTTCGAGGGGCCCGCTCCCACCGCGTTCGAGTTCGAGGACTCGTCGACCCCGGTCGGTGTGCCGACCGTCATCGACTTGCGAGTGCCGCGAGCGCTGACCGTGGACTGGATCGCACCGCACGGAGACTTGGTTCAAGACTTGCGCCTCAAGGGCGATCTCGGCTACAGACCTCGCCAACTCGGTCCGCTGACGTTGGTGCTGATCGATCCCAAGAACGGAACGTTCGGGCTCCACACGCGGGCGATCTCCGAGTAGATTATCCGTATGCTACCTTCGGGAGGCTCTCTCGCTTCGGCGTTGCCCGCCGGCGAGAGAGCTTCCTTCTTTTCTGTCTGATTGCCACGAACTGAGGAGCAACTGTAATGAGCGACTCGATGCTCGAATGTGTCGTCGTCGACTGGGGCGTAGAAGAGGGTCAGCAACCCGATGGCGTCGTCGTTTGGCTACACGGGCTCGGCGCCGATGGGCACGACTTCGAACCGATCGTGCCGGAGCTAGGGATCTCTCCCGAACTCGCGGTGCGCTTCGTCTTTCCCCACGCCCCCATCCGCCCGGTCACTCTCAATGGTGGCGCCACCATGCGCGCGTGGTACGACATCAAAGGCATGGAGTTTAGTCGCGACGAGGACATCGAAGGAATCAACGAGTCCAGACACGCCGTCGAGCAGATCCTCAACGCGCAGGTCGCGGCCGGCGTTTCGCCCGACTCGATCGTCCTCGCCGGATTCTCCCAAGGCGGAGCGATGGCGTACCACGTCGGACTCCGCTACCAGGAGTGCCTCGCCGGAATCATGGTCCTGTCCGGCTACCTACTCCTCGAAAACAAACTCGACAGCGAAGCGTCCGAAGTAAACCAGGACACGCCAATTCTGCAATGCCACGGAACCTTCGACCCCGTCGTCCCCATATCCATGGGCGAAGCCGCCTGCGACGCCCTCGGCACCCGCGGCTACGGCGTCGAATGGAAGAGCTACCCCATACAACACGGCGTCGCCCCCGACGAAATCCGAGACGTCGGCAAGTGGTTGCAGGAGCGCTTCTCGTTCTAGCCAGAAGTCGGGCACAAAAGGGAGTCCGAGATGGCCGCTGTGTAACTCGCGTAGCGGCGATCAAGACGAAACAGACGAGCGCATCGTGGCGTGGCTCGAACACCAGTGGGTTGGGGATGGTCGAGTCGACGGCTCGCCACCGACTATGAGGCACGGGAGTGGGATTGATCGCCGGATTGCGTCTTGGCAAACAAGCGCGGGTGGGAACGGCGGACGGGAGCATCGGGCGTGAACGTGTCTGTTCGGGGCGAGGGGCAGCGGAGATGCCCGATGCTCGCGCATGTGTGTTGGGCGATGAGGAGTGTTCGCTGGGCGGCGTGATCCGTACCGGGCTGCCTCCGATTCTTTAGAGGCAAGCGCGAGGCATCGGTTGGTTGCTTTGATGGGTGCGACATCGTGCAAACGATGCGACGCGAACGGTTGCCACTCGACCAACCCTGTCTTTGCTGGCGCATCGGGCTAGATCGCTAGTCGGTGAGGAACACCCCGTCCGGACGGGATTCGCGTGGACCGGTTGATCGCTGGGCCGCGGGCTGCTCGATGCCGTTTCGCGGGAGGTTGTGTCGCTCGGTATTGGGGTCGCGGCTCGCGCACCCCGGTTGGTTGACCGATGGGACTTGACGACTTCCGCGACGCGGCGATCTTCGAACGCATGAACTCAGCTCCGAACTCCTGCTCCGCGTACCAAGCGTTGTGTGTTGGGCAGAGGGCTCGCAGATTGATCTCGTCATTCGAACCGTCCTTGCTGAACGGAACGACGTGATCGATCTGAAGGCCAGTCCGCACGCCACATCGATGCTGATCCGAGCCGACGAATTCGCACCGATGCCCGGCTTGGTGAAGCACTCGCTCACGTGTTTCACTTGGAATATATCGGGATGGGGTCGTGCGTTCCGAAGCGGCCAAGCCGTCATGGCTGGGCGAAAACTCGTCCGGATCCGGACGAGGTGGTTCGGAGGGCGATTTCTTAGCGGCCCTTTTCAGATCACGCTTTCGCCGACGCTCGAGCCGGAGCCAGGGCGCCCCGCGTCAGCCGCGATCAGCCTCTACGAAGCCAGGTTCCGACCACGATCTACGATGCGAGATTTCCCGCGCCTAACCAACGATCAACGCATATCGAAACTTCAACTCCGTCGACGACCGACAACGTCCCGTACGCGAGCAACCAGCACTGCCATAACGATCGCGCAACGAGCAGTAGACACCGTGACCAGCGAAGCGTGAAAACCCTGTCAAACGAAAGACGACAAAGTTCTAAGATTCATCGCGAGAAACTGAATCCAAAACAGAGAACCCAATGCGAACGCCAAACCTCGCCCGGGCGAGATGGCCCATCCGCATCGCCGACAGGAATCACATAGCGCCTGCCAACATCCACATATCCCAACCGACACCCAACGGAGTCGGGCCCACCCGCTGCCCCTCGCCTGGAACAGAATGGTTCACGCCCCGATGCGCCCGTCCCTCGTTCACACGCGTACTTGTTTGCCAACCCGCCACCCAGCGACCAACCTCACTCCCGTGCCTCATAGTCGGTGGCGAGCCATCGACTCGACCATCCCCAACCCACTGGTGTTCGAGCCACGCCACGATGCGCCCGTCGTCCTCAACGTCACCCGGCTGCGCACTTCAGCCTCTCCGCGCGACAAAGGCCAACAGGCAGAAACGTCGTACCTGGTGAAGACGGAACGATTGCCCACGCACAGCTCGTCTTCGGGAACGGAATGGTAATGCTCGGCTCCGCGCGCGCGAGCGAGGTCGACAATCTTCAGAAGCTTCCGGACGCTCTGGGTGGCGGAGTGTCTCAGAGCCCGTACATCATCGTCGGCGACGCCGAGAAACACTACGCACGAGCTGTTACGGCGGGCGCGGAGATCGTGATCGAAATGAGAGACGAGGACTACGGGGGCCGGGGCTACTGTTTCCGTGATCCCGAAGGGCACGTTTGGAACTTCGGCTCCTACGATCCCTGGGCCTCCGCCTAAGAAGCGCTCGCTTGCAGCGGACGGTCCGCTGCTGACGCGCAAGACGGTTAAACGCGCGGAATGTTCTCGGCGTTACTGTAGGCTTTCGCCCCCGGGGGGGCCAAGCGCAACGGAGCCACCGATGCTGCACCCGGCAGCTGCGCTTCAACGTTGGGCGGATGAGGTTGTGATCGGCATGAAGATGTCCTCAAGATCAGATCGAGATCGACGTACCGTCTTGCTCGCTACGACGCTTCTGGAACTGTCAGCTTGCATGCAGCTTCTTGGTACTCTGCTCGCCAACAAAACCGTGGGCGCGGTTGGCCAAGTTCCGTACTTCGGTGCGCTCCTTCTCCTGTTAGTTCCTGCAGCAGCACTTCTCCATTGGCCTAGGGTGAGCACCGTATTGACGATCGGCCTGTCGGCCATGTTCGCAGTGGCCTTGTTGCCGCAGCAACTCAGTCTCGGTGAGCGATTGTATCGGCTCGAAGCCGAAGCGCGCGCGATCGTCGACTACGCAGACGACGAGTTGCAGCGCACCGGATCTCCGCCGCCAAACCTACGCGGCTACTCGTTCAGGAACCCAGATCTCGAGAGTAGCTTTCGATATCACGTCAGTAGAAAGGGGGGTTATCGCTTCAGTTTCTGGGTCGTACAACCTGGCATATCCCACTGGTACGATTCTACTACTGGCTGGGGTTACTACGACGACTAGCATGCGGCCGCAACGCGGCACTGCAGCCGACCGCGGGCACTCGTCTCTCTACCACGCAGGTGTCGCGTTTAATCAGCTCCCTCAGCCGCGTCAACTGTGCAGCATCTACGGTCCAAGGGTGTCCTGGACGTACGGAGACCGGACCACGTGAGAGCAGCGTCTTCTGGACGCCGACGGAAAGTGCCTCGTCCTCCTGGCCCAGAGGGGCGTAGTGGCTCGAGTTCGTAAGCAGTAGCAACAGTCGTAAGAGCATCGCTCGATAAGAGCAATTCGACGCGGCGCTGCAGCCGAGAATGGGCGGACTTCTAGGTCAAGAGTTACCTGGGCTACCTCAGCAGTTAGAATCCACGCCTTTACGAGTGCTGCCTTTTGCAGCAGAGCTTCGACGTTGGGTGGGCCGCGCGTGACTGACGAAGAACAACTTGTCTCACTGACAGAGCGTTACGTCGCAGCTGCGTTCTCGGGGAGACACCGCTTGGGTCGAATGCTGCACGACCCTGGGTCGGCGGCGGCAATATGAGCGTGCTGTGTGTCGGCGGATAGACGGCAACTGGCTGGTTGACGGAAAGTGTTGAGTGCGCGGAAGCCACTCAGCCATCCAGCTCGGCGCGGCGGCCGCCCAACGGCGGCTTCTCTCTTCATCCGAGGTGCCACCGGTCCACGTCCGCCGTACAATCCTCGCTTTTCCCAACGCTGCCTCGGGCAGCTGAGCTTTAACGTTGGCCGGACGACGCAATGCAAGAGCTCGTGTTCTTCTACCGGATCTACTTCGTCACCGCACTGACACTATTCCCGGCCACGATGCTGGTCGTCCTGGTGTGCAGGAAGCCGCAACTTCTGTGTGTCGAGTACGTTGCCTGGCTCGTTCCCGGATTCACGTACTGGCTGCTGTTTCAGCTTATGGCCCGGGACGGCTCGCTACCAAGCAAGACACTCGCGAATGGTCTCCTTGAACCGATCATCGTTGCAGCGGCGGCATGGCTTGTCTTCCTCGTCCGCCTCTTCGTCGCACTGGAATCCCCGACCTCCAACCGGAAAGCCGCGTGGATCGCGATCGGAGTTTCGAACCTGCTGGTCATGTTCATCCTGGCGTTTACTCCGACCTGGAGTGAGTAGGAGTCGGTCCCGTCGGCGAGAGAGAAACTACTCGAGCGATGGCAATCCGCGCTCAACTGCCATAAACGAAACTGTCGGCGCACACGGTTCCGGGCGAGCTCCTCGCGTTGGTGCCGGCCAGCGCTGCTCACCGCTGGCTTGTCATACCGGTTGCTCTTGAGGGGGGAGACTTGATCCTGGCTACTCCCGGCTCGGCTGACGCAAAGCAAAAAAGTGCTCGATGCCTCGATAGACCTCAAGCGACGATGTAGAGCTGCTATCGCGGAGCGACATCACGACCCAGAACTGTGTGACCGAGCTCATGAAGAATGACCGAGGGCTAGGCTACACTGGCGACTTCTCGTATTCCGACGCGGCTCTCCGGCGAGTTATCGATCAGCACATGCACCGCTTCGCTCCTTTGACTGACATGTCATCTTCTTGGTTGAAGTTGGCGTCGCGCGGTGGCTTGATTGACGAAGAGCTTCTGCGCCAGACAGCGGGTGATCCCGGACGTTTTCACTTGTTCGACTACAATGGGTGCCACATCCTGTTGGTCCAGATCGACAGCAACTTCAAGTTGGTATTTTGGGAGGGCATGAACCACCTGCTCAAGGAGATCTGACTTCATGGCGCCGTACATGAACCCGTGGGCGCGGATCACCGGGGCGGCCGCACGTGTTCTTGCGAGCGCATCCGCATCATGCTGATTCCGGGCGGTGGCTTGCGACTATTGCCGGTGTTGAGCTTGAACGTTGCACGACTTTGATGGGGGGCCATTGGCCATGCGGAGCAATCGCGCACGCCTTATCCTGGTTGCGCTGGTCGCTGCGGTTTGCGTGACCGGCGTATGGTGGGGGCCGCAAGCGTACGAGTGGGCTCGGTTTCGCCGGGAGCTGTATGTCAGCTACGATCGAGATCACGGCTATCAGGTCGGGTACAAACTGCGGGATCGATGGGGCTCTGCATACAAGTCGAAGTCGTGGTGGTTGGAGTCGGGCTTCCGCGCCATCGAGCAGTACTCCGCGGGGCCATTTCCCGACGTGACGATGTGGAACGTCGACGGCACGATCTTGCTGCAGCAAGACGAGTCGCAAGGCAAGGAAAGGCGTAAGCCACCTTGGCTTTGGGGAGCGACCGACCAAGAAGAGCCGACTCTTCCACGTTGGCTGCGTCAGTGGGGCGAGAAAGAGGAGGCGCGTCAGCGGGCCCAGCAGGCCAAATGACCAGAGGCCTCGCGAAGGTTTCCTTTCGTACCGTTGGTCGCATACGAGTTACGACGCAGCGGGTGACGCATGCTCGATTGCGATCGATTCTGCAACTGTCTTCCAATTGGCGTCTTATGAGCGTCGCTCCGCAGCCGTCGGCGAATTTCGGAGATCCGTTGCCCCCGACGCGGGGCAACTGCGCTTCTGAAACCGAGCGAGGGATCGTCCTCGTTCGGAACCGGAGGAGCAGTAGCGATGACGTCGACCGAAGAACTGGGGATCGAAGCGCTCTCGATCCAGACTCGCCTGGCCGATCACCCTCGTCGACGTGAACTCGAAGCGAAGACTGATCGCTTGACCGGACTGCTCCAACGGGCGTCCGCGTTCGAAGACGAGGCGCAACTCCCGGATGAGTTGCGTCGCCAAGTGGGCGGCGCGTTTCGTTCGTTTTCGCTTGCCGTGCACCACTGGTTGAACGTCTGCGAGACGTTGTCGCCGGAGGTGCGGGACGCTCAGATTCACGAGATCCAGGAACGGTTCCTGCCGCACTTCCTCACGGCGGACGGTCCCCGACGTTTCTACGAGAAGCCTCGTGGTTACGCGGGCGACGCTCAGTCGATCGAGATGATCTACGACAACACGCCGAGCGGTGAAGGTATCGTGGGTCAGCTGCTCGACGAGTGCTTTCTAGCTCAGCCGGCCGCGGCCGCGGTGCGCAACCGACGAGGGCTGCTCGCCGGTGAGATTGAACGCGCGGTCGAACGCAAGGGCGGCGCCCTCACCCACATCGCTAGCCTCGCCTGTGGTCCGGCTCGCGAGCTTTTCGATGTTCTTTCTGACGCTACGGTCGCACGTTCGGTCCACGCCACTTGTGTCGATATGGATGCCGAAGCGCTCGCCACCGTGGCCGCAGCTCGACGCGACGACACCCCGTGGGCGAAGATGCAGTTGATTCGCGAGAACCTGATCTCGGTCGCGTTCGGTCGACGAACCCTTCCGGTCGAACCGCTCGATCTCGCCTACAGTATCGGACTGATCGACTACTTCGACGATCGTCTGGTGATCCGGCTGCTGAACTCTATCTATGACATGCTCGCCCCCGGGGGCATGGTGATCCTTGGAAACTTCCACCCGGACAACCCCGACCGCGGAATCATGGAATGTTTCCTGGAGTGGAATCTGATCCACCGAACCGAAGCCGACATGGAGAGTCTGTTCGCTCGCTCCAAGTTTGGTGCGGAGACGGTCGAGATCGTCTTCGAGGAAGAACGCGTCAACCTGTTCGCCATGGCCCGAAAGGCAGGTTGAAGGCCCGCGCCGTGATCTAGCCGAGATCGGTCTGAGGAAGGCCGATCGGAGCGTCGAAGTCCGTTTCCAGCGCCTCGACCAATGTGCGTAGCAGTCGGTGTCGATCGATAGGTTTGGTGATGACGACGTTGCAGCCGGCCACGATACAGCGACGTTGGTCTACGTCCATTGCGTTGGCAGTCAACGCGATGATCGGAACCGACGAATTGTGATCGCGAAGGAGACGCGCCGCCTCGTGGCCGTCCATGATCGGCATTTGCGTGTCCATCAAAACGAGGTCGAACGGCTCCTGCGATTCTTCAGCAGCGGTGAACGCGTCTACAGCCGCTCGACCGTTGTCCACGACGGTGACGGTAGCTCCCGCCTTCTCCAGAATGAATCGAATCAGCCGCTGATTCGCGTCGACGTCTTCCGCGATCAGGACCCGTGCGTTCAAGGCCGGGAGATGAGAGGTCGTGGGCTCGGTGGTGATCTCTGTCGGCCCGAAGTGTTCCCAATCGACGTACTCCGCCCCGGCTCCGGTCTTCGTTGGCACCATGAGACGAAACACGCTGCCGCGATTCGCTTGGCTTCTCACCGCTAGATCCCCACCGAGCAAGTCGGCCAATCGCTTGGAGATACTCAGACCCAGCCCGGTCCCCCCGTATTTGCGGGTTGTCGATCCGTCTGCTTGCGAGAAGGGCTGAAAGAGGCGCGTCAGTTGTTCTTCGGTGATCCCTATTCCTGAGTCGGCCACGGAGCAGACGATATTGCCTTCGTTATCTCCGATGCGTTCGAAGTGCACCAATAGCAGGATCTCGCCTTCGGTCGAGAACTTGATTGCGTTCGACAGCAGGTTGATCAGGATCTGGCGGATTCGAGTCGGATCACTCTCGATGACGGTCGGGAGGTTGTTCGCGCTTTGCACGTTGAGTGTCAAGCCGCGTGCCTCCGCGCGAGGAGAGATGAGGGTTTGAATCTCCTCGAGCAGCGCGCGGGGGGAGAACTCGATCAACTCCAACTCGATCCGGTTGGCCTCGACTTTGGAGAGGTCGAGAATGTCGTTGATCAGCCCCAGGAGGTAACGCCCGTTGTCGACGATAGTCTTCAGCGCCAGGTCGGACTCTTCCTCCGTGAGATCGTATTCGAGGAGGTTCTCTGCGAAGCCGACGATCGCCGTCATCGGAGTGCGAATCTCATGGCTCATGTTTGCCAAGAACTGGCTCTTCGATTCACTCGAGGCCCGGGCGCGATCGATGGCGCGCTCCAGTTGGAGTCGACTCTCTTTCCCTTCACGGATCGCTTGCATGCGCTGAATCACATGAGTGGTCGACATCCGAATGCTGTCCGAGACGAGTTCACCTTTGTTGAGATAGTCGAGCGCGCCGAGTTTCATGGCGTCGATCGCCACCGTTTCGCTCGAATCCCCAGTCAGCATGATGATCGGGAGCACACCCACCGCTTCGTCGCCGTTCAACTCGCGCAGGAACTCCAAGCCGTCCATGTCGGGTAATCGGTAGTCGAGGAACATGACGTCCGGCTGCGTCGTCCGATACGTCTCCAGCCCTTCGGCGGCGTTCGACGCTTCTAGGAACTCACAGCTGAACGAACTGGACTTCGTGAGGGCACGGCGTACCCGTTCGCGATCCAACTGGCAGTCGTCGACGATCAAGACCCGAATCATCTGTCCTACTTTTCTCGACGCGCGCATCGCGTGCCTAGTCGCTTCGGGATGGCCGTCGAGAGTCGCCCGATCGGATAACAAGACCCCAAAAACCGGCTACACGAATGTGACGCGAACTACGCGATGTATCGGTCGCTGGGCTTCAGAGACTGTTGACTTTGAACAGTTATCGGAATCAAGCGGCGGATCACGAGCTCCTCGCGGCCCACGCAGTGCTCGAGCTGCGAGACACGGGTGTCCGCTCGTCCCATCGACTTGTCGCCACTGGCCGAGCGGATTAGCCTCGTTCGTTGGAGGTGTCCATGCGCACTGCGTTGCTCCTGTTTCTCGGGTCGCTCGCGTTCGGAGTTCCGGCTTCTCAGTTGGATGGTCCGACAGCCGGGGCGTCGCGGACCGACGCGCCAGACTTCGCGACCGAGGTCGAGCCGATTCTGCGGCGCTGCACGCGTTGCCACTCGGGTCATCAGACCAAGGGTGGTTTCTCGATCGACACGCGCGAGCGTCTCATGGCCGGGGGGCTGTCCGGCCCGGCGGTGGTGGTGGCTGACAGCGCCAACAGTCTACTGGTCGAGTTGATCCGTAGTGACGACGCCGACGAACGTATGCCGCAAGATGGGGAACCGCTCAACACCACCGAGATCCGTACCATCGAGCGTTGGATCGACGCCGGAGTGCCGTGGCCCAACGGGTTCGCGTTCACGAACTGGCGACGGGCGCCGCTGGCGCCGCGCGACGTGACGCTTCCGATTGGCCAAGGGCATGCGATCGATCGACTGCTTGCCGCGCACGCCATACGAGTCGGCTTCGAAGCGCCGCAGGAGATCGTGAGCGACCGCGTCTTTGCGCGTCGAGTCTGGTTCGACACCATAGGGCTGCTTCCGCCGCCCGACGCGCTCGATGCGTTCGTGAACTCGACCGCTCTGGACAAACGGGCCCAGCTCGTCGATCGGCTGCTCGACGATCGCGTGGGTTTCGCCGAACACTGGCTTACGTTCTTCAGCGATCTTCTGCGCAACGACGATCGCGGCACCGGGTATATCGACGGCGGTCGGCGTTCGGTCACCGCATGGCTGTACCGGTCGCTCCACGACAATGTGTCGATGGACCGCTTCGTTCGCGAGCTCATCGATCCGGTTCCCGGCTCCGAAGGGTTCATCGCGGGGATTCGGTGGCGCGGTGTTGTCAACGAGAGTCAGCGTCCCGCCATGCAAGCGGCGCAGAACGTCGCGCAGGTCTTCCTCGGCACGAATCTCAAGTGCGCCTCGTGTCACGATAGCTTCGTCAACTACTGGAAGCTGTCCGACGCCTACGGTTTCGCCGCCGCGTTTTCGGAGGAGCCGCTCGAGCAACACCGGTGCGATCGTCCCCTCGGCAAGCCGGCGACTCCGTCGTTCTTGTTCCGCGAATTGGGTGAGTTGACGCCGGGCGCCGACCGCGCGACACGATTGAAGGAAGTCGCGAACTTGGTGGTCGATCCTCGCAACGGCCGGTTTGCGCGGACGTGGGTGAACCGCATTTGGGATCGACTGCTCGGGGTTGGCATGGTGGCACCGGTCGACGACCTCGATCAACCTGCGTTTGATTCCGATCTTCTCGACTGGCTGGCCAACGACTTCGTGGCCAGCGGTTACGACCAACGTCACTTGTTGAAGCGCATCTTGACGTCACAGGCGTATCAACGTCCGTCCCGGCCAGAGGAGCTTACCGTCGGGGCGGGGATTCGCGCGTTTCGAGGGCCGCTCGCCCGCCGCTTGTCGGCCGAGCAATTCGTCGACGCCGTCAGCACGTTGACCGCGACCGAACCGGGGATGATCTCGGCCGCGCTGCCAGGGATCGGCGGCTC
Source organism: Planctomycetota bacterium (assembly GCA_021776775.1). Lineage (GTDB taxonomy): Bacteria > Planctomycetota > UBA8108 > UBA1146 > JAJFFE01 > JAJFFE01. The sequence continues at coordinate 32,163 of JAJFFE010000116.1, read as the reverse complement.
CGACGAACTCTCGAAGTTGCGTTGGATCTGGCGGCCGGTGCCCGACGCGAAGAACGTCGCCCGCGAGACCGTCGAGTTCACCAAGACGTTCGACCTGACCGCGGCGCCGACGTCTGCACGGGTCATCGCCACCTGCGACAACGAGTTCGAACTCGAGTTGAACGGCCACGCGGTGGTGTCGAGCAAGGAGTGGACGAAGCCCGTTCTTGCCGACGTGAGCCCATGGATTCGATCCGGCGCGAACACGTTGCGGGTCGTCGGCACGAACATTTCGCCGGGCCCGGCCGGTCTCGCGCTGATCTTGATCACCGACCAGGGCGAGGCGTCGACGGTCATTGTTAGCGATGCTACCTGGCGAACGACGCTCTTGGGAGACAACGAGTCCGAGTCGCAGTTGGCGCAGGTCGTCGGCGAGGCGAACGGCTGGAACCTGGGCGGTCGGTTTGCCGCCCTCGCGCGTCGCGGCTCTCGTCCCGTGCGGGCAGCGCTGGTGGCCAACGATCGGCTGCTCACGGCGCTGGGTCGCCCCAATCGTGAGCAGGTCGTCACCTGTCGCGACGAACGACCCACCACGTTGCAGGCCCTGGAACTGGTCAACGGAGCGATGCTTCACGAGAGGTTGCTCGCCGGCGGCGCGTTCTGGATGGCGAAGCATGACGAAGCGACGTCCATCGTCGACGGTGTGTTTCGACTGGGGTTCGGTCGTCGGCCGAATCCCGCAGAGCGAGAGATCGCGCTGGAACTCCTCGGAAGCGAACCGACGGCCGAAGCGGTGGCTGATCTACTCTGGATCGTTCTCGTTCACCCTGACTTTCAGTTCATTCGATAGAAGACACCATGAGACCGACGGACTTCACACGACGAGACTTCTTGAAGACGGCGAGCGCCGCGACTCTTGCCGGCCTGGCTCATCCGTTGTCGACGTGGGCCGACGAGTCGCTCACGGGGCCGACCATCCCACCGCGCGTCGAAACCGTGATCCTGTTGTGGATGGCGGGCGGCATGGCGAGTACCGACACGTTCGATCCGAAGCGTTACGTGCCGTACGAGAAGGGGCTCGATTCGAATCGCGTGTTGTCCACGTTCCCGTCGCGTCCTACCGTGGTCGACGGTTTGGAGTTCAGCGAAGGGCTCGAGAACATCGGTCGCGTCATGGACCGAGGGACGGTGATTCGCACTCAGATCGGCGCGGATCTCGGATTCATTCTTCACTCGCGTCACCAGTACCACTGGCATACCGGTTACGAACCGCCGCTCACGGTGACCGCTCCGCATATCGGCGCGTGGATCGCCGCCCAGCGTGGCCGAAACAATCCGGCGTTGCCCGCGTTCATCGACATCGGCCAACGGTTGAACGTCGGCGAGGGCGAGGAACTGAAGGCGTTTCATACGGCGGGATTCTTGGGCAGCGAGCACGGCCCGTTCATGATCCCTTCCCCCGAACGGGCGATTCAAACCGTGCGTCCGCCCGCGGGTATGACCAAGGAGCGGTTCCGAGCTCGGTTGAAAGCGTACGAGAGAATCGTGAAGGCCAGCTCGGTGCCCGAGGGGCTACAGCGAGAGTCGTTGCGTCGTTCTATCGACAATGCGCACGCGTTGCTCGACAGCGACGCAGCGGCCGCGTTCGATCTCGAGAAGGAGCCGCTGGCGACGCGTCAGAAGTACGACACCGGTCGCTTCGGTCGCGGCTGTTTGCTGGCGAGACGATTGACCGAGTCCGGCGCCCGGTTCATCGAAGTGACGACGGAGTACGTTCCGTTTCTGGGCTTCGACACGCACGACCACGGTCACACCCGCATGCGCAAGATGAAGCAGGAGATCGATCGGCCCATCGCGCAACTGGTGCTCGATCTCGAAGAGCGTGGACTGCTCGATCGAACCCTGATCGTGGTCGCTACCGAGTTCAGTCGCGACGCGCTGGTGGAAGGTAAGAGCGACAAGCCAGTCAAACACCAGGTCGATCAACCGACGACGATCGAAGACGAGAAGTTCTACGGGCTGCACCGCCACTTTACAGCGGCCGGATCGGTCTTGCTCTTCGGGGGAGGAGTGAAGCGCGGCAACGTGCACGGGCGCACCGCGGACGAACGGCCGTGCAAGACGATCGATGACCCGGTCACCATCACGGATCTCCACGCCACGATCTTCCAGCAGTGCGGGATATCCCCGCGGACGAGCGTCGAGGTCGAGGGGCGACCGTTCTACGTGACGAAGGATGGCAAAGGACAGGTCATCGATAAGCTTCTCGGATGATCGATCGCTCTCACCGGGCAGGCCATTCCCGCCGCCCCTCTCTCGCTCTCCCGACGACAACATTCGGTGATGTATGACCGCTGCAACGCTCCCCGCATCAGCGCTGTACGGTCACACCCTACGGGCAGGACGAAGACGCGCAGGTCAGCGAATCCGGCGTGGCATCCGCGCCGCAGTCGGGGTACGGCGCGGGGAGCGGTCCGCTTCCCGCGAATAGCGTCGTGAGCAGCGAGATGGGATCAGCGATGGTTAGTCCGCCGTCGTCGTTGGTGTCCGCCGCGGCATCGCACGGGAGGGCGGCGGCCGATTGGAAGAGGTAGGCGAGCAGTGCGACGGCGTCGGAGATGTCGACCGCGGTGTCGCCGTTGGCGTCTCCCCTTCGAAAGAGCGGCGCGCCTGGACCCACGGAGACGCCGAGTGCATCTAGGTACGCGGCGAACACGTCGGATCGCGTCGTTGGGTCGCTGATACCGCCGAGCTGGAACGAGCATTCGATGATCGGTCCCTGCGTGGGCGGTGCGTACAGCATACCGAGGTTCACGTCGTTGACGGTTCTCGTCCACAGGGGGTGTGCGAACGGCGAGTCGGCGCCGAGCCAGTCGAGGCTCTGGTCGGGACCGCTGTAGGCGATGGCGCCGAACGGACTGAGGTCGAGAATTGGCCCAGCGTCGTGCCCTTCGATCTCATCGGTGTCGAACGATCCGCCGGCGTAGACTGCGTACACTCCGTCGATCGCGTGAAACGGGTTGATGGCGCTCGTCGCCCAAATGTCCCCGCCCTCGATGTAGAGCGCGCCGCCGGCCACCACGAAGTCGGCGAGCGATTGGCCTTCGGCCACGGTAAGCGGGACTCCCAGTGGGTTTACGCCGAACACCGCGAAGACGGCGTCGAACGCGGTCAGGTCGACGGTGTCGAAGTCGTTCGTCTCGACGAAGGAGACGCCCGCATTCACCAACTCGTCAGTCACTCCGGACACGCCGGAGACTCCGATCGGCGAGTAGACGAGCACCGTGTTCTGCGCAGCGACCACCACGTTGCAGGTCGCCGCGACCGAGTCGACCCCTCCGATCTCTCCGCTCACGCGATACTCGTGTAACCCTACCGCGACGCCGAAGTCGGTGAAGCTGGTCTCGCCCGCGATGAGTTCGGCGATCACATTCCCGTCGCGTTCCACTCGGGTCACGTCGTACGGAACCGGAGCGCTCCACGTCAGCTCGACCGTCGAATCGTCCGCGGCGCAGGTAAACGTTTCGGGCGCGGCGAGTAGCCCATCGATGTCGACCGAACAGAACGCCGCATCGCTCACGTCTGCGCCGCCAAGGAACTCTCCTCGTACTCGATACGTGTGCGGGCCCAGCGGTACCGAAGTATCGACGAACGACAACTCGGTCGGATCGAGCGTCGCGATGACTTCGCCGTCGCGGGCCACTTCCAAGGTGTCGTAGGCGGCGGGAACGGACCACGACAAGAGCACCGAGTCCGGTCCCGTCACGCAGTCCAGCCCCTGCGGTCCGTCCACCGAGCCCGCTCCCGTCGGCGTCAGCAGGGCCACGCGCGCAATGGAACCACCCGGCGTGAACAGGCTGGGCGTGGTCGCCACGATCATCCCGAAGTCGTTGACGTCGGTGGCGAGCAGGAGCTGCATGGCGAGCGCGGGATCGATCAGTGTGCTGAGATCTCTCACTCCTTGCGTTGGAGACCAGACCCACGCCGTGTTGGGGGTATCGGCCTCACCCACGACGTGTCCGTCACGGTTCATGCCCCACCCGATGGCGTTGCCGCCCGGCGTCGGGAGCTGAGCTATACCGACGCCGTCGGTGTACAGGAACGCGCGCCGACTCGTGGTTCCGGCCGCGCTCAGGTATCCCGTCACTTGACCGTCATCGTTGATGTCGCGAGCGAACGAAAAGTCGTACGCCGGGGGAAGAGGGCCCAAGAACTCGATGCCGATTCCTGGACTCCAGCGGAACGCTTGGTTGCCCGCCGATCCCGCGATCTGTCCGAGATTATTGATCGCCTCGCCGGAGCTTTCGATGGGGGTCAGCGTCAAGAGCCCGGCGCCCGCTTCGTAGAGCACGGCGCGATCGGGCGCGCTGATCGTCATGGTCACGGACGTTCCGCACACTTGCCCCGCGTCGTTGATACCGGTGGCCTCACTAGCGGGATCGCTCCCGAGCGTGCCGATCGACGAGAACTGTCCGTTCTCGAAGATCCAACCGGAACCGAACGGACCGCCGTCACCTCCGACGATGACCCCACTTGCGTTGACGTCGTGCGCCGCGGTGCCGCCCGAGTAGACGGGGAGCAGCTGCATTCCGGAGGTCGCGGTCCAGACCCACGCGCGGGTGGTGAACGCCGGCAGGGAGAACTGCGCCCAACCGACCACCACTCCAGCCTCGTTGATGGCGGTCGCCACCATGTTGAACGGGGGAAGACCCGGGCCGTCGTACTCGATGAGGGTGACCTGGTACTCGGGCTCTTGCGCCGCGATCGGTGTGACGGCGATCGGAGCGACCGAGATCGTCAGAGTGACGGTGATCGCGAGACAGGCTCGCCAGAGTTCGAATGGCATGGGGATCCTCATTTTCGTAGGCCGACCGGGCGTCGAACCGTGACACTGCCTGACAGAGACGCGCAGAGAGATGCCGAACTCCGCTGCCCCACCCGCCAACCGAATCTTGGGAAGGCGCGTGAACCCGGCTTTGACCGCCGCCGTGTCCATGCGACCGAGCTCGACGACTCGGCTACCTCTTCAAGAGGTTCAGGAGAGCCGTCACTAGAGTGGCGACGATGACGGATGGCTCTACCGATTCATCGAACGACTGAACCCAGACGTGCGCCCCGTCGGCTTGCACGATCTCGATCAACACGCGATCGCGATCTTCCTTGCGAGAGAACCGCGCGTTGATCACGTAGTCGACGTTCAATTCGGCCACTACGTGTTGCAGCGGGTTCGGCTGAGTTTGGTACGAGGTCGTCGTCGATGGCCCGATGACCGCGATCTCGATCGGCGGCGTGCCGCTCAACGACTCGAGCACCGCTTCCGCCATGTGGCTTCCGGCAAAGGCGCTCTCTCCGCTCGGTAGCAAGGGCATCACCGCAACCCGGTAGCTCGGCTCGGCGGCGGCAGGGATCGCGCCGAAAGGTTGGATGGCGAACCCGATCGCAACAAGGATCAGCGCCAGTACGATCCCGACCAACGCCAGCTGCCGACGCACTGCCGTTCTAGTGGGGGCCGGCAGAGTGGGGGCCGGCAGAGTGTGGTCCGGCAGAGTGTGGGCAAACTCTGGCGGCGGCTCGTTCGGACTTGGGTCGTCATCTTCGATCGACGGGACCGCATCCAAGGAATTGTCCGGCGGTGGATCCGCGGCAACCGGCTCCGGTCGAACTAGCCAGCGATAGCCGCGGCGAGGCAGGGTTTCGATGTACGTCGGTGCGGTCGCCGACTCGTCGAATGCGACGCGAATCTGGCGCACGCAGAAGTGCAGGCTTCGATCGAAGTCGACGGGGGCGTCACCCCAGACGGCGTCGCGGATCGTCTCGCGACTTACGACGTCGGGATACCGAGCCACCAGCAAGCGGAGCAGACGTGCCGGCTGCGGCGGCAGCTTCCGTACGTCCGCCTCGGCACCGTTTCCGTTGCCCGTCAACTGCCCGGAGTCGGGGTCGAAGACGAACGCTCCTAGGCGGGTGCGCTCACTCATCGGCGATTGAACAACTTTCCAATGTCAAACTCACCGCGCGCCCTTTTCCTGCAAGAGCTTGGTGATCTTCGGATCGCGTCCGCGCTGCGCCGTTTGCAGCGGGGATTCCGGCTCCCCGAACTTTCTCCCCACGCGGTTCACGTCGGCGCCGTGAGCGATGAGCAATTCGACCAGTTCGATGGGCCCGCGGCGACACGCCCAGTGCAAGGCCGTCGTCCCGAGATAGTGCTGCTCTTCGACTTTGGCGCCGCGGTCGAGCAGAAGCTGGGTCATTTCGAGATCACACTTGCCGATGGACGGATACCACAGCAAGGCGAAGTCGTGCGCGCCGCGTTCATGAATGCGATTCGGATCTTCGTCGAGGAGCCGCACGGTTGCCCGAACGTCGCCGCGCATCACCGCCGTGGGTAGCGAGTATGGCGCACCGTGGTCGAGCAGTAGGTCGGCGATATCTCGACGACCCATGTGTGCGGCCGCCTCGACACACTTCTCGCTAGTGGTTGCGACACCGTGCGCGAAGCGTCGATCCTTCTTTACACTGTCGCGCACCTTGTCGAGGTTGCGGTGCGAGTTGCCGACTACCGCCCGTCGTTCGAGGATGGGCAGGTCGTCCGTGTCTGGGCATCGATAGAGATCGAAGTTGACGTCATACTTGTCGCGACTCGTCCGACACGTTCGTGCGATGGCTTCGTGCTGCTCGATCATTCGGTGGATCGCGGCGTGGCCGGCCGCTTCGGCGGCTCGAGTCGCGGTGCTCTTGTTCTTGTCGGTTGCCCGCACGTCGGCGCCGAGGCGAATGAGCATCTCCACCAACGCCGCACTGCCGCGTTCGGCGGCGATGTGAAGAGGAGGTGTATCCGCGTTCGGGCCGGGGTTCGGATTCGCATCGTTGGAGAGAAGCGTCGCCGCGGTCATTTCGGCCGTGGCCAGATCGCGAAAGCGAAGTGCGCCCTGTAGCGGCGACACACCGTTCTTGTTGCGAGGTACACAATTGGGATCGCCGCCCTGGGCGTAGACGCGCCACATGCTGGAGCCGGCGCCTCCGGTCGCGGCGGCGAACATCGCGCTACCGCCGATGGGGTGATCGGAGTTGACCCGAGTCATCGCTTCAACGCTCAGCTCTTTGGCCAGGCTTTCGAATCGAGCCCAATCGCCCGCGAGCGCCGCTTCGTGCAGATCGCACGCATAACCGACACTGGCCAGCTCCTCCGATACGGCACGGTGACCGCCGAGGAGAGCGATGGCAAACGGCGAGCGCCCCTCGGCATCGCGGACCGACAGTAGCCTTGGATTCGGCCGGACGAGCTTGCGGACCGCGTCCAGGTCTCCTCGGGCCGACGCGGCGAGGAGCGCTCGCCCCGACCGCTCGAACTCGGCATCGTCGGTCGCCGCAAAGAGCGCCGTCGGCGCCCAACCCGCAGCGGCACTGGCGACGGCCAGCTTCAAGAAGTCACGACGTGAGTTCGGCTCCATGGCATCCTCGCCTTGCGTTTCGGGGTCCAACCAGACCCTCGACTGTACCCGGCTGGTCCGCCCGGGCTAGACGAGTCGCCCTTAGATTTCCCTTAGAAACGCCCTCGCCGCCACCTTTCGAGCGCAGGATGGTCCTCGCGACCAACCTCGAGCGGGATTGGCACCAGGGCCCGATCGCAAGAGGGTTTGCCTTCGTTCGCGACGGCCCAGGGTGTTGGTGTCGTATCGCGTTATGGGCAGTCGTAGGCGCCGCAGTCGAGCGGATCACTGTCGGTGGGATCGGCGCCGCAACTGAGTGGTCCGGGCGCCGGAGGCGTCGCCCCCCCTATGAACAAGTAGGAGAGGATTGTGATGTCGTCTGCGATGTCGACGAAGCCATCGTCGTTGGCGTCGGATGCGTCTCGACATGGCGACGCCGAGCCACCCGCGAACAGCTCCGCTTCGAGGAACAAGGGGTCGGCGATATCGACGACGCCGTCGCCGTTGGCGTCACCGCGTCGGAAGCCGGTCGCATCAACGGCGGTGATCGTCCCGCAGACTTGGGTCGGGACCAGTTGACGGGCACCCACGACCACAACTGTCGGGGTCGGCGGAGTTCCGAGTGTATCCGTGAAGCAGAGAGTCGTGTTGACGACGCCCGGCGCGAGATCGTAGCTCGGTCGGTGAAGTTCGTAACTCGCTCCGGGCGGAATCGTGACCGACCCTGAGGCCGTGAATATCACGGCGGCCGTCCATCCGTCGGCGAACACCGTCGTCGCAAAGAAGTCGGGCGACAGGTCGAGAATGGTCTCGCCGGCCGCCACGTCGACCAATGTCGCGTCGCTCGGATCGTGTTCGACGCCGAGAGACCAACCCTGCACACCCGCGGTTCCGAAGTGATCGAGAACCACCGACGCCGTGCCGGGCTCCCCCGAAACGACAACGCTGTCCGTCAAGAGCAGCACGAAGTCGGGGTCCTGAGCGTGTAAGGCCTCGACGCTGACGAGACCAAACAGAGTGAGCGCGAGAAACTGCCGAAGCATCACTATCCCCTTCACGGACAAGCGACAAAAGCGGTCACGGTCGAATCCGTCGTTCGTCGGGTCGGACCACAGCGGGCTCGAACAATCGAAACGAGTGAGAACCGTCTTAGCAACGAAAGAGGAGGGCCACGAACCGCCTCACTTACAGTGATCCCAAGTAGATCGAGGGAACTCGTTGATGGCATCCTTGGGATCCGCATGCCGGCCGCACCTCTAGAGAGGTTGGTCGTCTCTGCCTCCGAACGCTCACGGCTGGCGCAACTGCAGGGTAGTCGGATCGAACGTCATCTGGCGCTCTTCATCGTCTCCCAGGGAGACGGTGTGGGTCGCCGTCCGGCCGTCCGGAGCGCGCAGTTCGATGGTGTGCGTCTCGGCGACTAGCTTGCCGCGTCGCCACCAGCCGCCCCCGGAAGCGGTCGGTTCGAGAGCGGTGCCCAGCAGGTTGCGCACCGTGATGTCGATGGCGAAGGATTCGATCCGTGGGTCGAAGGTCACCGTCAGTACCGAGTCGGGGGACGGTCGCAACTCCAACCCTTCGACTGAGGTCGTCCCCACGATCTCGACTTCGGTTCGCGTCGGGGCGTGATCGCCGATGTCGGTTTCGAGCCGATAGCGTCCGGGCGCGACGCGCCCAATTTCGAAGGTACCGTCGGAGTCGATCATCGACGATTGCACGTCGCCGTTGGCGTGAATCAGCCGCGCGTAGGACATGAACAACTCGCGTTCACAGTCGACCCGGCCGCGAACCGCCGCCACCCCTCGAGTCCATTCGCGTTCGACCCGCTCGTCCTCGGCCAGGGTCACGTTCACGTTGATCGGAAAGTGTCCGCTGGCGCGATCGATGACCAGCTTGTAGTTCCCGGCGGCGAGGTGCTCGGCTGTGACTCGTCCGTCGAACCCTGTACGGAGATCCGCTTCGGACGGGCCGAATACGCCGATTCGGACGAAGGGCAGCGGTGCCCCGCGGAAGTCGCGGACGATCCCCACCAGAGTCGATCGTCCCGCGCAACCGAGCGTGATTTCGGCTGTGCGGTTCGGGGTGATCATGACGTCGGCTCTACTCTTCAATCCCGAGCCGCTGGGAATGCGCGCCGCCTTGCGGAGCTTACCGCGATCGACACTCACGTGATGCTGACCGGTCGGAACGTCCCGGAAGTGCACGCGCCCGGTGGGGTCAGTCGCTAGTTCACGCGGCACTCGGTCGCCGGCGATTCTCAGCGTCACGACGTGACCGGCGACACCTTGGCCTTCGTGATCGACGACGTGTGCTTCAATGGAGCCGGTCTCTTCGATGACTTCCAAGCTTGCCACGACGCGGTCCGCGGGTTCGCCCGATGGAGTTTCGACGGTGATGTCACGCGAGCGGTAGCCGGGCGCAGACAGGTAGATGCTCTGTTCGTCGCCGGGACCGATCGAAACTCGGGCCAAGCCCGACGCGTCGGTGCGGGCCGATGCCGGACCCACCTCGGGGACACCTGTCAATTGGCGACCGGCGGTGTCGAACACGGTTCGATTCAGGACTACCGCGTTCACGATCGCATGACCGGTCGCGTTGTCCGTGACTTCTACCGACAGTTGGGGGCCAACCGACACCTCCATACGCACGCGCGCCGGACCCTCCGGGCCGATCTTGAACCGTACCGGTCGCGCGACACCGAGCGGCGATTCGACCGACGCGTTCAGCGTCACTTCAGCCAGTCGAGCGGGGAGCCCTTCGACGACGAGCGGATTGTGGATGGCGAGGTCGAGCGGGTCGTCGAGCCACGCGAACGGAGCTAGCTCGATACCAACGCGGGTGTCCGCGGCGAGGATCATCAGCGCGAGACCGCCGTCGATCCGGAGCGTTCCGTCTCGCACGAGCTGTCCGTGCGCGTCGACGACTTCGACGAGTAGCGAGAGAGCGCCGAGTTCGTTCGCTTCGCTTGCGACGACGTCTTCTACGACGGAGACCGTCCAGCGATTCTCTTGCTCGGCCGCGATTCGATACGTTCCCCCTGCCGGTGCGTGACCCGGTACCGCCGTGCGGACCGAGATCTCGAGGCCGACGAATGGCTCCGGCACCTCGGCGAGGCGCAACGGATTGTGCTCCGACAGCGCGAGGGGCCGCAGCAACCATTCGAACTCTCGCTGAAGCGTTTCGTTTTCGCGAAGCGTCGCGGCTATGCGCTCGGCAGACTCTTCGGTGCCGCCGAGATACAGCTCGCCGTCCTCGACTAGCTTGCCGTTGTCGTCGCGTACTTCGATCACCAACGAAGTCGATGGAGTGATGGCGGAAGCTCGCTCGGGTTGGGCAGAGTTAGACGCGAGATCGTTCGCGCTCGCTTTGTGGTTCGCATCGTCGCCGGCCGCTGGCATACCGTTGTCGTGCGCAGCGACCGCGTCGCCGGCGGCCGTGGGGCCACCGTGGTCGCTCGCCGACTCCGTGCTTGATGTGAAGTCACTCCACGTCGACGGACCGAAGAAGATTCCCAACGTGAGCACGATGACCACGGCACTGAGGGACGCGGTGCGTCGCGCGGCCGGGTGCGTCGAAGTCGTCGGTTGCGGGCGACCGTTCAGTACGGTTGCACCGGATTCGACGACCGACTCGATCCACTCGCGGCCGGGTGCGAGCTGCGGTAGTTGGTCCGCTTCGAGCGCAGGCATTGCCGCGGCCCAGAGGGCTCCATCCCAGCGGCGTCGGATCTCGTCGCGGCCGCGCTGGATTTGATCCCGCACCGTGCGCGGCGAGACTTGCGTCAACGCAGCGATATCCCGAGCCTCGAGTCCGCCGAAGAAGTGCAGCTCCATGGGGCGCCCGAGGCTTGGGTCGAGTTCGAGGATCGCGTCGCGGATAGCCCACGCGTCCTCGACCGGAAGAGAGTCCGGCCGCTCCGTGCGGGAGGCTGCTTCTTCTTCGCGGGCACGCCGTCGCGACTCCGAACGCACCAACGTCTTCGCCTTGAGGATCGCGGTCGAAATCAGCAGCCCGAAACCGGAACGAATCGGCTTCCCGGGCCAGTCCTCGTCGAGCGCCTTCATATAGACCTCCTGCGCCACGTCTTCCGCGAGCTGTCGGTCGCCGACGACACGGTGAGCCGCCGTCACGATCGCCCTCGAGGTCGAGCGCACCAGAGCCTCGAAACCCCGGGCATCCGGGCGCTGTTTGAAACGAATCAATGGATCCGACATGGATCACCTCTTTTTTCGTCTGAGTTCACAGCACCGATGCCGCCGGGGAAGAGCCTCGGCAGAAGTATCCCGGAAATCGTCGAAGATCTCGCCCCCGGAGCCAGAACGCTTTTACGACTGGCGGCTTCGCGTGATGAATGGTCCGGGCTCTCGAGGTCCGACTTCGCGAAACTACTTTCGGCCGCACCTCTAGATCGGTCCCATATCCGCTACGCTGCTAGGCCTCGCTCTTAGGCCACGGGATTGAGCTCGAGCGTAGGTGGAGATCTTGCTGCGGGAACGGGATCTCGATGTCGAGCTCGGCCAGTCTGCGATTGATCGTCCGGTTGAGCGCGTGGAGTAACGGGTTCTTCATCGACGGATTGGGGACGAAGACTCGCAGTTCGAAATCGAGGGAGCTTGCGCCGTGATTCAAGAAGAGGGCTTGGGGCGCGGGGTCGCGCAAAATGTCTTTTTGATCGCGGGCGATCTCCAGCAGAAGATCGGTCACTTGATCGACGTCGCTCCCGTACGCGACACCGATGGGAACGACGAGGCGAAGGATCGTGTCGCCGCGCGTCCAGTTCGTGACCTCTTTGGTGATCAAGCTTCGGTTGGGAACGATGATCTCCTGGCGGTCGAAGTTGACCACGGTCGTAGCCCGGATATTGATGCGCTGCACTTTGCCCGAGGTCGTTCCGACCGTCACGATGTCGCCGACTCGCACGGGTCGTTCGACGAGAATGATGATCCCGCTGACGAAGTTGGAGACGATCTCTTGCAGGCCAAAGCCGAGGCCAACACCGATCGCTGCCATCAACCACTGGAGTCGCCCGAGGTCGAGTTTGATCGCCGACAACGCGACGAAGATTCCCACCGTGAACACTCCGTAGCGAGACATGGTCAAGATGGCGTACTTGAGACCGGCGTCGAGTTTGAGCCGAGGAAAGATTGCGTACTCGTAGATCCCGGGCAGGTACTTGAGCAACAGATACGTTCCGGCGATGTACAACACTGATCGGAGGACGTGTCCCCACGAGACGAAGTCGTCGAAGTCGCCGGTGTCTCGTATGTCGTACGCCTTCAGCAGGTCGAGAGCGCTGAACGTTTGCTCGTCGATTCCCCACATACTCGCGATCAGAACTGCGCCTCCGAGGAGAAAGAACACCCGCAAGAACTTCGCGAACGACAGATCCTCGTCGATCTCGCTCTCGACACTCTGCGGTATCTCGTTGTCCGAACCGCTTGCTTCCGGGTCGGGCTCAGACGTCTCGCGATTCTCGCGACGGCGGCGAGCGACCGAGGCGACGGTGGCGACGATTCCTTTGTAGAGCGGCACGAGCAGCAGCACCAAGGCGAGCGAACCAATGAGATTCTTCGCCAAGACGCCAGCCCCGTATCGGTACCCGGCGACCTCTAGCACTATCGTGCCGATGCCGGCCAAGCAGATGACTGCGCCGAAGAACGGCCATCGCCGCCCGAAGAAGTTGTCTCCCAACGCTGTCGACCAGTAGCGCGAAAAGGTGGAACGCGGTCGTAGGAGAAGAACCGCGGCCAAGACCGCCACGACGAGGAAAAGCGTATAGGCGATGCGCGGTAGCGCCTCGAGAGGCAGCGAGGTTTGGAAGAACGGTGGGTGAGACAGAATGGACGCCGTCGCAAACAGACCGAGGTAGGCGATCAATGCCAGCCGCAGCGATCGGTGTAGCGCGTGCGCCGCGTCGCCGTCCATGCCGAACTGAACTTGGGCCGTGCCTCGACCGGCGAAGAACGACGACGAGACGAACAAACCAAAGAGGAAGATCGCCATGTGGACGAGTGAGCTAGAGACGACGGGGGCGAGCGTCGCAGGAAGATCCAAGAGGTGCGTCAGTTGGCTTGCGATCAGCAAGTACCCCGGCAAGAGCGCCACGCTGACGATACTCGTAGCGAGCGCGAAGACGCGATCGATCGCCCGAGCGTCGTCGGCCACCGTTCGATCGTTCAATCGCTTGACGATTTGTCGAAGGCGTTGCCGGGTCCAAAACAGCCCGATCGGCAGAAAAAGGAGGAGGAACACCACCGTCGCGACCACTTTCGGCTGCTTGATGTTCTCCTTGAGACGGTCGAGCGCTTCGGGCGAACGGAGTGCCTGGGCCCAGGCGGTCACAACCATGGTCTCGTTCACGAGGCGCGGCCAGATCTCCGTTCCGAGCGGTTTCGCGTCTCGGATCCAGAACACTTTTGAGCGTATGAACGCCTCGATCTCGTCGAGCGTCGCGCCGCGCTCGATCAAAGCGACTTGAAGGGCTTGACCGGCTCCGATGACGTCATTGAGCAGATCCCGTTCCGCGAAGAGCGCCGCCCGGTACGGTTCAAACCGTTGGGTTGCGGCAGCCTTGAGCGTTGCTGTTTCCGCATCGCTCAGAGGTTCGGTTCGTTTCTCGACCTCGCGGTCCCAGCTCTCCTTCAGTAAGAACAACCCGTTTTCGAGTTCGAGACGGCGCGACCGCTGCTCGCTCAACTCGCCGGTGATATCGCGATCGAGGGTACGCTCGAGCGCGTGCCGTCGGTGCTTGACGCGCTGCATGGTGAACTTGATGCGCTCGCCGGCTTGCTGTCCCGCGCCGGCTTTTTCGATGTAGCTGCGGAGGCTCGATAGCTCTTCTTTTTCGGATTTGAGTCGGCGCTTTTGTTCTTCGCTGTCCGCCCGGAGCGCGAGCAAGAATCGTCCGTGGACGAGCTTGTTCTTTTCGATACGGGCGATCTCCAGATTCTTCTGAGCCACGAATTGATCGGTCGGGCCGGTCGCCGCCGCGAGCGTCGCCTCGAGTTGGGTGATCTCCGCTTCGAGTTGCACCGCTTCGCGATCGATCGCCTGACCGAGTTCCGCCGTGTACCGCGTGAGCTCTTGTTCGAATTGCGATAGTCGCGCGGCGGCCAATTCCATCTCGGCGACCCGCAGCGGCGCGAGGAGTTTTTCCTGCTCGCGCCTCTTCTCCAGAACGCGAGCTTCGAGACGCGCGACATCCGCCGCTAGTGAGGCGTTGTCCGCCCTGACCGCGAGTAGTTCTTTCTGGGTCGGGTCGGTCGTTGCGCTCGCTTCGCCTTCGAGGCGGCTGGCGAGATCGACCGCGGCCTGAAGGGTTGCGCGAAACTCCTCGAGCGCGGTTGGAACTTTCTCAGCGGCTAGAGTTTTCGCGGTGTCGTGTCCTTGGAGAACGGTGACGCGTTGCCGTTGGTCGGCGACCTTGCCTTCGAGCGCGGCCAAGCCCGCTTCGGTCGGGGACTCCAACGTCGTGCCCGACCCAGGCGCGGCCCGGCGCTCGGCGAGCAGACGTTGTCGCTCTTGGATTTGATTCGGAACGTTGTCCTGATCCGCGGATTGTGTGAGTAGTTCCGCGGCTCGTGCAAGCAACTCGACGCGTCGTTTCCACGCCGCGGCCTGGAGTGCATCGGAACTTCCGGGCGCCGCCGTTTTCGGGAAACCCTCGAGCTTGGCCTGCGCCTCGGTCAGACGGCCCGCGATCTCCGTCGCATCCAATGCGGTGGAGCCGCCGGAGTCGTCGGAACCCGTTTGTCCGATAGCCGTGGGTACGTCATGAAGGTAAAGACCGATGGTCAGCGCGAGGATCAGCGAGATGCGACGACGATTCATGGATGGCGGCTCCGTAGGGGTGTCCGAACTCCCCTCCGGTCGAGCAAGGGTTCAACGTTTCGGCGGGGAAGGACGAATTCTCGTCGTTTCGCCGAACGGAATATAGACCACTTCCGGAGTCGGTCTCAGGCTAGGGTTTCGTGTGTTGAGGGGGGCGAGCCTCCCGGTATTCGCCATTCCATCATCCGTTTGGCGAAGCGCTGCGGCAGTTGGGAACGCCGATGGTCGCGGCTCCGTCGCTTGGCCGGTTCTCGCAAAGCCGCTAAGAACCGCAAAGGCCGCAAAGAAACTTGACCTTCGTCTCTGCCGGAGTGTGGGGTGAGTCCAGTTGGGACGCACCGTTCGGTATCGGCTCATTGCGTTGACGGGCGAGGATCGATCGACCCCGCCCGTTGCTTCCTATTCGCCCTTCGGCGCTCGACCAAGGCTCACGGGCACGGGGCGTATGTCGTGCAGTCGATGGCGTCGATCGTGGGGTCCGTCCCGCACGCAGGGTTCGGGGCGGGGGGCGGTGGCGCAGACTCGAACAGATGGGCCAGGTAGTAGATGGGGTCGGCGATGTTGGTGCTGCCGTCGTCGTTGAAGTCGCACGCGTCGTCGCACGCCGAGAATCCGCCGCCGAACAGGACGTCGAGCGAGTGAATGGCGTCTCCGATGTCTCCGGACGCGTCACCGTTGCAATCGCCGCGCACGAAGGGCGTAGCGACGATGGTCGGACCCGTCTGTCGTAGCAGTGTCACCGTGTCGGCGAGTTCGTCGATCAGCGCCGCGTCGAGATCACCGTCGTTGTCGATGTCGAGCAAGATCGCGCACGACGCTGCCGCCACGGCGGGGAATTCCTGCCCCAGTGTGAAGTTTCCCGTGCCGTCGTTGTCGAGCACTGCCCAGTCGCCGCCGAAGCTCGACAAGATCCAGTCGAGGTCTCCGTCGCCGTCGAGGTCGCCGAGATCGCTGGCGATCGGGAACGAGTCGACCGAGTAGTAGTCCGTCGAGGTGAAGCCGCCGTTGCCGTCGCCGAAGGAGATCGATCCTTCGTTGCTGGAGCTGTTGGCGCTAGCGACATCGACATTGCCGTCGAGATCCACGTCGCCGACCGCAAACATCCACGTATTGCCGATGCCGCCCACGGTGCCGGCGAGGGTGAACGTGCCGTCGCCGTTTCCGAGATGGACCGCGATCGATTGGCTGTTGATCCCGCCCACCGCGAAGTCGAGGATGCCGTCGTTGTCGAAGTCCGCACTCGACAACGGCCACTCACCGAGAACGCCTCCGTCGAAGAACGTCGCCGGTCCGAAGACGCCGCTGCCATCGTTGATCAAGAGCGAGATGTCGCCTGACCCGGAGTTGGCGTTGACGATGTCGATATCGCCGTCACCGTCGACATCGAGTACCGCCACGCCGCGGTTCGAGCTACCGACCGTGACTTCTTGCTGGGGTTGGAAGGTGCCGTCTCCGTTACCCAACAAGATGGACAGCGAGCTTTCGCTTCCGTTGGACACGACGATGTCGACATTACCGTCGCGGTTGAAGTCGGTCGGCTCGTTGGGACTACCCTGGTAGTTGATCGCCGTCGGTGGATCCATCATGCCGCCGTACAGCCCGGTACCATCCGCGAGGTTCAGCCAGACGCGGAGGTCCGCGGTGTCCTCGTTGACGATTGCCAGGTCGAGATAGCCGTCGTTGTTGAGGTCCGAACCGACGCCCCCGTACGAGCGCGTCGTCTCGAACGGGTCAGTGCGGGTGCTGAACTCGTCGATCTCCTCGAAGACCATGGTCGACGGCTGAGCTGAGACCCAGAACAGGAACGAGTATCCGGCCGAACGCAGCGGGTTACCGCTCGCCGCTAGGATGTCGTGCGAGAGAATGACCATGACGTTCTCACCGGCGGAGAACGACTGGTCAGGCGTCAGGGTCACGGTTTGATTTGCGTTCGAGAACGTGATCGTTCCGGACGCCGGGCCGCTCCAACGACCGAATGCCCAGAACGATTGGTCGGTGATGGTCGCCGTGTCCACCGCTTCATCGAAGTCGACCGAGATCGCGGTCGAAACAGTGTTAGCGACAGAGTTGCTCTGGGGTGACACTCCGACGACCGACAGGTTGCCGGCGAACAACGTCGACGTTATCAGCAGTGGTATGAACAGAATCGCGAGCGTCGAGCCGAGTTTCAACATTTTCAGATCTCCTCGTTTGTCTTAGTACGGGCGATTGCGCCGCAACAGGCGGAGCACGGACAACGTGATTGCGAACACTCCGACGAGGGCGATGACGCGGCCGACCGGGGTTCGAAACCAACGCCACACTCCGGGGCCCAGGACGAAGTACGATCCGAGGAGGCCCACGAGGACGAGGAGCCCGATCGCGCGCAGTCGATCTTGGCGATACTCCGGCGGGTCCTGCGCCTCGTCGTCCGGGAGTTCGACCGAGTAATAGTCCTGGTCGTCATTCCAGCCCGTATCGGAATCACTCCCGCAGTGGCGACAGGATCGGGCGTCTTCTGAGATGGCTTCTCCGCAGTGCGGACACGGTATCATCGGGCCTCCGGGGGGTGGTTCTCGTGAGCGGCATTGTAGCGGAAGCTGCGCGCCGAGCCGATCGATCACATTTCTTGAACTCGACCGCCACGCGGCAGCCCCCCGCGGCGTTCCAGTCGTGAGACACGCACCTTCAGGAGGCTTCGTACATGGCCGGGGATCCCGACCGCCCGTCACCGCTGAAACCCGAGTCCTTGCTCGAGCAGATGAGCTGGGTTCACAGCCTCGCTCGTTCGATCGTGGGCGATGATCGCGCCGACGATCTGGCGCAGGAGACGTTGCTCGCGGCCGTTGAATCGCCGCCGCAGCAGCTGCCGGTTCCCGGGGCGCGCGGCTGGCTGGCCACGGTCCTACGGAATCGAGCCGTGTCGGTCTTTCGATCGGATGAACGCCGCAAGAAGCGCGAAGAGATCGTCGCGCGCTCGGAGCGGGTTCAGAGCGACGACGACGTTCTGGAGCGAGCCGAGCTCCAACAATCGCTGGTCAACGCAGTCATGGATCTTCGCGATCCGTATCGAACCGTGTTGCTGCTCCGCTACTTCGAGGGGCAGTCGCCGCTCGAGATCGCCCGCCGACGTCAGACCACGGCCGCCACCATTCGAAGCCAACAGAAGCGCGCGCTCGAACTGCTTCGAGAGTCGCTCGACCAGAAGTTCGACGGGCGCCGCGGTTGGCACACTGGACTCGTCGCGTTCGTGAACTTCCCACCGCAGGGCGTCGCTTCGGCCGGGGGTGCCGCCGCCGTCACCACGACCAAGGTGTCGACCGCGGGCACCGTTTCTGGACTCGCCGTAGGAGGAGTCATCATGACCCTGAAATCATTCGCCGTCTCTGTTGTCATCGGCGCCGCCCTTGTTGGTAGCGCGCTCTACTGGATGAACGAGAGCGGGCCGCAATTCGATCGCGGTGTCTCGTCGACCAGTGATTCCCAGTCCGAATCGACTTCGGATGATGGGGTGGGAACGAAGTCACCGCATTCTCCAATCGCGGACACTACGACACCAGTGGTCTCGAGTGACGCGGCGGCACCGGTCGCGGTCGTATCGTTGGGTCGCATCGAAGGTGTGGTGACCGACGAAGAGGGTCGCTCCCTCGAAGGCATCGTCCTACACGCGATCAAGGGGGAGGCGGCCGGTCCAAAGCTGACCACCGCCGGGGGTGAAGCGATTCAAGTCTTGTCGATGGCGATGACCACGTTCGCTCAGAGCGTGCCTGATTTCGACGAGACGGTCGGACGAGCGGTGACCGACGTGGACGGTGGGTACTCCATCGCGGATTTGGAACCGGGAACGTACGCCGTCGTCGCCCGCGGGAAGGGCTATCAGCAACAGCTCCTCCCGGAAATCGAAGTCGAAGCGTCGTCCGAGACGCGGGCGAATCTGGTGCTTCAGATCGGTCAGTTCATCGACGGCATCGTGCTCGACCCGGACGGCAATCCGGTGCCCGGTGCCCGAGTCACAGCCAACTCTGGAATCATGCAGTTCGCTGGAGGTTCGCTTTCGATTGGTTCGAACCGCGGCAAACCCAACCAGGGGGTGATCGTCGCGACGTCTGACGATGGTGGACGGTTCCGGCTCGAAGGGTTGGCGTCGGGCACGTACAACATCAACGCGGCTCACGAAGCGTTTGCGCCGGGGCTGTTGGGGAACGTTGCCGCCGGCTCGAGCCAAGTCGAAGTGCGGTTGCGGGTCGGCTTCTCGATGAGCGGTGTCGTACGCGCTCCTACCGGTGACCCGATGGCGGGCGTCGCGGTGCGCACGGGCGGCTTCGGCGTGTTCAATGAGGAGACCACGACCGATGCCGAGGGGCGCTACTCGTTCTCGCGAATGGCTCCGCGTTCCCTACACGTCGTCGCCGAGTGCGACGCATACCCTCGGGTGAAGAGTGAGCGATTCAGAGCGGAAGATGGCGACACGTACGACGGGTTTGATCTGCAGTTCGAAGACGGTGCGGTCATCACTGGGCAGGTCGTCGATTTCGAAGGGGTTGCGATCAGCGGAGTCCGGGTACGGGTCGAGCCCGCTGGGCGTCGATCGATGGGATTTTCGTTCTGGGGCAACGACGATTCCAAAGCGAGTACGACCGGAGATGACGGTCGATTCCAGCTGGGTGGCCTTGAAATGGGGCGCGCTTACCGAGTGGCCGTGAAGCATCCAGAGTTTCTCTCGGAAGAACTCGAGATCGAAACGGCGGCCGGTAGCACGGATGTCGGCACCATTGAACTTCGCCCCGGCGCGACGATCCGCGGAGTGGTCGTCGACGACCGCACCGGTGAACCGCTGGTAGGCATTTCGGTTCGGTTGGTGTCGAACGATAGTGGCGGCGAAGCCATCATGATGACTTCGATGGGCGGTGCTGTGGAGTCCGTTGGCGGAGGCTCACCGAAACTCTCGACCACGGACGACGAAGGTCGCTTCGAACTGACGGCGATCGATGTCGGTGACTACTGGCTGCGAGCGAAGTCGGTCGGCTACGCTCCCCACAAGAGTGAGGTTCTGACGGTTTCGGACTCGACGGACATGGTGCGAGACATCCGGATGGGCGCCGGCCTGTCGATCGCGGGAACCGTACTCGACGGCGACAGCCGTCCAGTACCCGGTGCAACGATTTCCGTGCAGCGATTCCACGCCGGTGAGTTCGTTCAGGCGTCCGCCAAGGCTGACGCCGACGGGAGATTCCGACTGGCGGGGGTCGGAGCGGGGGCCTACTCGCTGACGGCGCGGTTCGGTTCGATGGCACCTACGACATTGGCCGGCGTCGAGGCTGGCGATCAGTTGGTCGTGGTCACACTGCTGTCGCGAGGCGGCATCACGGGACGGGTGTTCGACGTTGCGACCAACGGACCGATCACGGACTTCTCGGTCAAGATGTCGAAGTCGGCCGAAGGAGCCGGAGCGATCGGGTTCGATCTTTCGAGCATGGGTGAAGGGGCGAAGTTCAAAGACCCCGACGGTCGCTTCACGATGAAAGACCTGGATCCGGGTGAGTACACGCTGACCGTGAAAGCCGACGGCTTCGTCCGCTATCGTTCAGATGTCACGATCGCTCCGGACTCTAGCATCGACGTTCAGATCCCGATGGATATCGGTGGCGCAGTCGACGGTTATGTTCGTGACCACGACGGCAAGCCGATCGAAGGTGCCCGTGTTCGTCAGGTTGTCGAGGATGGCGACTCGCAAAATTTGGTCGCGGTTTCGTTCGCCGGTGAAGGTGGCGAGGGAGGGGTCATGACGAGTTTTAGTCCTGGCCGACGCGCGCCGACGGCCATGACCGACGCGAACGGATACTACGTCTTGAGTGGCTTGCCGGCCGGTGAAGTCGACCTCGAGTACCACGACTCCAAGTTCATCGACCGGACGGTAGAGAAGGTTCGCGTACTTCGCGC
Organism: Planctomycetota bacterium; assembly: GCA_021776775.1. GTDB lineage: Bacteria > Planctomycetota > UBA8108 > UBA1146 > JAJFFE01 > JAJFFE01. The sequence goes on along the minus strand of JAJFFE010000116.1, from coordinate 11,005 downwards.
TCAGACTCGTCGCCTCGAGCCTGTGCTACTCGAGCGAGGTGGCGGTGTGAAAGGCCGAGTGCAGAACGCCGCGGGAGAGCCGCTCGTGTCAGGTGGGCTGTTCATCGAAGGGTTGAACGCCGACGGAGAATCGACCGGAAAACCGACAATGATCGGGCTCGACGACCAAGGTCGGTTCGAGCAGCTCGGCCTTGCGAGCGGTTCGTACCGTTTGTCTGCGAACGATTGGTCCGCTGCCGCGACCGAGGGTGGCAACGAACCCGCCACCAAAGTGGTTGTGGTTCAACTCGATCCCGACGAAATCGAAACGGTCAACATCCGGTTCGAATGAACTATCGGTTTCACGAAACACCAACCGGCGTCCCGTGCTCTGTGCACGAGGCGCCGGTTTTTCTTTGCATCAATACTGGACGTTCCGACGTTGGATGTAGCTGTACGGTGGGAGAATCATCGGTTGTGCTTTCTTCCAGCGCACACCGAGGCTACCCTTCTGCCGAAACACCGTTGGTTTTTTTCAGGGAGCATCTTCCTTGGCTCGATCGGGACGCATCGGATCGGGTTGTAAGACTGTCGCTGTTTTTAGAGGCGAACAATGAGTACGGGAACGGTCCTTCGAGGAGACATCACAACCTTGGAGGTCGATGTCATTGTGAACGCTGCGAATTCGGGCTTGCTCGGTGGAGGTGGAGTCGATGGGGCTATTCACTCTGCGGCCGGGCCCGAGCTTCTTGCGGCGTGTCGAGAGATCGGGGGTTGCGCGACCGGAGACGGCGTCATCACTTCCGGCTTCCGGCTACCAGCGCGTCATGTGATCCACGCCGTGGGTCCGATTTGGCGGGGCGGGGGTCATGATGAGCCAGAGTTACTGGCGAGCTGCTATCGTCGGTCGCTCGAGATTGCTGTGCAGCACCACTGTTCGTCGATCGCTTTCCCGGCGATCAGCTGTGGTGCATACGGTTATCCGATCGACGCGGCGGCACGGATTGCGGTGCGGGAGGTCGGCGCGTTCTTGGACGCGTACCCGGGCATGGCGGTTTCGTTCGTCTGTTTCGACTCCGAGGTCCAATCGGCATACCGCGCGTTACTCGGTTGAACCGATAGCGCGTGAGACGCTGCGACGAAGGAGATACTTGTGCCCGTGGAAACTTTGGATGAGCTGTTGGCGACCCTTGACCGTGAGGGATTACTCGTCAACAACGACGTCCGTCTGCCCAGCGTCGTTGCGATCGTGGCAGGCGGTCCGATTCGAGGTTCCTGGTGGGGCCACCCCAAGGGTCCGGAGATCTACGCCGTGCTCAAGCGGCTCAGCGAACACCCCGACATACTGTCGACCAAGCTGATATCGGGCAAGGAGACCTTTGCGCATCGACGGTTGTGGCCCGAGATCTACGCTATCGGTCGCGAGCGAGCGACATGGCAGACGGATCGTCTCGATGCTGAGTCTCGACGACTGCTCGCACGCGTCGACGCCGAAGGTACTGTCCTCGCTTCGGGCGCCCCGGCCGCTCTCTTGGAGCACCTACTGCTTGTCCACGGTGAGAGCGCTACCGGTAACGACGGGATCCCCCGCACGAAGCTTCGCACGTGGAAAGCGTGGTTGGAGAGCGAAGGGTGCGAACTCGAAGAGGTAGAGCCTCTCGAGGCGCGCGACGTCGTGACCGACATCGTCGAGTCATTGAACGACGACTACCGCGGCCGCGCCAAGCTTCCTTGGAAGTGAAACCGTCGCCGGGCTAGTGCCCCGTATCACAAGTTCGGGCGAACTTACGATACAGGACAACTAGATCGCGTACGTTTCCGCGTCCCACTCGAGTTCGAGTTCACTCGGCGGGGCCATGTACCCAATCAGCGCGGACGCGGCGACCACAGCCGGGCTTGCGAGGTAACCCTCGCCGCCGAGGCCCATTCGGTTTTGCCAGTTACGGTTGAAGGTCGTGATCGCGCGTTGCCCGGCTTCTAGTGCATCCGGGCCCTGACCGAAGCACGGTCCGCACCACGAGTCACGAATACTGCCGCCGATCGAGGTCAAGACGTCGGCGATCGACTCTCCATCGAGTCGCGCGTCCGGCTGCTGAATCTGCGCCTTCACTCCGCCCGAGCCCGGGAAGATCACGAACTCTCGTTTTGCTTCGGTATAGCCCGCGGCTCGTGCCGCTTTGATGACGAGGGCCGCCGACAGCAAGTCTTCGTAGCTCCCGTTGGTGCACGAGCCGATGAACGCCTTGTCGAATTCGAGCTTCTCCTTGGCGACTTCGGTGGCGGGGAACGCGTTACCGGGGCTGAACGGCTTGGCGATCATCGGCACGATAGTGCCGAGGTCGAGCGTCTCATCGATCGCGTACTTCGCGTCCGCCCCGGGAGCGATTCGCGGGTACGGAAGATCGGCCATGCCCTTCTTCTCGTACCACTCGTACGTGGTGTCGTCCGGCGCAAAGATCCCGTTCTGTGACTCCGCCTCTGCCATCATGTTGCAGATCGTGTTGCGGTACGCCATCGGGAGTTGACGCTCGGCATCGACGAACTCGATCGACATGCCTTGCGATTGCGCAGCACCCCAGTGTCTTAGCAGTTCGAGCACGATGTCTTTGCCCGTGACCCACGGCTGCAACTCGCCACCGAACGTCACGCGTCGCGGCTTGGCCATGGTGAAGTAGATGTAGCCGTTGGACCAACCGAAGCCGAGCGTGGTCGATCCGACACCGATTCCTACTGCACCGTATGCGCCGTACGCACGGCTGTGGGAGTCAGCGCCCGGGACGAACTGACCGGGCATGATGAGTCCCTGCTCCGGGAAGTAGAAGTGGAAGATGCCGTCGCCGGGGTTCGCGTAGTACGGCTTCTCCAGCGACTGCGCTTTTGCGAACTCTCGGCCGATTTGCGTCTGTAGGTCGTCCGACTTCAGTCCGGTGAACACGAAGTGATCATTGGCGACCGCTGCTTGTCGCGGGAAGATCTTGTTGCCGCCGGTGATCTGGTTGAACGTGTGGATCGCAAACGGTGCGGTCCCGTCCGAGGAGGGAAGCAAGTCGGCGAATACGCGAAGGGTTTCGCCCGGCGCGACCTTGGCGTCTTTGTCGAAACGGTGCGCCCAGATGATCTGCTCGGTCGTGGTCATGGTGCGTAAAGTGGCGTCGTCGGCCCATTCGATCGACGGCGTTCGACGGGTCGCTTCATGAAACTCACGACGGCCGACCGCGAAGATGCCGCCTGACTTGCGGATCTCGTCTTCTTTGTCCGTCAGCGGCAAGGCGTCGTACGTCTTGCCTTGCGTGACGTTGTGGATCTGTCGAGTGTCGGTGTCGAACTCGAACTCGTCGCCCTCGGCCGCGTCTTCCGACGCCTCTGGACATTGCGCTACGTGCAGGCCGAGGTTGAACGCGTTGCGACGGAAGATGTCGCCCATGTTGTGCGAGCAGAGGATGACCATCTCCAGGCCAACCTCTTCGGCGACAGCCTTGAGGCCGGCCGGGCTCATCTCACGCGAAGAACCGATGGCGAATCGCTCGCCAGCGATCACGAAGGTCTGACCCGAGTGCACCCGTTTGCGGAAGTCCGGCATGAGGTAGCGGAAGGATCCGACCTTCCACTTCTCGTCGAGCGCGTCGAGGCTTTCGGAGACACAGTCTTTGGCCGGAGTGATTTGATCGGTGTCGATCGCGTCGAGTTTCTTGCCGGGAGTCTTGGGGTCCCAGAAGATCAACGCCTTGCCGCGAATCTTGCGGCCGGCTTCGTTCTGGCTCGTCGAGTCGGACGCGCTTTCGGCGTCGAGAGTGACTCCGGGCTTCATTCGTGCAGGTTGAATCGTGTGCACGGTTGTGTCCTCGATTCCGCGGCTCGGCACTCGGCCAGCCAATAGGTTTCCACGATCCCGATGGGGGATCGGATCGTCGATCGAAATGCGGTGAGTGCGCCCCGAGCATACACTCGAACGGGGACGCGCCCAGGCTCGGCGGCCAACGCCAGTGACGGGCCGCTCGACGGTCTCACGACCACTGAAAGTCGTTTGATCTCAGGAGGTTAAGCTCGCCGGGAGATCGCGGCCCCGAGAAGATTCTCGCGGGGATCGGCGTCCCGGGCGGTTCGCGCGGTCGCGCGAAATTTCGAAACGGAGACTTTAGCTCAGAGGGGCTTCCGCGTCTAGAGGACGGGGAGCCTGGGTTCGGGTGCGCGCGTCCTCGCGGGTGGACGCCCTCGGTATGACTCTGCGCCCGCTCCGACTCGGAAAGCACGACGGAGTCGCATCCAATGCGTTCCCCGCTCGGGGCTCGCTGCCCGTCTCACTTCCTCCCTCCCCCTAGTCTCGCCATCGTCGTACTCTCAACTCAGTTTCACTACCCGTCCGTTTCACTCTCGACCGACCTGGAGGAGCGTTGAGCCCTACCCCTCTCGACAAGGCGACCCGATTCCGTGCTCGCCACAGCGGTGGCAGCGGGATCCTCGTGCTTCCCAACGCCTGGGATGTCGCCAGTGCGCGTATCTTTGCTTCACTCGGCGCCGAGGCGATCGGCACGACGAGCCTCGGCATTTCAGCGTCTCGCGGCATGCGCGAGGGCGAGTCGATGACGTGGGAGATCATGCGTGATGCCATCGCGGCGATCGTCGCCGCGGTCGAAATCCCAGTGACCGCAGACATCGAACACGGCTACGCCGACGATCCGCAACGGATCGCCGATCGCGTGGAGGAGATCATCGGGCTCGGCGCGGTCGGCGTGAACATCGAAGATAGCGTCGGTGGGCCAGGTGGACCGCTCGTCGATCCGTCGATCCTGGTCGAGCGTCTCCAGGCGATTCGTGAACGCGCCAACCGGTTCGAGTACCCGTTGACCATCAACGCCAAAACCGATGTGCTGCTCACGCGCGCGAATGCTCCGCGTTCGCCCATCGACGAAGCGATCCGCCGCGGCGTGCGTTACGTGGCGGCCGGAGCGGATTGCGTGTTCGTACCGGGGGGGATTGAACGAAGCGGTCTCACCCGTCTCGTGCAAGAAATCGATGCGCCGATCAACGTCGTCGCCAACCCAGCGATCGCCAGTCCTCAGGTGCCACCGGTGGCAGAGTTGGAAGAGCTTGGCATTCGCCGGGTGAGCATAGGGTCAGGAGCGATGCTGGCGACTCTGGGTTTTCTTCGTCGGATCGGACAGGAACTCTTAGGTGACGGAACCTACCGCGTGATGGGCAATGAGTTCCGTCTCGGAGAAGCGCGCAGAGCGTACGACGCGGCGGTGGGAGAGGATTGAGACAGTTACGGGCAGCCAGGGAACGCCGTGCACGGGAGAGCGCTCGGCGCGCTGCCGCACGCAGGGTGAGGGCTTCCGACCGGGGCTCCGAGACCGAACAGTGCGCCGAGCGAGTAGACAGCGTCGGCGACGTCGAGCGCTTCATCTTCATTGGCGTCGAGGGCGCGGTGGCAGACCACCGGTTCAGCCAAAAACAAGTGCGACAGGGTGAGCACCGCGTCCGCGATGTCGTAGCTTCCGTCCGAGTTGGCGTCGCCACGTATGTAAACCGGCTCCGGAATCACGGCGCTCGAGTCGTCGAGTACCACCGTTTGGTTTGCCGCGAACGGCCCGTGTTCGCTGACGGCGCCGCCCGGCCAGTGAACGGTGATCGAGTCGACTTCGGTTACCGCGTCGAGGCCGAAGTGTAGCGCGTAGGGCAGCGAGTTCTTGTAGCTGCCGCACGCGTACATTCCCCGCGTTTGTGTGATACCGCCGGCTTCGATCTCGACGATTGCGCCGACCGCGCGGCGGTTGAACGTTGAGGAATCTAGTCGTACTTGAATCGAGTTCCGGTTCTGACCTTCGTTGTTGATCTGCAGCTCCAAGGGCCAACCTGTGCTCGACATGAAGACGTCGAGGTCGCCGTCCCCGTCGATGTCTCCCGGCGTCGCGCAGTAGGACGACTGATAGGTGACCAAGCCGACGGTGCTGCCGATTTCCAGCCAAGGTGTGGTCACGCTGCCGCGAAAGAGCTGAGTCGGGATTCCGCTGGAACCGTCCAAGACCAACAAGTCTTCAAAGCTGTCGTTGTCGAAGTCGAAGAACTCGGCCGCCCAGCCGACCAAACAGTATTGAATGCCGTAGCTCGCGCTGGCATCGGCGAACGTGCCGTCCTGTTGGTTGATCAGCAGGAGGTTGTCGCCTCCGGGGGGCGTGTTGGTAATGCAGAGGTCTAGGTAGCCGTCGCGATTCGGGTCGCCGTGACCGACGCCCATCGAATCTGCGATGACCCCGGCTCCGGACGAGTTCGACACGTCGCTGAAGACGCCGCCGTCGTTGCGCCATAGCTTCGACTGAAAGTCTAGACTCGCGCCTTTGTCGTTGCCGACGTACAGGTCGACGTCACCGTCCCGGTCGTAGTCGAAGAATACCGGTTGAAGAGTGGGGCTACTGTCGAACAAGCCGAGCGTCGCGGTCACGTCTTCGAACGTTCCGTCGCCGTTATTGCGATACAAATGATTCGTCTCGACGAGTAGCACGTCGTAGTTGGCAACGTATAGGTCGAGCCAGCCGTCGCCGTCGTAGTCGCCCCATGTTGTTCCGGTGCTGTGGCCGGTGTCGCCAACTTGCGCCTGCGTCGTGACGTTGGAGAACGCCAGGTTGCCGTCGTTTCGGGCTAGGATGTTGGCACCGGTGTAGTTCGAAATGTAGAGGTCTAGATCGCCGTCGGCGTCGTAGTCGGCTGTCGACAATCCGTTGAGCGTGGCGCCGGGTGGAAGCCCGAGTCCAGGTCGTTCGATGAAGGTGCCAAGGCCGGTGTTTTCGTACACGGTGATGTCGCCTGCGACGTGCCCAGTCATGACGAAGTCGAGATCGCCGTCGTTGTCGAAGTCGTTCAGCGCCATGCCGCGTCCAGCGCCGAGCGTGCCGGTGTACAGGAAAAACGAAATCCCGCGAGACGCAGCTTCTTCGGTGAAGGGCGCCTGAGCTTCACTTTGCGAAGTCACGATCAGCGCGATCGAGGCGATGGTCAGAGCGAGCAATCGTTGCATGGGTGAAGTCTCCTAGCCCGGACTATTCATCAGGCGAAGCCGCGCAGGCTGCGCTTCCCGCGAATCTCTGCGTTACTCCTTCTTGAAGACCACTAGGTCGACAGCGGCGTCGTGCCTGGATCTTCACGGAAATCGCAGCCTGTGTTCCGTTGATCATCCCTCGATTGTCCTTCGCTGTCTACGCTCGGTGCGATCCGCGCCCTTTCGGGCGCGAAACGACTCCGCCTGATGAATAGTCCGGGCTAGAGGCCCGGCCCCTACGGGCAGTTGGGACTCGAGACGCAGGACAGCGCGGATGCCGCTTCACCACAAGCGGGGTGTGGACCGTCGATCGCGGAACCGAGACCGAACAAGGCACTCAAGGAGTAGACGGCGTCGGCAACATCCAGCGATTGATCGGAGTTGGAGTCCGCGGAGCGCAGGCAGTCGATCGGTTCGGCGAGGAAGAGGTGCGACAAAGTCAGTACCGAATCGGCGATGTCGAACGACCCATCGGAATTGACGTCGCCACGGATGAAGACCGGTTGCGGAACGATCGCAGTCGAGTCGTCGAGCGTGATGCGTTGGTTCGCGTCGAATGGGCCGTGTTCACTTACGCCTCCGCCTGGCCACAGTACCGTGATCGAGTCGACGGTCGTGGCAGTGTCGAGGCCGAAGTGCAACGAATATGGAATCGAGTTCTTGTAGCTACCGGTACCGTAGACGGCTTGGGTTTGCGTCACGCCGCCGGCGACGATGTCGACGATTGCCCCGATGGCGCGCGTGTTCGGTGTCGCAGAGTCGAGCGAGATATCGATCCAGTTGCGAGTCTCACCTTCGTGGTTGATGTACAACTCGAGCGGCCAGTTGCTGCTCGAGACGACGAGGTCGAGATCGCCGTCCAAGTCGACGTCCCCTGCGGAAACCGAGTAGCTCGGCGCAATGAGCGCTAGTCCGAGCGTCTGCGCAATGTTGGGGTACGGCAGCGTCGGGCCCCCGTGGTACAGCGAGTTGGGGATGCCGCCGTCGAGCACGAAGATGTCTTCGTAGCCGTCGTTGTCGAAGTCCAGGAGCTCGACACCCCAACCGGACGCACACGCGCCAATTCCGTAGCTGGAGCTTTCGTCTGTGAACGTGCCGTCACCTTGGTTCACGAGCAGAATATTGTCATCGCCGAGCGGGGTGTTGGTGACGTAGAGATCCAGGTAGCCGTCGCGATTGGGGTCACCGACGCCGAGCCCCATTGCCATGGCGAATATTCCGGCGCCCGACGACGCGGAAACATCGGTCAGGACGCCATCGTCGTTGCGCCAGAGCCGACACTCGTAGCCGAGCGTCGGTCCCTTGTCGTTGGTCACGTACAGATCGGAATCACCGTCACGATCGTAGTCGAAAAACAGCGCCTGGAAGCTCGGTCCGTACTCTTGCAGGAGGAGCTCGTCGGTGACGTCGTCGAACGTCCCGTCACCGAGATTGCGCATGAGGCGGTTGTTCTCTGTCCCTTGGGGCGAGTGATTCGTGACGAGCAGATCGATCCAGCCGTCACCGTCGTAGTCACCCCAGGCGCAGCCAGCCGTGTGCCCGGCATCACCGACCATGGCGGTCGCCGTGACGTCCGTGAAGTTGAAGTTTCCGTCATTACGTACCAGGACGTTGGGGCCGTTGTAGTTGGCGAGATACAAGTCCAGATCGCCGTCGGCATCGTAGTCGGCAGCGGTGATTCCGTTGTAGAGCGCAGCGGAGGGGATGCCGGTCGCGTCGCGCGGAGAGAAGTTGCCCGCGCCAGAGTTCTCCCACAGCGACATGGCTCCGGTGATCGATCCGGTCATGGCGACGTCGAGGTCGCCGTCGCCATCGAGATCGTTGAGCGCCATTCCGCGGCCCCACCCCTCGCCTCCGCCGTACATGAACAGAGCGAGTCCGCGTGCGGCGCCCTCTTCGGTGAACGGTGCTTGTGCGTTCAAACCGGGAGCGGCAGTCGCCACGCAGATGGCGATACCGACGGAGACAACCCAGCGGGGCATGGTGCGCTCTCTTTCCTGGCAGCTCTAGTCTGATGGAGCTGCTTCGCGAATCTGACGCCGGGCGTTTCAGCGCAGCTCGTGAGATCTGAATGTGGTACGGAGTCTCGGCCCAGCCAGCAATTCTCCCGATCGACCGGGCCGAGTGCAAGCATCGGGTCTTCATGGGTTCGGGGACACGACTTACGTGCGGGTCCGCTGGGTCACCGGGGCGGCGATTTGATCGCGACCAGCGGCGGTCGTCGATCGCGTCAGCGTAGGTCGGCGATGACCGGTGCGTGGTCGCTAGGCGTCAGGCCGTCCTTCTTCTTGCGGTACTCGCGATCGATCTCGACCGATTCGAGACGTTCGATCACCGACGGTGTGCCCAGCAAGAAGTCTATCCGGAGTCCGAGTTTGCGATGGAACGCGCCGCCGCGATAGTCCCACCAACTGAACGCTTGGGTCTCCGGGTGTTGCGCGCGGAAGAGGTCCCGCAAGCCCCACTGTTCGAGCGAGCGGTACCGTTGCCGTTCTTCCGGGGTGTGGAAGATCCGGGTCGGATCCTCCTTGAAGGAATCCACCGGCTCCGGGCAGAGGTTGAAGTCGCCGCAGAGGACCGTGGGTTCGCTCGGGTCGTGCGCGGAGTCCAAGTAGCGGCGAAGAGATCCGAGCCAGCGCAGCTTCATGGGGAAGTCGTCGTGTTCCACCGTCTTGCCGTTGGGGACGTAGATGGTGATGAAGTGCAGCCCGGGTCCGTCGCCGTTTGGGCAGCGCGCCGCGATCAATCGCGCCCCGGGTTCGTCCTCGTCGGGCAGTCCCAGCTGAGTGACCTCGACGGGGTTCTTGCTCAGGATAGCCACCCCGTTCCACGCTTTTTGGGGGTGGATCGCGGCGTGGTATCCTTCCGCTTCGAATTCGTCGAACGGAAACTGATCTTCCGTGGCCTTCAACTCTTGGAAGCCAACCACGTCAGGTTTTCGGTCACGAAGCCAGTGACGGACGAAGTCGAGCCGAGACCGAAGGCCGTTGATGTTCCATGTGGCGATGCGCATGCGCGAGAGCAAAGCGAATTGCGGCAGCGGGCGCAAGGCATACTGCGACGCGCCAAACCGCGCCTCTCGTTCTGGGTCGGACCAGCTTCTTCCGCCCGAAGTCGTCGGTTACGATGGTCGAGTTAGGAGCGACAGTATGTGGGGTGACAAGCTGAAGAAGGGGTTGCGCGACGCCGGCGAGAAGGTCGGCCGCTTGACCAAGCGTGGCAAGCTCGAAATGGAACGCATGGAGGCGGAATCCGAACTGCGTCGTCGCCATCAAGATCTCGGCAAGCACCTGGCGCTGCGAATGCTGGAGAAGGGAGAGACCGAGGTCCTCCGCGGGGACCCGCACGTGCGCCAGTTGCTCGACAGTGTCGCACGTGCCCAGAAAGCGCTGGAGTCGATCCAAGACGAGACCGCGTTGTTGAAAGACGAGTGACGAACGACATGGCAAAGGGACTCGACGCGCATCGCGCTCGACTCGACGAGTTGAATCGACTCGGCCGTGGACTCTCTCGGCGATCGGGGTCGGCGTGTGAACTGTGCACGACGTCCGGCGTTCCGCTGGCCGCGTACGAAGTGTCGCCGCTGTCCGACGAGCCGGACCCCGACCGTTGCGCGTTCATATGCGAACCGTGCCGCGACGGCTTCGCGGCACGTCGGATCGAAAACCCCGAACGGTGGCGCTGCTTGACGAACACCATGTGGACCGACGTGGTTGCGGCTCAAGTCCTCATCGTTCGAATGCTCCGTCGCCTTGCTGACATGGACCAGCGCTGGGCGAGCGAGAACCTCGAGAATCTCTACCTCGACCCCGACGTGGAAGCGTGGGCGAACGACCCCAAGGAGTAGCCGCAGCTAGAGGCCCGGCCGAAAAGTCAGAGGCACCGTGAGCGGCGGTCTTCGACGGAATCTCCCCATTCGTAATCCTCAACGAATCCACCAATTCGCCTGCGAATTCCGAACAGCAATCTTCCGCCGAACTCCACCACTCACCG
>JAJFFE010000115.1 GCA_021776775.1 Planctomycetota bacterium | reverse complement strand
TGGCGGACCACGTCATCGATCTAGGCCCGGGCGCGGGTCAGCACGGCGGCGAGGTCGTGGCGGAGGGAACCCCGAACAAGATCCGTCGTAACCCGCGCTCGCTCACCGGTCGCTACCTGAGCGGGAAAGAAGAGATCCCGGTTCCTTCCCAGCGACGAACGGGTGACGGTGGCTGCATCTCAATCCTAGGAGCGTCGGCGAACAATCTTCAGAATCTCGACGTCTCGATCCCCACGGGAACGTTGACCGCCGTGACTGGCGTCTCGGGTTCGGGCAAGTCGTCGTTGGTCATGGAGATCCTCGCCAAAGTATCCGCGCGTCACTTCAACGACGCTCGCCGTCGGGCCGGGACGCATCGAGAGGTGAAGGGTCTCGACGCCCTGGACGCGCTGGGGGTCATCACTCAGTCACCCATCGGCCGCACCCCGAGTTCGAACCCAGCCACCTACACGAAAGTATTCGACGCCGTCCGCGACGTATTTACCAAGGTGCCCGAGGCACGCGCCCGGGGGTACACGAAGGGTCGCTTCTCGTTCAACGTCAAGGGCGGTAGGTGCGAGCACTGCGAGGGAAAGGGGAGCATTCTCGTCGAGATGCACTTCTTGTCCGACGTTTGGGTGTCGTGCGAAGTGTGTCACGGTCGACGGTACGAACGAGAGACTTTGCAGATCCGCTATCGCGGTTTGAACATCTCGGACGTTCTCGACATGGAGATCGGCCACGCCGCGGAGTTCTTCGAGAATCACCCTCGCATCTCCAACATGCTGCAAGTCCTGACAGATGTCGGGCTGGGCTACGTATCACTGGGCCAAGCCGCGACCACGCTGTCGGGAGGCGAAGCCCAGCGCATCAAACTAGCGGCCGAACTGGGCAAACCAGCGCGCGGCAAGACTCTCTACATCTTGGACGAGCCGACCACAGGCCTCCACTTCTCCGACGTCGACAAGCTCATTCGCGTCTTGCAGCGGCTCGTCGACCGCGGAGATTCGATCGTCGTCATCGAGCACAATCTCGAAGTGATCAAGTCCGCTGACTACGTCATCGATCTAGGGCCAGAGGGCGGTGACAGAGGCGGGGCAATCGTAGCGACCGGAACTCCAGAAGAAATCGCCCAGTGCGGCGAGAGCCACACGGGGCGATTCCTGAAGTCACGCTTGGAGACGAAGCTCGCGACGAATGCTTGACTACTGATTGTAAACGTCGAGCACCTGCTCCGGCGACAACGCCTCGTCGAAGACGATGACGTCGTCGATGCTGCCGTCGAAGTAGTTCGTGCCATCCGCTTGGGCGCCAATCACAAGATCCGCGCTCGAGAACGGTATGCCTCCGCTGTACGGAGTCGAGTCGACTTCGAGTCCATCGACGTACAAGATCAATTCGCTGCCGTCGTAAGTCGCAGTGACGTGAGTCCACCCGGTTCCAACGGTACCGCCGAGAACAAAACTACCGTTCAACTCGAAACGGTACTGATTGTTCGCATGGTGGGTCAGGAGGAACGAGCAGTCCGTGCAGGGATATCCGGTCCACGCCCACCAGCTGAGGATATCGTCCGTACCTGCGCCCGCGCCGATGTCGTTGCGAACCCACGCCGAAACCGTTAGCTCATTCCACGTCTGCATGCCGAGCGGCGCCGAGGGAATGTTGATGCGGTCGTTGACCCCGTCGAAACTGGCGACGCCGCCACGGGTACCGTCCGTGAGCCACGTGGTTCCGCCGACTAGGCTGCCGTCGTGGCCATTCCCAGTCGCGTCTCCAGCCACCAAGCCGGTCGTCTCGTTCAGCAGGTAGTCCGCCACCGGAGCGACCGCCGTGTACGTGTACTGCGGGAACGCCTGCGCCATGACGTTGCCGGCCAAGTCTTCGATGTTGATCACGTCCATGGTGTAGGTCGCGCCGCTCGAGTGCGCAGAGGTGGTCAGCGTGACGGTCGATTCGTTGGATTCGAGCACGGCCCCCGTCACGACAACGCCCTGATCGATCACGTAGTTGCTCAACGTCTCGGCCGTGGCAAGGTTGACATCTTCCGAGAACTGAACGACCACGGTGCTGTCGTTCGGCGCGGAAACGTTGGTGATCGTGGGGGGATCGACGTCCGGACCGTCAGTCGCGACGATCGAGATATTGCCAATCGTCGCGTCGACGTGGTGCAAGTTCAGGACGATCGATCCGTTGGGGTCATCGGCTTGTGTCCGCTGCTTCTGCAGAGTCCAGCTCGCCGGCTCCGTCGTTCCCTGCTCCCAAACCTTGAGCGAGTACAGCGGACCAACTCCCGTAATCGTCTCGACGCGCAGCTTCCAGATAAACGTGTCACCGATGTCCATGACGATCGACGAATCTTGGTTGTTGTCGAGATAGAGCGGACCATCGTCCCCAATGTCGTACCAAGCACCGGCGCCGCTCGGTAGCCAACCACACATCGGCTGCGGGCAAAAGACTGGGTCGTCGGTGTGCCCGGTCCAGCGGAACGTCATCCCGAAGCCAGCGCTGACGCTAGTCGCGTTGAGTTGGCCGGGAGTGTAATCGTGGATCGTAATCGGAACCGTGATCTCGTAGTCGGTCCACAGGATGTCGCCGATCGCAACCACCCGATCGTACTCGGGTTCGAGAATTCGAAGTCCGGCCGCACTCGACGACCACAACCCATCGACGATTTGCACTTTGTCATAGATCAACGTCGTGTCGGCCCAGTCGATCGAGTAGGGCAGTTCCCACACGTTGGTCGGATCGTAGGTGAAATCGAGCGTCTCGCTCGTCGACGATCCAATGTTGTCGGTCGCCGTTACCACGAGCTGGTTGGCTCCGTTGATGAGATTGGAGATCAGCAAGTCGGCGTTGAAGTCACCGTCGTTGCCCAGTCGTCGGAGATCGGGGCCGATCGTCAACGGAACGCTCGCCGCACCGTTCAACGAATAGGTCAACGTCGACAGTCCCACCGTCGAGCTAGCGTTCCCGAGGATGTTGACGAAGAACTGAGCGAGGCCGTGACCGCCGAACTCTTGGTCCTGTCCGTACCAAAAGTCGATGACCGGGGCCGATCCCGAGACGGTGATGTCGATCGTGTCACTCGAGCTGTTGCCGCTGGCGTGCGTGGCGACCACCGTAGCCACGTAGACGCCGTCGTCGACGTAAGTGTACTGCGGACTCTGCGTCGACGAGGTGCCGCCGTCGCCGAAGTCCCAGGCGTACGACGTAATGTTGCTGCCCGGGTCTTGAGCGGTGAACTGCACGACTAGCGGTGAACCGCCCACGGCCGGATCGGCGGAGGCGATCACGCCGACCGTGTCGCCATAGACACCAAACACCTCGCCGGAAGTCAGCGCTCGATCGTACACACGCACGTCGTCGATGAGTCCGTCGAAGCCGTTGGTCCCATCGTCCTGACCACCGATGACGAGGTCGGCAAACGACAGTGGTAGTGACCCCGACAAGCCGGTGAGCGAGTCGACTTCGGCTCCGTTGACGTAGAGGCGCATGGTGCTGCCGTCATACGTACCCGAGATGTGGGTCCAGTTCGTGGACACGGTTCCGCCAGTCACCGATCCCTTGCCTGAGATTTCGAAGAAGTACTGGTTGTTTCGGTGGTGGGTCAGGAGCCAAGACGGCCCACCAGGATAGTTCCAAACGCTCGCGATGTCGTCGGTCGATCCGGTCGGACCGACGTCACTCTTGACCCAAGCGAAGACGGAGAAGGCCGACCAGGTGTCCATCGATAACGAAGTAGGATCGATAAGCACCGCGTCGTTGGCTCCGTCGAGCCGGACCGCTCCGCCGTGGATACCATCTTCCCAGGTTGCGCCGTTGACGAGCACTCCGTCGTTCATGCTCGGAGTCGAATCGATCGCCGTCACACCGACGGTCTCGTCGAGTTTCCAGTGGCCGACCAGCGAAGCGTCGTTGAAGACGGGAGTGTAAGAGTCCTGAAGTCCAGAAGTCGTATTCCCATAGAAGTCTTCGACGCCGTTGACGGTGACGGTGTAGCTGGGACCTTCCAAATGAGCGGAAGTGTCCAACGTCACGGTCCGATTGTCCGCCGCCAATGAGGCACTGTTCACGGTGATCGAAGGGATCGAGTAGTTGCCGACCGCTTCGGCGCTGACGGCGGTGACCGCCTCATCGAAGAAGATCTCGACACTAAACTCGTCGCCGCTCGTCGACAGTATGGACGGCGCCACCGTATCGGAGGTCGTCGACGAAACGTGCGGTGCCGACGCAGCAGAACTGAGTCCCTGCCCGTTGACCGCCTCGACGGTGTACGTGTACGCCGTGGCGGGGGAGAGCCCACCGTCCGTGTAGGTCGTTCCGCTCGCTTGCCCGACTAGCGAACCGCCGCGAAAGACATCGTAGTGGTCGACACCGGACTCGGCGTCCGTGGCGGTATCCCACGCCAATGAGATCGAGGTGAACCCTGCCGCGGTCGTCGCCACGTTCTGCGGCACCGATGGCGCGGTCGTATCAAACGCGCTGTCGTACAGGTCTTGAACTGCCGTGGTGTTCAATGCGCCTTCGTAGATTCGAACGTCGTCGATGCGGCCCAGGAAGTACTTGGAGCCGTCGTCCTGGCTGCCGATGACGACATCGGCGGTCGAACTCGGAATCGAGCCGGAGAGCCCCGTCGTCGTGGCTACGTTGACTCCGTTGACGTAGAGCGCCATTTCGGAGCCGTCGTAGGTCGCCAGCACGTGCGTCCAGTTGGCAGAGACGGTGCCTCCGGTTACGCTGCCGACGCCGGATATCTCAAAGAAGTATTGGTTGTTGTTGTGGTGGGTCAGTACGAACGCGGGCGACGATGGGTAGTTCCATTGACCGACGATGTCGTTCGTCAGCCCCTCCGCTCCGATGTCGTGCTTGATCCAACCGCCGACAGATATCCCACCCCACGACGAGAATCCGAAGGGGCCCGATGCCACTTCGATTCGATCGTTCAAACCGTCGAAATCGACGGCACCGGACAGTTGACCTTGAGTCCACGTTGGACCACCGAGCAACGTGCCGGACTGGGTACCAGCCGAATCTACCGCGGTAGTGCCACTGGCGTCATCGAGCTTCCAATGACCCTGAAGGGTCTGGGCCGACGCAGGCGTCCCGAGGAACAGAACTGCGGCTGTGAGCAAGATCAGTCGAGTCATCGAAGTCCATTCGTGCGAACTCTCGGGATGGAGTTCGTAATTTCGAACGCGGCTCGTCGGCCGCTTCCCAACATTCTCGTCAATCCGATTTCAGTCGAGTCACGCCTCGAGGGGATGCTTTGGCATCCCGGTCGCCAGCGTTTTCGGGCAGATAGAGACCCGCTTACGATCGCTGCGACTTGAGATCGCAGAACTGATCTTTCACGAACATCCTCGGACGAGAGATACCCAACGAGAGATCGAAAGTAAGTGCTCAGCCAGGGTGTTTCGCGTACTCGAATCACCCGACGGATCAGCGCAAATCGCCGTCTGCCTTACCCCCGATGCGGCACATAGTATACCCGGCGTTTTCCCGGGGTGAATGGCAGCATCTTCCGAACGGCACAAATGATTCGGAGTTTCGGTCCAAAGTCGTAAGGAATTGATCAGTAATACCTTGGGCTTCAATGAGGTGCTCGCCCTTGATCGAGTAGTTCCCGCTCTCGCCGATGCTGTAAACTGTTGAGGCGTCCCGATAGCGAATTTGCATGTGTCAAAGGTAGACAATCACGGAACTATCGCCGGACGACCCCACGCCTCGGCTCAAGAGTTGGAAACGGACTCCCTCCCATGGCTCGGCTTCGATCCCAATCGACCCTCCGGCTCCTCCCGTGTCTGGGTCTGCTTGTCGTATTCCCAAGCGTTGCCTCGGCACAGCTGAGCGGAGGAGGGAGCAAGGGCAGCCCGATTCAGCTCCTCACCGAGGGCGCGATGCACTACCGCAGCAAGGACTACGACAAGGCGACGAACTCGTTCGAGCAACTCATCGCGGTCGACCCTCGAAACGCAACGGCGCACTACTACGTTGCGCTTTGCTACGCTCAGGCGGAGGAGTCCGAGAAGTCAGTCGCTAGCTTGAGGACGGCCGTCGCGATCGGGCACCCGTCCCCGGATAAGCTAGCGGCGGATCGAGAGCTGACCCCGCTCTTCGACAACCAGCCAAAACTCAAAGCTGGAGTAGACGCGATCGTCAGTGAGGAATTGGACCGTCAGAAGGGCATTCTTCGTCCGTACCGCTTCGATCTGGTCGGACATTCCCGAGCGGGCGTGGACATCTCCGTGAAGGACTTTCGCGGGGCGCCGGTGGCGGTGATCTTCCTCGAGGAGAACAACCCGGAGAGCACCGAAGCAGGCTTTGTCCTTCAAGGAATGATGCAGGAGTTTCCGGAACTCAAGATCATCGGAATCGCCAACTGCCCGGGGAAGAACGAGTTTCGACGGAAGAGTTCTCTCGACGCCTACGCTCGGCTGACCGGATTCACCTTCCCGCTAGTGCTCGAGAAGCCCGAGTTTCGCCTGCGACTTCACCCGTTCCGAGCGTATCCAACGATCGTCGCGCTCGATCGATCAGGCAACGCCCGACGAATCGTCGAAGGCAAGAAGCGTGACTACCGAGAGCTCGTTCTCGATGCGATTCGCTCGGTCAACGCAAAGCCAGATCCGAAGCCGTCGAAGCCCGCCGGCGGGTAGGACACCCGACCGTAGATTCAGTCTTCGTACAGCTTCTGTAGCTTCTGCCAGAACTGCCGCTGCATGCCGCGGTACGCATGCGAGTCCCGCTCGAGGCCTTCGAGCGCTTTGCGAAGCACCGCTTCCGTTTCGACGTCCAGGTCACTTTCGAGAAGGCGTCGGACCGTGTCGATCGACCGGCGAAGTTCGAGCGCTCCGTCGGAAAAGGCGGACACACTGTCGTAGAGGCCGAGTTCCCTCGCCTCCAATTCAGTCGGAGCGTGCAGGAGACGCCACGGCCGACGTTCGAGCTCCCCGGAGAGCGACTTCAAGTTTGACGACGCTCGTTCGATGTTCTCCAGACTGGCGTCCACGGAGCCGCGAGCATCCCGGACCCAGTGCCGAAGCGAGGCCGCGAGAGCCTTCGCTTCCGTGGAGACGGACTGCGCCGACCCGACGAACTCTCGGATCGCAGGGATCGTGGAGTCGAGGCTATCGATGAGATTCGCAGCGCCGGTTGCAACTTCGCGAATAGACTCGGAGTTCTCATGAACCAGTTCGCGAATGGATAGCGCCAGCGCCGCCGCTTCGTGTCCCGCCTCGTCAACGCTCGCAACGGCGGAGGTGATCACGCCATCCTCGTTGAGAGTCCTCACGATGGGTTCGAACTCGGCCAGGATCGCGGTCAAGTGCGCCGCGGCGACCTGAAGCTCACCGGTAACGTCATCTATGGTGACCGCCGGAGTTCCGACGATCTCTGCGCCTTCGGTGAGCGCCGCGCCGCGACCCTGTTCGAGATTGACAACCGTGACACCGGTAAGCGTCTTCTCGATTCGTGCGCCGCTCTCGGTGCGCAGGTGGGAGAAGATGTGTCCCGGCACCTGTAACGTCAGCTCGACCGCACAACCCTGCTGAGATTCGTCGTCAGCCCGCGATTCGGCGTACGCCGTTCGGGGGTCCGCCACAGCTCCGTTAGACCGAATGGCTATGTGAACAACACGCCCGCACGGCACACCGTGAAACTGCACAGGGTCGTTGGGTCGCAGCCCCTGAACGAACGGGAACACCACCTTGAACGTGCGTTGATCGGACCACCAGGAGGCGGCCGTATCGAGCGAGAACACCAGACCGAACGCGAGCACGGTGAAGGCGGTCAATGTCAGTCCTACTCGAAATCGGTGATCGTTCGGCTTCATGCTCTATCTCCTTGACCGAGCAGGGCGTCGACGTAGTCGTCATTGACTCCTCGCTCGGTGAGTGGTCCGTCCGCGCGTCCCTCGAGAAACTGTTGGATACGGGGGTCTTCGTGCTCCGCGATTTCGACCGGAGTTCCCTCGGCGAGAACCCGACCATCGTGAAGAAATATCATCCGATCCGCGATTGTTAGCGCACTCTTGATCCGATGCGTGACCACGAGCGAGGCCATGTTGAGCACTTTGCCGAGCGTCGTGATACAGCGGTCGACTCCGGCCAGCGTGACGGGATCCAGACCAGCGCCAGGCTCGTCGTAGAGCATGATCATGGGATCGAGGCAGAGCGCGCGAGCCAGTGCAGCCCGCTTTCGCATTCCTCCCGATATCTCCGACGGCATGAGATTCTCTGCGTGACGCATGCCGACCATCTCTAGCTTCATACGGACAACGATGGCGATCTCCTCCTCGTCGAGAACCGTGTGCTCTCGTAGGACGAACGCGAGGTTCTCGAAGATGGACATGGAGTTGAACAGGGCGCCATGCTGAAAGAGTATTCCCAGCTTGGTCCGATACTCGTCGTACTCCACTTCTTTCAGATCGTCGACATTTCGACCAAAGAGCCGAATTTCCCCCGATTGAGGTGTCACCGCTCCGATCAGCGCACTGAGCATGGTTGACTTGCCACACCCAGATCCGCCGAGAATGACCACCGTTTCGGCTGGCATCAACTTCAGGTCGACGCCGCGAAGAATCTGTCGATCACCGAACGAGACGTGTAGGTCCTTGATCTCGAGGAGCGGCTCGTCGCGATTCAGGTCTCGTATGAACTCGTGCTCGTAGGGCATGGCTTACTCGACGTGGAAGAACAGGACAGTGAGGAAAAGGTCCGCGGCGATGACGGCGACCACGGACTGCACGACTGCGGTAGTAGTCGCTTTGCCAACACCGACCGCGCCTCCGGTGACGTTGAACCCGCGGTAGCACGAGATTCCGGTGACGATGAGCGCGAACGCCAACCCTTTCGTCGCTCCCAAGATGACGGCGCCCAGATTGAGCGCGTCCAAGGTCCGCTGCAGATACATGCCGGGAGAGATACCCAGTAGGAGCCACGACACCACCAACCCACCCGCCATGCCGACATAGCAAGCAAAGATGGTGAGGAGCGGCCCAGAGATCGCGGCGGCGAGCAACCTAGGTGCGACGAGAAAGCGTTCCGGCGAAAGGGCGAGCGAGCGCATCGCCTCGAGCTCATCCGAGACCTTCATGCTGCCGATTTCAGCCGCGATGGCGGCCCCTGCGTATCCCGACAACACAACGCCGGTGAGCAGCGGTGCCATCTCACGCACGACCGCGACCGCGACAATATCGGGAACATACTCAATGACCCCGAGAAGCTTGAGGATCGTCGCAAGCTGCAGAGCGAGGATCATTCCGACGAAGAACAGCACGATCGAGACGAGGGGAATCGCCCCGAAAGCAAGTCGGTCCGTTTGCGCGAAGGTGGCCGCGCTCGGAATACCGCCATGCCGAGCCCTAAACCGCTTGGGCAGGAACCAATAGGCAGACCGGGCGGTGAAATCGCCCCAGTCTCCAACCGCGATAAGGGACTGACGTAGTCGAGCCAGCATCCGTGCGCGCCCCGGTTTCCGATCCAAGAGTGAGTGGCGCGCCGAGTGAGCACGCTCGTTCTTGATGATCGGTGCCCGGGGGGGCTGTTCTTGACCCCCACGAATCAGGAGTGCCCGAGTTATCGGACTCGAGACCCACGGCCGTTTGGGCTAGGGCGTCGGGGACGCGCTCGTGCGCCGCTTCGATTTCACTCGCTCGATGGCAGCCCGACCGCTCTGGCTGTACCACTGATCGATGAAATCGGCTGATTTGTTCCGTTCAGCTGGACTCGCGGCGGCGCGGTACTTGAACGCGTCGTGAACTGTTTGAGGATCGTGCCCTTCCGGAGACATCAGAGCCACGAATGTCGTGTAGGAGTAGCTCCGAATATCGAAGTCATCGTGTCTCAAATTGACGAGGAGCTGAGGCACTGCGTCGAGATTCTCCGTTTCCGCGACTCTGAGGCAGCCGAGCTGAACCGTCACCGGATCACCGCTGGCGATGTCCTCGAGATCTTCTCCCGTGAACGCCGCGTGCCAACCCTTGATACGAGTCACCGCCGGCAACAACTCCCTGGGAGGGAGGGCGAAGCTGTACTGGAACAGCTGACTCGCCGTGTCGAGTTGCGACCCCAGGGCCGGCGAAATGAGCTCCAGCAGGCACTGATAGCACGACGAGCGAATCGCCGCGTCATCTGCGAGCATGCGGTCGAGCAGAACCGGAATCGTCTTGGTGTTTCTCGCGCGAGCCGCGTCAACGCACGCCTGACGCACGATGATCGGGTCCGGCGAGTGCAGATCCTTCTCGGGATCGCCGGTCCGGGTCAGCGAAGTGGACCCGCAACCGAGCACACTCACCGCCACGAAGAGGAGGGCGAACCACGACCAAAGCTCGGTTCGGAACTGGAGACGCGTCCACGTTGAGTCGAGCCGCATCGAAGGGCCTTTCTGGGTCGGGAGCAGTCGAGCGGGAGCGAACCCGGGCCACTCGTCCGAGGGCCTGTGCCGGATCGCAACGGTATCGAACCGCGGATCGACGTCATTCGCAACACCGATTGCGGCTTCCGCAATCGACTGAGGCCCTGGGTGCACATGACGGACCGGTCCAACGAATTCATCGGCTGTTCGTCGGGGTCGACCTCACATTTCGTTTCGCGTCGAGATATGCTGCCGACACTCGCAAGAAAACGGTGCACGCCCATGCGCTCGCTCGACGCCAAACATCTCGTCATCGGTGGAGGTCTCTTGGGGCTCGCCACCGCCGATCACCTTCTGCGGCGGGGAGCCGACGGTGTGGTGGTCATCGAAAAGGCCAGCACCCCGGGGCTCGCGCGTCGTGGCGTGGGGGGGCTGGTGCTCTCCTCAGGATTGCCGGGCAATCACAGCCTCGAGGATCGCAGCCACCTGCTCCTCGACGACTGGCCCACCTACCTCGAAATCGATCCAAAGTTTCGCCGAGCCGGCGCGCTGGTCAGTCCAGCTCCCACGCAAAGCCCCGCGGATTGGGAAGCGCTGCAGGGTGACGACCCACGCCTGCGTTCATTTCGAAGCGACGAATCCCATGCGTTTGCTGGACGCGATGGCTTGCTCGACACCGAAGAGCTCACCGGCGCTCTCCACTGGCAGGTCCGCCGACGTGGGGGACGGGTTCTCACCGATTGCACGGTGCAATCCCTCACCGATCACGGCGGCCGCATCGGCTTCTCCGGAACAACTCGCCAAGGATCCGGTGAGCGCGTGTACCTCACCGCCGGGGCCGAAACTCCCGCTCTCGCACGAACGATCGGCGTGCCACTTCCGTTTCGACAGGTCTGCTGGCAAGAGATGCAGCTCGTCGGCGAACCGGGGGAGTTCGCCATCATTCGCCTACGCCGCCGTCCACCGGCCGATGACCTCGGCGGACTACTGGAACTCGACGCGGATGTTTGTGAATCGGAATCCAGCGACGACTCTGAAGTGATCGTCCTCCACGAAGACGGATCGATCTACCTCTCGGTCGTCAGGTCGTGCGGTCCACGTGCCGATAATCTGGCGGTGGATTGGTCCCTTTGGGAGGAGATACGGGAGGAGTTGACGGCGATGATTCCCGCTCTCGCGTCTGCGCGTGTCCGCAGTGGTCGCGCCGAACAGATCCTGGCGCTCGATTCGTCCCCGGTCAGTCCGGTGGTCGAGTGTAACGGCCGCTTGATCGTCGGCGGCAGCTTCGGGTTAAGCGGCCTCCTGCTCTCACTCTCGGTCGGGGAAGCGCTCGCCGAAGCGGGCCTTTCCAAGGCTTAGCCCCAGCGCCAACCGCGCCGAGGTCCCCGTCATTCCCTGGGATACGCGCTCCGCTAGCCCATCTTCGCGGCCCGCGATTCGCCGGGATCCTGCCAGCGTAGTATTCTTACGATGGCTGCTTTATTGACCCGATCTCTAGTCTCTACCGTCGAAGGCTCATTGCATGTCATCCTTGGTTTCGAATCCTGCGGCAGAAGAGAAGCTCAAACGTGTTGTCCAGCGGATCTACGATCTGCCGAGCTTTCCAGACGTCATTCAGAAGCTCCAAGAAGAAGCAGAATCTCCCAAGTCGACAGCCAAGAAGATGGCTGCGGTCATGGAGAAAGATCAGGGACTCTCGGCAAAAGTTCTGAAGCTAGTCAACTCGGCGTTCTATTCATTTTCGAAGCCAGTCTCATCGCTACAACACGCGATCACATTGCTCGGATACAACTCCATCCGCAGCTTGGCGATGTCGGTTTCCGTTCGCTCCGCGTTGAACGTCGATTCCGATTGCTTCAACGCGGACAAGTTTTGGGATCACGCCCTCGGAGTCGCGACGGCGACACGTCAGCTCGCCGAGCTGGGCCGCTTCCCGCTCAAAGAAGACGCGTTCACGGCGGGCCTCCTGCACGACGTCGGCATCCTGCTGATCGCGAAGTACTTCTCGGAAGAGGTCGAAACCATCGGAGCCAAGGTCGCGGAGGGAACCTCTCTGCAAACCGCAGAAGAAGAGGTACTCGGCGTCGACCACTTCGTCCTGGGAGGCTGGTTAGCGGAGCAGTGGCGATTGCCACCAATGCTCCAGGTCCCCATGCTTCGCCACCGCAGCGTGCAAGCGGCACCGATCAGCTCCGAAGATCGCGAGCAGTACCCGGCGGACGTCGCCGACGTCTTGCAGTTCGTGGCGACCGCCGACCTTATTGTCGACTCGATCGGAATGAACCACAGCCTCGACGGCCCAAGTCAGATGAACACGAGCTTCGACTTGCCCGAGCACCTCGTCGCGTGCTGCAGCGGCACTCCGGTTCCCGAGGTGATCACCGAGTTCCGTGAGCGCTTCGAGGCGTCGCGCGCGTTCCTAGCGGTCTGACTCCGCCCCGCGTCGGAGCCGCTCGAAGTACGCCATTCGCTTCTCGATCTCGCGTTCGAACCCGAGTTCCTTGGGTTCGTAGAATCGCCGGCCGCGAAGCGTCTCCGGGAGAAAGGGAACGTTGAGACCGCCCGGGTCCGCGTGCGGCGAACGGTAGCCCTTTCCGTACCCCAAATCTTTCATCAGTCCGGTTGGCGCATTGCGAATTTCCATCGGGACCGGAAGACTGCCCGACCGGCGTACTTCGTCGACCGCCGCTTGGTATCCCCGATACACCGCGTCGGACTTCGGCGCCGTCGCCAAGTAGACGACACACTCGGCCAACGCCAACGCTCCCTCCGGTAGGCCGAGGAAGTGAGTCGACTCCTTGGCAGCCATGGCGATTACGAGGGCCTGCGGATCCGCCGCGCCGACGTCCTCCGAGGCGATCCGCACCAACCGACGAGCGACGTAGAGCGGGTCTTCGCCACCCTCTAGCATCCGCGCCAGCCAATACAAGCCGGCCTGCACGTCGCTCCCGCGAATCGACTTCTGCAGCGCGGACACTAAATTGAAATGCTCTTCGCCCGACTTGTCATAACGAGGAATACGGGAGAGCAACTCGCGCGCGGCGTCGGCACTCACTGGACTGTCGGAATCCTCGAAGCCGGCTGCGATCCACTCCAAGTCCGTAAGGAGCGCTCGCGCATCACCGTCGGCAGAGTCGATCAGCAACTCGACCAGCGGTTCGTCCAGCGTCAAGCTCCGCGCCCCCAACCCCCGCTCGGGGTCGGAGAGCGCCCGGTCGAGGAGCCCACGGAGATCGTCGCGGGCCAGTGGCTCCAGCGTCACGACCCGACAGCGCGACAACAGGGCGGCGTTGAGCTCGAACGAGGGATTCTCCGTGGTGGCTCCGATGACGACGATCGTTCCGTCTTCCACCGGCCCGAGAAAGCTATCCTGTTGCGCCTTGTTGAACCGATGGATCTCATCGACGAAAAGCAACGTGGGATGCCCACCGGCCTCGATCGCTGCCTTCGCTTTGGCCACGATCGATTTGATTTCCTTGACACCGGAGGTCACGGCGGAGATGGAGTGCGGAGGCAAACCGATGGTTTCCGCCGCGATTCGCGCAACGGTCGTTTTGCCGCAGCCGGGCGGACCCCACAGAATGAGCGACGGTGGCCGCTCCCCGGATAGTAGGCGGGCCACCACGCCGTCCGGCCCCAACAGGCGGCGTTGTCCAACCATTTCGTCGAAGGATCGCGGTCGCATTCGTTCGGCAAGGGGCAGAGCTAGCGCGTTGGAATTCATGCACGGACCTCGAGCCGTCGTAACGTGGAGGAGTTGAAGGTGGCGGATCATAAACCGACCGGGCCGAGCGGGAAAGAACCGTGGATCTGGATGGGCGGCGCAATCTGCCCCGCGGCGGAGGCGCGGATATCGGTGACCGACCATGGATTCTTGTACGGGGACTCCATCTACGAAACGCTGCGGAGCTACGGGGGGAGGCCGTTCGCGCTAGAAGAACACCTCGATCGTCTTCTGATCTCCGCGTCCGGCATCGATCTACGAATTCCGATGACTCGTGCGGACTTGTCCGCGGCTATCCAAGTGGTCATCGATGAACGTCCTGGGGACTCGGAGGCAGGGGTTCGCTTGACGGTCACGCGCGGCGTAGGTCCCTTGGGACTCGACATCACCGTGTGCGAGAATCCCGAGGTCATCCTGTTCGGCTGGCCGATCGCTCCGGGCCGCCACCCGATGGTCGAGAGCGGCGTGCCCGTCGTCGTGAGCTCGATACGACGAAACCCGTCGAATGCCCTAAACCCCCACATCAAGAGCGGCAATTTCCTCAACAACATACTGGCGTACCGGGAAGCGAAACGTCACGGGGCGTACGAGGCGATCCTATTGACAGTAGATGATCACCTCGCGGAAGCGACCACATCGAACGTCTTTTGGGTCAAGGACGGAGTCGTGTTCAGCGCCGAAGACCAGGGCATCTTGCTAGGCGTGACGCGTCGTATTCTGTTCGAGTTGCTCGACGAAAACGGAATCGAGTCGCGGCTCGGTCGCTACCCGGTTGAGGACCTCTACGACGCCGACGAAGCGTTCCTGACGAGCACCCTCAAAGGCGTGCTGCCGATCGGCAAGATCGACGATGAGCGTGTCGGCGACGGCCGTCCCGGTCCTGTGACGCGGAGGCTGGTCGACCTCTATGAAGCGCGTACCGCGCAGACTTGAGCGACGCTCGAGCTGCGCCTGCCCTCGATGAGCCGTGCGGACTTACGCTGGCCGACACGCGACGCCGAACAAAAGAGAAGCCGGAGGCTGTCAAACAGCCCCCGGCTTCTCAGATTCTTTCCGCTTCACCCAGCAATGCACTTGTCCGGGCGGAGCAGGCCAACGTAGCTCTGACAGCTAAGCCTGGTCTTCCATCGTCTCGGTCGCCGGTTCTGTCGCGGCTGTCGCGTGGAACTCAGTCCAGTACTCGTCCGGCAGATCCACCGCGATCTTCAAAGCACCGTTCGAGCCGGCGTACTGCGGCTCCTCGACGGTGGTGACGTTACCGCCGCCGTACTCGTCGAGCGCTTCGGCGATCGCGCGACCCAAACCTGGAATCTGGCTACCACCACCCCCGAGAAGAATGTTGTTGCGCATCTTCTCTTGGAAGTCGGGGTCGTAGGTCGCAATCAGATCTTGGAGAGCGGCCACGGTTGGCGGCACCAGGATGTAGCACGCTTCGTACACCAACTGGGTGACGTCGAACTCCTGCGGCTTACCGGAAACCGGCAGCGTCACGCTGACCGAGTCCATGTTGCGGCTGACCGAACCGAACTTCTCTTTGATCTCGCGGATCTTGTGCACGGAGACTTGCGCCTCGGGGTGATGCTCGTTGACCAAGCGCATCAACTCTTCGTCGATCGCATCACCACCGATTTCGTGGGTACGCTGATCGTCCGGCTTCGGCATTGTTCCGTGCACGCGACAGAGGTCCGTCGTACCCGCACCAATGTCGATGACCAACGTGTCATTGAGGAAGTCCAGACCGTACGCGACCGAGAACGGCTCGGAGCAGACGATCACGCTATCGACGAACTGGTTCGCCGCTTCGATGATCGCAGCCTTGCCCTCGACACTCGCTTCGGCCGGCGCGCCGATCACGGCGTAAATCGTCGATCCAGCCGGCACCTTGGCCATAGCGATGGCGTGTCCGAGCAAATCGCGAAGCGCCCGCTTCATGGCATCGGTATCGGAACCGTCTCGAGTCTTGATCGACCCCCCGGCGAGCGGACGAATCAAGTTGACGGACATGCGGTGCTCAACGGCTTCCTTGCCGAAGATCACGTCGCGCCCACCTAGTAACTTCTTGGCCACGTGGTCTTGCGGGTATCCGACGTACGACCAGATGGTCTCTCGGACTCCGTTCGAACAAGTGATAGATGTGCGACTGGTACCGAGGTCGATACCGAGATGGAAAGAGTCGGACATAGCAGCTGTCTCCTGACTTCAGCGCCTCACGGGCTACAGTTCAATGGGGGCGGTGCAACACGCTTTACTTCGATCTTTTTGATGCCGCTCGGCGCGGCATCACCTTCCTCAGCGAGGCTGGCGAAAGGATTCGGGCGACCACCGCCCGCGGGCTGGTCGATGCCCATGTGGTTTCTGACCGCTCGGTTGTCTTCGATGAGCTCTTTGAGAAGCGCCACCTTCCGACCCTTTTCAGGGTCGTCACCGAGCTGACTCTTCACTTTGATTCCTGAAACACCGCCACCCATCGCCTCTAGGGCGTTGGCGCGGTGTCGTTCCACGTCTCGCTCGTGGCCGGTCTCTTGCAACGCTTGCGCGAGGCGACCGACCTTGTGCTCGAGGAGTTGGATCTTTTCGTTGTGGGCGAGTTCTTCCTTCTCGCGGAGCCGCTCTCGTTCTTCGTCGAGGAGCGTCGCGATGACCTCGCGCATTTCTTCGCGCGTCGACTCGGGGGAGTCGCTCTCGGTCGCGACCTTCCGGAAGATGCGCTCGAGCCGAGTCTCCAACTCAACAATGCCGGCATCCGACATGGTGAACTGGTCGGCGCTCACTTCGCGCTTGCGCTCTTCTTCCAGGAGATCTCGAGCTCGGCCGAGCTTCTCCTCGAGGCGGGACGCCTGCTCGATGAGCCCGGAGTTCTCCGCCTGCATGTCGCTCAACCGCTCTTGGAAGGCGTCTTGGGCTTCCTCGAGAAGCCTCTTACGCTCTTCCTCGTCGAACAGCCGTCCGGTCGACTCCAAAGCTTCGTGCACCGACTCATGAATCAGCGTCGTAATGCTGCTCATGTTGACGACGCGAACCTTTTGGTGAGCGGCGGCCAGGTCACGTGACCGGACCGTTCGCGTTCGCTTCAGAATATTGGAGCGAAGCGCGCGCTCTTCCTGCGGTGAGTCGTCGCCTTCGCCGTCGGCGGTTCCGAACCACTTGTCGTAGTCGTCGTTGTCCTCGTCACACCGCTCGCGCGTGCTGTACTCGATCAGCAGCGCTTGCAGGTGGTTCTCTGACTCACGATCAGGGTGGATCAGCTCTAGAAAGAGGCCGTTTGCGCCGGAGCCCTCGATCCGAGTCTTGAGCACGAAGTCCGGACCGATCGCGAAGTCAAAAGTCACGGGAATGATCAGGTGAAGCGGGATTTCGCAGCGGGTAGCGATGATCGCCTTGCGCATCGAGATATGCAGCACCCGTGCACGAACCTCTTCGCTGTTCGCGTCGAGAAGCACGCAGTCACACGGGCGGTGGAAGTAGTCGAATACGCGATCGATCAACGAACGCTCCCGGAGCTTCGAATAGACAAAACCTCGATAGATGACCTAGAAGTCTACGATCGGACGGGAGAAGCGACCAATCGAAGGGACATAAACAACCCAGCAGCGGGTAGTTGAAGGATGTCACTCGGGCAGTCCCGCATTTCGCCGGGAGGAGGGCTGCCGGGATAGACGGCCGCTTCGTCCGCTGGTTCACCGATGGGGAACCTCGGCCGCTATCCGCCGGGTCGCAACAAATCGAACCGGGTTGACCCGAACCTTCTGCAGTACCATGCGGCTCTCCCTCAACCCGTGTCCCGCATGAAATGAGGCGTGCCGTGCTCGAACTCACCCGAGCCCTCTTGTGCGTGGCGTTCGTTGCGGCTCCAACCATCGCGAGTTCTGCCTCGAACGACGAATTGAAGCTATCGAGCCCGGCGATCGCATCCGCTCGATCAGCTTACGGGTGGACCACGGACAGCCAGGTCCCGCCCAATATCCGAGTACACGGAACAGCAACGGTTCGAGACATCGAGCTGACGTACTCGTTGTGGTCCGATCGCAACGGGCGCTATCGCTCCGAGTTCAGTGGGCCGGTTCAGCTGTCATCGGGCTACGACGGCAAGTTGACCTGGAAGGTCGATCCGTCCGGCGGAGTCGAACGTCTCGAAGGTGGAGGGAAAGAACAAGACCTGCTCACGAATTGGATACTCACGGGCTACTGGTTGGCTCCAGAAGCTCCGGTCGAGATCACGCCGACGGCTAACACGGCCGGAGCTCGCACCCGGCTCGATGTCAAATTTGCGGGCGGACGCTTCGGCGGAGTTGCGATCGTTGACCCTCGGACTGGCTGGCTCAAAGAATTCTCGATGCGCAGTGGCGGCACCCATCGCGTGATCAAGTTCTCAGGTCACAAGAAACGGCGCGGCGTGCACATCGCGCATGAGATCACAATCTACGACGACGGGAACCTCTTCGCGCGACTGGAACTACCGCACGTTGAATTCCCCCCGAAGCTCAGCGCGACCTTCTTCGGGCCGAAGGACTCTGATCACAAGAGCGCCGTCTTCAACGCAGCGACTCCCGCGGCGCTCGACGTGCGTGCGCGGCTCGACAAGCGCTACGTCAAGGTACGGGTCAACGATCAAGACGTCGGCTGGTTTCTGTTCGACACCGGTGCCAGTGGAAGCGTTATCTCGAATCAGGTGGCGACGCGATTGAACGCGCCGGTTATCGGAAAAGTCGACAGCCACGGAGTGGGGGGAGCTGTCGAAGGGACCGCAGTTCGTCTCGATAGTATGTCCGTTGGGAAGATGACGCTGAGTGACGTCGTGGTCGTGGCACGGCCAGACCTTGGGGGCAAGTGGAGTCGTCTGGGTGAACCTCTAGCCGGAATCCTGGGCAACGATCTCTTGAGGCACTGCGTCGTCGAGTATGACCACCGGCGAGCCAAGGCATTGCTTCACAACCCCTCCGAATACAAACTACCGCGCGGAACCTGGGCCCCGATGAAGATCCACAACGGGCAGCCCATGGTCGAGCTCGAATACGAAGATCACCGCGGACTTTTCAACATCGACACCGGCGCTGACGTCACCGTCTTGTTCGGCCCTGCAACCGTGGTCAAACAGAAACTACTCCGCAACCGCAAGACTCGATCATCGACTATCTCGGGCTCGGGAGGATCGGTGAAGAGTCAGTCGGGGAAGCTTCGTTGGATCAAGTTCGGTGGACGCCGATTCGACAGCGTGAAGGCGCAGTTCCAAACAGAGGACAAAGGCGTGATGGCGACCGAACTGATCGACGGTCTAGTCGGAGCCGGGCTGCTCGACAAGTTCACGGTGATCTTCGACTACCCCAAGCGGCGAATAGCGTTCTTGGCTCGCGACTAGCGACTAGCGACTACCAAGTCTGACTACGCCTTTGGAATTCGCAGCTCGAAGCACGCGCCGGAGTGATCGCTCAGGTAGCGCAGGGTCCCGCCGAGTTCGGATGCGATGTTCTGCGACAGCGACAGGCCGAGACCGACTCCAGGTATGTTCGATGACTCGCGACCAGCGCGCTCGAACGGTGCGAAGATCGCAGAACGTTGATCCGCGGGGATTCCGGGACCGTCGTCCTCCACGACTAGGATGAGGGACGAACCGTCGACCGAAATCCGCACACGAACCTCCGCCCCTTCCTCCACGCACGCGTACTTGCACGCGTTGTCGATCAAGTTCGTGGCAACGTGACCGATGGCTTCAGGATCGGTTCGCAATTCGACATCGGGCTCGGCCGATAGCTCTAGTTTCAGGGTGGCGCCCGTGTCGCCCGCCCGCCGCTCTAGCTCGGGCCGCATGCGATCGACGAGTTCTCCGATCGTCAGTCGCACCGGGCGGATCGTGGTGCGGCCATCTTCGACTCGAGCGTAGGTCAGAACGTTCTCGACCACATTCGAGAGTCGACGGGACTCGAGGCGGAGCGTCTCGAGGTATTCCGCCTTCTTCGCTTCGTCGGTGATCATGCCATCGGCGAGCATCTCGGAATAGAGTTGGAACGTCGTCAGCGGAGTTCGCAACTCATGCGTGACCGCCGAGGCGAACCGACTGCGTTTCTCCCCGTAAGAAATCACCGCCCGGAACCCAAAGCCAAACGCGAGTAACGCGATGACGAGGGCACCCCATGTTACGCCGAGACTCCAGCGGGGGAGGGCACTCGATACAACCTCAGCGCGCAACGGAGTCATTGCCAAAGACACCGGCATCGTCGCGAGCATGCGACCCGCTTCGGCCTCGAACGTCGCTTCGTCCAAGACCGGAGTTAAGGACGCGGCCGCGGCGAGATCTGCGATTTGCTCGTGCAGAGCGATCTGCAGCCGGGACCAGTCCACCAGAAACCCTTGGAATCGCGGGCCATTCTGACCGGAGACGCGTCGAAGGAACATCAGCTCCCGCGCACCCGGTTCATTCGGGACGTCGACCCACAGCGAAACCAACGGT
>JAJFFE010000114.1 GCA_021776775.1 Planctomycetota bacterium | reverse complement strand
CGTGCGCGATGGCTCTGGTGAGCTGATCCCTGACGAGGACGGTCGGCCCTACAGGCAATGGCGCGACCACATCAAGTCGGCGGACGACATCTGGAAGGAGATCCTGTCCGCGACTGAACTGCCGGGAAGCACATCAGCACCGAAACTGCAGCCGATCGCTGCCCGCATCGTGATGCTCCAAAGCGGCATGAGAGCTCCGATGGGTATCAAGGTCAAAGGCCCTGATCTGGACACCATTGAAGGAGTGGCCCTGCAGCTCGAACGGTACCTGAAGGAAGTGCCGAGCGTGGCAGCTGCGACGGTCACGGCAGACCGGCTTGTTGGCAAGCCTTACCTCGAGATCGAACTCGATCGGAAGGCGCTCGGGCGTTACGGGCTGCACATCGGCACTGTCCAACAGGTGATCGAGGTCGCCATCGGCGGCAAAAGCGTCACGAGCACCGTCGAGGGCCGAGAGCGCTACCCGGTGCGGGTGCGCTACCTACGCGAGCTTCGGGATACGCCAGAGAGCCTCGGCAAGATCGCGGTACCGACCATGGACGGCGCCCAGATCCCACTGGCCCAGATCGCCGAAATCCGCTACGTGCGTGGCCCCCAGGCCATCAAGAGCGAGGATACGTTCTTGATCGGTTACGTCGTGTTCGACAAGAAGGCTGACAAAGCCGAGGTCGACGTTGTCGAAGAGTGCCAGGCCTACCTACAGGCGAAGATCGACTCGGGCGAGTTCGTGCTGCCGACCGGTGTCAGCTACACCTTCGCGGGCAACTATGAGAACCAGATCCGCTCGCAGAAAACGCTGTCCATCGTGTTGCCGATCGCCCTCTTCATCATCTTCTTGATCCTCTACCTGCAGTTCAATTCGGTGTTGACGACCATGCTCGTCTTCTCGGGCATCATCGTCGCATGGGCAGGCGGTTTCATCTTCATCTGGTTGTACAGCGTGCCAGGGTTTCTCAACTTCGATGTCTTTGGGGCCAACCTGCGCGATCTCTTCCAGGTCGACACCATCAACCTGAGTGTGGCGATCTGGGTGGGCTTTCTAGCGCTGTTCGGGATCGCTTCGGATGATGGTGTGGTGATGGCCACGTACCTCAACCAGTCCTTCGCCGACGAAGAGCCGACTTCTCGCGACAGCATTCGCGAGATGGTGGTGATAGGAGCTCAAAGGCGCATCCGACCGGCGCTGATGACGACGGCAACGACCATCCTAGCGCTCATCCCCGTGCTGACTTCCACCGGCCGCGGCTCAGACATCATGGTGCCGATGGCCAACCCCTCGTTCGGGGGAATGATCATCGCGATCATGACGATGCTCGTCGTCCCGGTGCTGTACTGCAGCATTCAGGAGGGACGCTTCCGAATGTCCACCACAAGGAGCGCCTGATGTCCTCTGTGTACACATGCCCGATGCACCCTGAGATCCGTGAGGACCGCCCCGGCGCATGCCCGAAGTGTGGGATGGCCTTGGAGCCCCTGGTGCCTACCGAGGGCTCCAAAGAGGACCACGGCGAGCTCGATGACATGGTGCGGCGGCTGAAGGTCGCTGCGGGTCTGACGATCCCGCTGTTCGTTATCGCGATGGCGGATGTGATTCCGGGCCGGCCCTTCGAGGGGCTGGCGTCCGCGCAGACGCTTTCTTGGGCGCAGCTGGCACTCTCGACGCCTGTTGTGCTTTGGGCCGGCTGGCCCTTCTACGTCCGTGGCTGGGTTTCGATTGTGCGTCGCAGTCTGAACATGTTCACGCTGATCGCCTTGGGAGTTTTGGTGGCGTACAGCTACAGCGTCGTCGCTACCTTCGTCCCCGAGGTCTTCCCCACTTCCTTCCGCACCCAGGCTGGAACGGTGGCCGTCTACTTCGAAGCGGCCGCCGTGATCGTCACGCTGGTATTGCTGGGCCAAGTGCTGGAGCTGCGCGCACGAAGTCAAACAAGCTCCGCCATTCAGGCGCTCTTGGGACTCGCGCCCAAGACGGCTCGAGTGATCCGGGAGGATGGTACCGAAGAGGACGTTCCCCTCGAGAGCGTTGCTCCTGGGGAGAAGCTTCGGATTCGTCCAGGAGAGAAGGTGCCTGTCGACGGCATCGTCCTCGAGGGGGGGAGCGCCATCGATGAGTCGATGGTCAGCGGTGAGCCGATGCCCGTTGAGAAGGGGCCTGGAGACACGGTCATCGGCGCGACGTTGAACGGGACCGGAGCGCTCGTCATGCAGGCCGAGCGTGTTGGAAGCGAAACCCTGCTCTCGCAGATTGTCGCGATGGTTGCTCAGGCGCAGCGATCCCGCGCACCGGTGCAGAAGCACGTCGACCTGGTCGCCTCGTTCTTCGTGCCGGCCGTGATCGCGATTGCCGTCGCGACATTCGTGATCTGGGGACTTGTGGGCCCAGAGCCCAAGATGGCGCATGCATTGATCGCGGCTGTCGCCGTTCTGATCATCGCCTGCCCCTGCGCGCTCGGGCTAGCAACGCCGATGTCCATCATGGTCGCCACTGGCCGCGGGGCCGGAGCAGGAGTGCTGTTCCGCGACGCGGAGGCAATCGAACTCATGCGCAAGGTCGACACGCTTGTCGTGGACAAGACGGGAACGTTGACCGAGGGGCGCCCGCGCCTGGTTGGCGTGGTTCCGGCTGAAGGCGCGTCCGAAAGTGAGATCTTGCGTTCCGCTGCGAGCCTCGAGCAGGGCAGCGAGCACCCCCTGGCCGCGGCGATCGTCGAGGGAGCGCAAGAGCGAGGACTGAGCCTAGTCTCGAGTGAAGGCTTTGAGTCCATCACCGGCAAGGGCGTGCGCGGCCGAGTTGAAGGGAAGCTCATCGCCCTCGGTAACGCACGTCTCCTGGACGAATCCGGGATCGCTACCGCGGAGCTCGCCTCTCGGGCGGAGGAACTGCGTGCCAAAGGACAGACGGTCATGTTCTTGGCCACAGATGACCGGCTCAGCGGCCTCCTCGGTGTGGCGGACCCGGTCAAGGCCACGTCGCAAGAGGCTATTCGCGGACTGCAGCAAGATGGAGTGCACGTTGTCGTGCTGACCGGAGACAACGAGACGACCGCCAGAGCTGTTGCAGAGCAGCTCGAACTCCAGGACGTGATCGCCGGCGTTCTTCCTGAGCAGAAGGCCGAGGAAGTCAAGCGGTTGCAGGCGGCCGGCAAGATCGTGGCGATGGCCGGCGACGGCATCAACGATGCGCCAGCCCTCGCTCAGGCGGACGTCGGCATCGCGATGGGGACAGGAACAGATGTCGCGATGGAGAGCGCAGGCATCACCCTCGTGAAGGGCGACCTGCGGGGCATCGTGCGCGCCCGCCGCCTGAGCCGGGCAACCATGGCGAACATTCGGCAGAACCTCGTCTTTGCCTTTGGCTACAACGCACTCGGAGTCCCCATTGCTGCGGGCGTTCTCTACCCGTTCTTCGGGCTGCTCCTCAATCCAATGATTGCGGCGGCCGCGATGAGCCTGAGTTCTGTATCAGTCGTTGGCAACGCGCTTCGGTTGCGGAGGGCCTCGGCATGAACAGCTCATTCGCTCTAGATCTAGATGGGATCTATGTAGCTCTTGCTCGGATTCGAATCTTCTCACCGGGGCTTCAACGGCTTGACTACTCGCCTCGCCCGTGGTTGCCTCCTGGTCGCTGTACATTCGGCAACGCTAACTCGGCGATATCAACTCAACGACACAACCTCGGTACTTGACTTCAGGGGACCTCATCCGTTCTATGAAACCTCTCAGATCGCATACGAACCGGGTCCACGCTGCCCCCGGCGGACTCTGGTCGGTTCGACTTGCCGTCGTTTGGGTCGGCAGCGTTGTGCCCATCGTCGTCTTGAGTGTACTAGCGCTTTCGATCCAAGCGCACGCGCAGGATGCGTCTGTTGCGGGCAGGCTCGTGCAGTACGAGCTCAGCGTCGGGGCCATGTTACGCTCCCCGGCGGGCAAGGAAGTTGAGGCCCTCTGTATCAATGAGGGCATACCCGGCCCCACTCTGTTCTTCACAGAAGGAGACAGGGCTCGGATCACCGTCCACAACTCACTGGCTTACGAAGAAACCTCGATCCATTGGCACGGGTTGCTCGTCCCAAACGCGATGGACGGTGTGCCCTACCTGACCACACCACCGATCGCACCCGGTACGTCGCGTGTGTTCGAGTTCACGCTGCGACAGTCAGGTACCTACTGGTACCACTCGCACACCGGTCTCCAAGAGCAGCGGGGAGTGTACGGGGCGATCGTCATTCGGCCGCGCGAACGAGACCTCGAGGTCGACAGAGAACACGTCGTGGTACTCTCGGACTGGACCAATGAGAGCCCGCACGAAGTTATGCGCACGTTGATGCGTGGGAGCGAGTGGTATGCGCAGCGCAAGGGCAACGCGCAGACTCTTCTCGGCGCCTGGGCAGGTGGACACCTCGGAGAGTTCTTCCGGCGTGAACGCGTTCGAATGGCGGCGATGGATGTTTCCGACGTGTTCTATGACGCGTTTCTTGCCAATGGCGTGACCATGGAGCGGCTCGAAGCGCACCCCGGTGAGCGTGTCCTGCTGCGGGTGATCAACGCGGCTGCATCCACTTACTTTCACCTCGGATCGGCGACCGGCCCCTTGACTATCGTGGGCAGCGACGGACTGCGAGTGAAGCCGGTTGAGGTCAACCGTCTACTCATCGGGATGGCCGAGACGTACGACGTCATCATTACGATGCCGCTCGATGGTCGGGCTATCGAGTTCCGCGCCACGGCGCAGGACAGCAGCGGTTTCGCAGCGGTCGTGCTCGGCGATGGGGAGCCCTTGGAGGCCAGTAGTCCTCGGCCGCCGAATCTCTACACGATGAAGGAGAGCGCAGCCGCGGGCATCGAGAGCGTGAACCCTGCTCGCGGAAAAATGGCGGCGTCGGCCGAAAGACCCTTCGCACCGTACGCTCTGCTTGAGTCGGTCCAGCCCACCACACTCGTGAGGGATCCGTCGGACGAGTCTCGCGTTCGCACACTGACGATGCGTCTCACGGGAGACATGCAGCGCTACATGTGGGGGTTCGATGGCAAGACGCTCTCCGAGGACGCCGTCATTCCCGTTTCGGCTAATGAGATCCTTCGCATCGAGCTCATCAACGACACGATGATGCACCACCCCCTGCATCTGCATGGGCACTTCTTTCGACTGCTCAACGGCAAAGGAGAGCGAGCGCCGCTGAAGCACACGGTGGACGTGCCTCCCATGGGAAAGCGTGTCATCGAGTGGATCGCTAACGAAGAGCCGGGAGACTGGTTCTTCCACTGCCACCTGCTCTACCATATGGATGCGGGAATGGCGCGAGTGTTCAGCTACACCGGGCAAGGCGCGGACCATGTTCCGTTGTTGGACCCCAAGCTGATCAATCCCACGTTCTTCTTTGTCGACGGGGTCGTGCAGAACCACATGACGATGGGTCGAGCTTCCGTCATGCGAGGACGGAACGACTTCTTCGCCCGGTGGGAGTCCGGTATCAATGCGGGTGATCACGAGAGTCGTGAGATCGACGTAGCCTGGTCACGCTATCTCGATCCCAATCTGTCGACGATCCTGGGCTTTCGTTTCACCAACGTGCACGGTGCCAAGGACCGCCCGTTCGGTGGGGTTCGATACCGGCTGCCGTTCCTCATCCAATCCGAGCTCACCGTGGATGGGCGGGGTGACGTTCGGCTTCAGTTGGAAAAAGAGTACATGCTGACCACGCGGCTTGCCGTGTTCGCCGGCTTCGAGTACGACACGAATACGTACGCCGAGTGGGAAGCGGGTCTCGGCTGGACCCTGACTAAGCGATTCGGCCTCGTAGCAAGCTACCACTCGGAGCATCAGAGCGGGGTTGGACTTTCGTTCAGCTTCTAGTGGCCAAACCTCGATCAGAACGGAAAGAACGATGACCAGAGTTATCCTCCTGTCCGCCTGCCTCGTCATGACTCTGAGTGCATGCAGCTCGACTTCGGGCGCAAAGTCTCAGGCGGTGCGCCCTTACACGTCGGACACGTGTGTCGTCATGGGTAGCAAGCTCGGCTCCATGGGTGACCCCATTACACGGGTTTACGACGGGCAGGAAGTGAAGTTCTGCTGTGAGCCGTGCATCGAGGAGTTCGAAGAGGACCCTGAGTACTACCTTGACCAACTTCGGTCGAAGCCGACGAAGTAGTTCGACTTGAATGAGAATCGGGATGATCCGCGTGTGCTACGGCACGAAGACGTAGGTGTCCACCAGGAGTCGAGCGGGCGGTTGATGAAGACGCGGGGGCAAGCGTCTTCGCCTACCCGCAGGTGGGTAGAACGTCACATGTCGACCGTCCGTCAACGCTGGTGCCCGCTATGGCTTGCAGTGTCCGTCGCTACGGCGCACTCGAAGGTCAGTTCGTACGTCTTTCCATCCGGAAGCGGAGCCCATACGGTGAGCTGAGCCTTGTGGGCGTTCCGAATCCATGGGAGCTGCACCGAGTAGACCGTCGCTGAAGAACGCTGACCGGAGTAGCCTTCAGAGCTGAGGAGCTGCGGTTCGTAGCCTTCACCGGTCAACCAGACTGTCTCCGTGATCTGACCATCTCGAGAGACCTCGGCTTTCAGTTTCTCTTCTCCGAGGTAGTACGGGGATTCGTATCGATCGAGGATCTGTACGCCGATTCGCGACTCACGGCGATTCATGAAGTTCGCGACGTGCCAGTTGCCCGCATCGCTTGCCGTGGGGCGGACATGCTCATGATTCGACGGAGGTGGTATCTCGACCGGTCCCTCGTGTGACATGGTGGCACACGCAGTGAGAAAGATCGGGAGAATCAACAAGATGATCGCGTGCGATGCTTTCATGCTGGTGGTCCTTTCTGAATGGGTGTGAAGTGCAAGTTCCAAACCGTAGGGCGATTCGGGCGTCGATGATTCGTTGATGGAGAGGGTGAGAGTTCTGGTTGCGAGTGGATCAGCAGTGAAGGTCGACCATTTTGAGCATCGGGGGAAGGAAACACGGGAGTCGTCCGTACGAGGCTGATCCCGAACCGACGTCGTCGTGTCGAGACAGCGAATGTCTCCGCGCAGTGAAGACATGTTGGCGAGTTCCCGGCCAAGCGCGAGCGCTACTTTGTACGCTTTGACGTGCTCGGCTCGGAGGAGGGTGTCGACCTTCTCTCGCTTCAAGCGAAAGAGTGCTCGGGGATTCGATGACGCTCGTCGACCCAATGGGCACTGACTGGAGGAGGCCCGCTTGTCGTGATTCGACAGGCATTGCGTCGAACGGGCACTCGTCCCCCGGAAGTAGGGCCGATGGTGTAGTCATTGCGACACCGTGCACAGAAACAGCCGATCGGGACGGGGGCTCTCCGATTGGGACGTTGCAAAGGCAAAGTCTCGAACTCCGTGATTCGTAGGAATGATTGAAGGGCCACCCCAGGCCCCGCCTTGCCATGTTGTGACCCCGAGCCGTCCTTCCTCCGTTAGCTCCACGAGGTAGAGCGTTGCGCCAGCGAATCGCCCTTGGATCTTCCTGCGTGGAGATGCCTCGGCGCCTCGAACATGCAAGCCTGCGTACCACGTGCTGTCACGAAGAAAGTGCCAGAGAGACCCGTCGCCTGCTACGGCGAGAAGATGAAGAGTTCTGTTTTGGGCGGCGCAGGTGATTTCGGTGAGCCCGGTCCGGTTCGAGACTCTCCGAATGGGTGACCAGGACATGCCGTCATGGAGCGTGTGAAACGGTTGCCCCTTGGAATCGAGCAGGCAGAGGTGCATGAGGCTATTCTGTGCGGCAATTGCGATTCTCGTCACCGCGGAACCCATGCTGCTCGAAACGTCGAGGCGACCAAACGAGCCCCACGACCCGTGCTGGTAGGTTCCGTGCGAGAGGGCACCATCCTCCGCAAGGACCACGACATGAAGCACGTCTCGGACCCACGCGAGCGCTATGTCGACTGGACGAGAGGAAGATTCGAGGGGGACGCGCAGTTCTTCTCCGTGATCGGCGGATTCGTGGAGCGAGAGGGTCGCTTGGTTTCCGCTGATCTGAACCAAGTAGATCAAATTGCCCATAGTGGCGGAGGCGAAAGCGTCAGGTGCCGAGGTCTTCGACCGCGATTCAGGGACTTCCGTCCAAGTGCTTCCGTCGCAAACGTAGTGTCTCAGTTCTACCGTCCGTGCCCGGTCTTCGGCGCCACAAGCGATCATCAGTATCGAGCCTGTGAGGAAGGCAAGGACTCTTAAACCAACGGCCCCAGTGCCGCTGATCGAACTCGGCGGCCGTCTGGATTCTCGAGGTAGTGGTACCGGCGCGCCCACGCTCTGAATTGGAGTTGTGTGGGCTTGCACCATTCCTGTCCTTGTCAAAACGCAACTCGGATTCCCGCAACAAACGACAGTTGCTCGGACTTCTCGCCAGCCGCCTCGACCAATCGGGCGGTTTTGTCGGACGAAAATTGGTAGCGGACTCCGACGTAAGGGGAGATCTCCCTTCTGAACTCGTAGCGCAATCGAAGGTCGAGGCTTGAGTTGGTAAGCCCGGCCCCGAGCAGGTCCTTCGGCACATCTTGAGCAGCGAAACCGAGCTCGATCCGGGGTTGGAGAACAAGTCGCTGAGTGACTCGAAGGTTGTACTCCAGTTCGATCTCGGCCCTCAGATCGGCTTTCTCGGTCAGATAGAATGATGCATCGAGTTCGACTGTGCCGGGAGCGAGGCCCTGCAGTGCGACCACGCCGGACCAAAGGTCCGACTGCTCACTCGATTCCCACTCGTTCGAGTACTGCACCCCGGCTTGGACGCTCCAGAAGGGTGTAACCAGCCGGGAGTACAGGAGGTCGAAGTCGAACTCGCCTTCGTCGGTGCCATCGAAACCCGCGCTGCCTTCGGTCTTCCACCACACCTTGTCGTAGTCCAAGCCGGCCCAGCCCTGAGCCTGCCACGACACCAAGTCTTGCTCCTCCTCTCGAACGGCATACTCGAGTTGCTCGAATAGCATGAAGCTGAAGACCTCGTTGTCGGGAACAGGCGGCGGGAAGCCGATGGGAGGTGGGTTGTCGGAGTAATCGAGAACATCCTCGAGTGACATTCCCTCCGGAAGTGGCGGCGGATCCGGTTGCTCGGTTTCGTGGTTTGGGTTGGCCTCGGCCTGCCTCGAAGGAGATTCCAATAGGACTTGAGCAAAAGAGACTTGGGGCAGGCCGGGCAGCATCAGGAGCAACAGAGCGACCAGTGGGGTTCTTCTAGCCATGACCCGTCACCCCCTTTGCCGAACGGACGACGGCGACTGTACGGAACATGCCGGCTTCCATGTGGTAGAGGAGGTGGCAGTGTAGAGCCCAGCGTCCCGGCGCATCTGCCGTGACATCGACGGTGAGCAGCTCGGAGGGTTGGACGTTCACCGTGTGTTTGCGGGGGACCTCTTCGTATGGTGCTCCGGTGTACAGGTCCATCCACATTCCATGGAGGTGGATTGGGTGAGACATCATGGTGTCGTTGAGAAAGTTGATTCGCAGTCGCTCGCCGTACACGAAGCGAATCGTCTCGGACTCTGACCACTTCTTTCCATCGAAGCCCCAAATGTACTTGTGCATGTTCCCGGTGAGATGGAGGTCGATCTCGCGCGTCGGGGTCGTTCGATCGGACGGGGTGTCGATACAGCGAAGCTGGCTATACGTCAGTACTCTCCACCCATCATTCCCCAATCCGACACCTGGTCGGTCGAGTCTTCGGGACGCTGTCGCCGCCATTCGGATGCTGCCCGGCCCGTGACTGATTGCCTCATGACGACGACTCAGGGGAAGGTCTTGAGTGAGGAGAGCTTCGCTATGTGGCGAGTCACCCGAGCTATGGGGCCGGGAGGCGGCAACCGCAAGGGAATCGTGCGCTGGCTTTCCGGCTGCCTGCGGATGACCCATGCCCATGTCTGACATCGTCAGCAGGGGGCGAGGCCGCCTTCTGGGCAAGTCTCCACGTCCTCCGACTGCCGAGGACAGTGTTCCGGAAACAAAGCCGCTACGGTCCATCGACTCGGCGAACAGGGAGTAGTTCCCGTCGTCTGGCAGTGTCACGATCACGTCGTACGTTTCGGCGACTGCGATTCGAAGTTCGTCTGTTTCGACCGGTACGACATTCTGACCATCGGCTTGCACGACGGTCATCGGCAGGCCCGGGATTCGGAAGTCGAAGTAGGTCATGGCTGACGCATTGATGAGACGGAGGCGCACGCGCTGCCCAGGTTTCGCGAGGTAGGTGGGGCTATCTTCCGAGCACAGCCCGTTCATGAGATACGTGTAAGTCGATCCTGTCACATCGGCGATGTCCGTCGGGTCCATTCGCATTCGTTGCCACGCGAGCCGACTGCGGAGGATGTTCGATACGCTTCGACCGGTGTCGGAAGCCTCTTCCGACAGATCGGCAAGAGTGGGGCGTTGGAAGTTGTAGTATCCTTCCATGGTCTTCAACTTGCGCAGGACGGTGTGGGGGTCTTGGAACGTCCAGTCGGACAGTACGATCGGATACTCGAGGTCAGACTCGATCGGATCGGATCCGGCGGGATCGACAATGAGCGCACCGTAGTGGCCGAGCTGTTCCTGCAGACCGGAGTGGCTGTGATACCAGTAGGTTCCGGACTGTCGGACGCGATAGTCATAAACGAACGTTTCGCCCGGTGGGATTCCCGGAAAGCTGACCCCCGGAACGCCATCCATCGTGAACGGGAGGATCATTCCGTGCCAGTGGATAGAGCTGGGCTCGTCCAGCCTATTGTGAACGCGAATTAGGGCCCGTCCACCCTCCTTCGCCCGAATGGTGGGGCC
>JAJFFE010000113.1 GCA_021776775.1 Planctomycetota bacterium | reverse complement strand
CCTTCGACGAACACCGCTTCGGTGACTGCGAAGGGAACGCCATTGGGCGAGTACAAGTGAACCTCGCTACTCGCCGAGCTCGGGTCGTCGATGCGCAAGAAAGAGAAGTGTTGCGGTCGGTGCACCAGGTGTTCGTAGTTGAAGCCGTTGACCGGGATTTCCAGAGGTAGCCCGTTGACGTCGGCTTTGACTCGCGCCGAGATCATTCCCGCGGCTCCGCCTGATTTTGCGTCGATCACGATGACTGCTTCATGCGTCCCGCGCGGCTGCCACTTCGCTTCGAACACCGCACCCTTCGCGTTTTCTGCTCGCACGTTTTCCACCACCAACGGAGATCCGTCGGGCGCGTTGCGTTTGAGTGTGACGACCTGTCGGCTTTCGGGAAGCGTCATTCCGACGAAGGTGATGGGTTTCACCGAGCCGAATCTCGGCTCCAAGGCGAGGCCGGGGTGACGTCGCGCAAGCACCCGTAGGCGCTGCTTGTGAGAGCCATCCGGCAGAAAGAAGTCGACATACTTATCGAAACGACCGACGCCCCGGCCGAGTCCAACGTCGATTTGGCCGAGCCGTTTTTCCCCGGGCTGGATAGCTCCGGTGGCCAGCGTGACCTTCATGCAGTCGCAGCTGACCTTCGGTTTTCCGAGGCGAATCGGCGCGGCGGACGCGTTCTCGATCGTGAACTCGACGATTCGCTGTTCGAGGTCACCGACGGCTCCGAGATCGCGCTGTGTGGGGGACAGAACGAACGACGGTTCGGACGGGGTGGCCGAGCGGACGGTCGCGGTCGGTGGGCTGGTCGGGCGAGCAGCGTCCGTCGTGGTCGGAGTCGGAGTCTTGGCGCTCGGGGTCACGGAGTCTGCAGGCTCACACCCGAAGACCGACGTGAGCACGACGAGCACGATCGCCGATCGGAGCCACGCGGGCCGGAGATCGGGCCGAGTTCGACTGGGGTTCGATAGGGGCATCGCTGGTGGTCCCTTCTGCGTTCGGGGAAAGGCTCGCGTCGCGTCGACTCCAGGACGGACTTTCGTTTCCGGACCGTCTGCGCCCCGGAGATCTGCCCCGCTTGCGGACGATTGGCGCGCCAGGATACCCGCGGTCGTCGCGACGGGAAGGGGCGCGCGAGCCCGCTGAGTAGAAGTGTCCTTGGGGACTTGGGTTGGGAGTTCTGGTGGGGGACGTCGAATCGGCCGGTGAGGGCGCCTCTCGGGCCGGGGTTCAGTTGGCGCCGCGCGTCCGCCGAAGAACTGCTAGCGCCCGCTGATTAGTGGGCCGGACTCATCTGAGGAAGACGGACCACGGATGGACCTCGAAAAGCGTTCAGAAGTCACGGG
Source organism: Planctomycetota bacterium (assembly GCA_021776775.1). Taxonomy (GTDB): domain Bacteria; phylum Planctomycetota; class UBA8108; order UBA1146; family JAJFFE01; genus JAJFFE01. The sequence continues at coordinate 13,116 of JAJFFE010000113.1, read as the reverse complement.
CAGCGTTTTGACGCTGCATCTCATCGGCGAACTCACCGGCCCGGAGACTCCGAAGTTCAAGGAGTGGGTCACAGAGTTGTGCCAGGAGCACGATGTGAACGTCATCGAACTCAACTGCTCACGACTTCACTTTATCGATTCAAACGGGCTGGGTTCTCTCATCTTCGTGCGGAAGCAGGCCATCGACACCGAGGCTGAATTGCGGCTGACGGAGGTGAGCGGCTGGTTGCGGAAGTTCCTGCAGGTGACGGGTCTCGAAGAGACCTTCTGTGGGACCCCCGACCTGGATCTCGAAACCGAGGACCAGAGCTAGTGTCGCCGACGTCGACCGACGCAGGTTAGCGAGAGATCGAAATTTTCCGGGCTGCCTCGGCGCGCGATCTTTCGCGTGTCGTTGCGTTTCAAGACTCAGGACACTCACGAGTGACGATCAAGCCCGAACTCCACGAGAGCATCACGCTCCGTGCGGTAACGCTCGTCGAACGCGCGATTCAACGCGCGATCGAAGCAGGCGCGTCCGACATCCACTTTCAGAGCATTTCTCGCGGTGTGGTCGTTCGCTATCGAATCGACGGCATGCTCGAGGACGGTGATCTCGTCTCCGACCAAGTCGGTCGGCGCATGATCAACCACCTGAAAGTCCTGTCCGAGATGGACGTCGCGGATCGACGTCGGCCCCAGGACGGCCGTTTGTTCTACGAGTACGGGGGGCGCTCGGTCGATCTCCGCATGGCGAGTGTGGACAGCCTGTACGGCGAGAACCTCACCATTCGAGTTCTCGATCGAACGGCGTCCCGACTCAGTCTCGACCAACTTGGCATGGATGAGGCGGAAGCGCAGGTCGCGCGGAACCTGCTTCGCAACCCGCACGGATTGGTGCTCGTTACCGGCCCGACGGGGGCGGGGAAGACGACGACTCTGTACGCGCTACTCGAGCAGTTGAACGACAACGGTCGAAACCTGGTGACCGTCGAAGAGCCGATCGAGTACGACATCGATCGAGTGAACCAGATCGCGGTCGATCGCAAGCTCGGCCTCGGATTCGCCGAGTGTCTCCGCGCCGTGTTTCGTCACGACCCCGACGTGATCATGATCGGGGAAATACGTGACCCCGAGTCGGCTCAAATTGCCGTCCGGGCGGCGTTGAGTGGACACCTCGTCCTGTCGTCGCTCCACACCGGTTCCACGTTCGGAGCGTTCACGACCCTCGTCCAACTCGGAGTGTCGCCCTACATGGCAGCTAACGCACTCGTCGGCGTGGTCGCGCAACAGTTGATTCGCAAGAACTGCCAGGCGTGCGAGGAGAGTGTCGAGATCACACCGTCGATGCCGATCCCGATCGAGCGCGCCGTTTTCGACAAGCTGGTCGAATCGGTACCCAAGCCGCGGCTGTCGGCCGGTCGCGGTTGCGAGCTATGCCGCGGTACCGGATTCCGTGGCCGCACCGGAATCTTCGAAGTACTCGACGTCAGTCCGGCGTTGCGCGAAGCGCTGGCCGCCCGAGCCTCTCGCAGTCGCATGGAGAAGCTCGCCACTGACCTCGGCTGGAGACGTCTCCTGCACAGTGGTTTCACGCGCGTCGCGCGCGGGATCACGCCGTGGGAAGAGGTGCTACGAATGGTGCCGAGCCAGGCCGAGTACGATCTTGCCCACGACTGGACGCCCGAACTCGCGTAACGGGCTGGCTCAGTTTCCCTGCAGTCAAGACCTCCGCTGACCCAACGAAAAAACGGGCGCCTCCCTCGGGAGAAGCGCCCGTTTTCGTTGGCTCTCGTCGTCGCGCTCGAACGCGGTCGGCGTCAGCCTCGATCGTTCTTGAAGCGGAGTCTAGCCCGGCATGCTCTGTTTGACGGCCTTCGGAATGACGTCCGTCTTGAGGTAGAGCAGCATCTGTCGGAAGCGATCTTCCAGCATTTCCTTCATCTGCGTCGAGTTGATCACAGAGCTGGAATCGCCGTCGCCGCCGGAGCCCGACGGGAGATCGCCCATGGCGTCTTCCATCTCAGTCCGGAACCGTTTGACCATAGTCGGGAGAACACCTTTCAGCGCCTCCTGGATCATCTGGTTGACTTGCTTCTTCCATTCCTCGGAGGCAAACAGCGTCTCGGCGTTCTCGAGGCAGGCTTGCACCGGGTCAGCCCCGGAGCCCTCCGAGCCGGTGGCGACGATGTCGCGTCGAAGCTCTTCCCGAAGTTCGCTCTTCAGCTCGTCAAGGTTGATGTCTGCTGAGGGACTGGAGCCAGCGTTGGCTAGTTCCTCGCGAACGACGTCGCGAATGCAAGCGACGAAGCTTTGCGCGTGATCCAAAGCCTCATCGGTGGCTGGCGCGGTGGACAAGTTGGTCGTCCTTCCCCGAAAATCGTGTTTCTCATAAATCGCCAGAGCGAAAATATTGCTCATCACCAGAGTAACCCGCTCGGCGTGATTCGGCCAAGCGCCACAGCCCGCCGCCGCTCGCTGGCCGACAAATTCCATTCCGCGGTTTGTCTCAAACTCCAATGCTGAAAGACGTACTGTTGCGACGAACGTCGTACCACATCCGACGGTGGTACAATGGGCACTTCTTCTCTTGCCGAAGAGGTGCAGGTTGATCGTCCGCGTGGCTTTCATGACTCTGGTGCTGTTCATCCCGGGCTCAGCCATCGCGAGTTCAGCCATCCCTAGCTCAGTGCTCCCTAGCTCAGTGCTCGCAGCAAGGTCGTGCACGGCGGCCGAGATAGACGACGCCGGCGTGGCCCCGGCTGTCGCGACCCATCTCCACGACCTGGACGCGTCCGAGTTTCAACGCCGCGAGGAAGCGTCTCGCTGGCTCATTGCCAACCGCGCATTGTGGCGCGCGACGGTCCCCAAGGATTGGGCGCCTACTGCACCGGAGGCGCGCTGGCGCTGGCGTTGGATCGCCAAACGAATCGATCAGCTCGATCGATTCGGGGCGACCATCGGTGAAGAGCCGTTGGAGCTTGCGGCCACTCGCCTGTCGCGGCTGTGGCTCGAAGTCGGAACTCCGGTCGAGGCGGAACTCGCCCGGGTTGCGGCGAGCCACGGACTCGCCCGTACGCGACAGCGCGCGGTGGAATTGCTCGATCGTCTGAACCCCCCGAACCTGGCTCAGCACTTGGCTCCGGTCGCCCGAGATCCGTCCCCCTGGGTGCGGCGAACACTCTTGGACGTGGCGGCGGGGCACGATCGCGCATGGTTCACTTCCCTCGTTCACGAGAGCCTCAGAAGCGATCTGAAAAACGACGCCGGCCTCGCTGAAGTGATCCGCGCGACTCGGATCCACCGTTTAGACGGGGTGAGCGCGCCGATCCGCGCGTTGTGGTCAAACTTGGGGCCGGCGTCTCGCGTCGAGGCGGGACTTCTCCTCGCGACTCAGGCCTCGCCGCAAGACACCGAGATCTTCTTTTGGATGATCGAATCGGGCGACTACCGAATTCTGGTCGATGGGGTCCGAGCGATCGAAACCATCGTGGCGCGAAGGAGGGGGTGGTGTGGGAGCGATCAACCGCCCTTTGATCTCGCCCGTTTCGCGGATGCGACGCTGACCTCCATGTTTCCTGAGATACGAGCCCGGGCTCGCCGCTGGATCGAGATGAACGGATCGGCGGAGTTTGCGCTGGAGCTCGTCGCCTTCCTCGATGCGGAATTCCTCGACGTTCGTCAATTTGCGGCCGATCGAATTGCCGAGTGGGAAGCCGAAGACTTCTACGCCGAGCTCGAGCACGCTCTGCTGAGTTGGCCGGCTCCGGAGAGGAAGCTTCACATGGTCATCGGCGGGGGAGAGATCCGCATCGTGACCGCCGGGCTCGGTCAGTAGCTCCCGGGCTGTTGCGCCCGTGACCTGGCTCGCAGCCTCCGCTCACCGGAGTGCGTCGAGCATCATCGAGGACCACGATTCGAGCTGCTCGCGAGCCGCGTGCAACTCTTCGATCGTCCGCCACTCCCCGGTCATTCGGTCGCGTTCACGGATCTCGACGGGATGATCGATCTCCAGCCGACACGCGACACCGAAGTGCACGGAGCCAACTGCGTTGGAGTCGTCGTTCACGAATCCGAGGAGTTCGATCGGCGAAACGGGGGGCTCGAGTACGAGCTCCTCGTGTAGTTCGCGTTCGAGCCCGCGCAGCAGGAGAGACCGACCGTCTTCGACCTCTGGATTGACGTGACCGCCGACGCCGATCGAGAGCCGATCGTGGAGCCGCGCTTCACCTTGCGTCTTGAGCCGTCGCAGCTGCAGGTAGCGCTCGTCGTGGCGAACCGACACGTAGGGGATGATTTGCTTGAGACTGGGATCCTCTTCGACGCTGTCGCGCGGACGGAACTCGCCGGCACCCTCGAGAGCCTGCGCGAACGATGCCAGGTCGGTGTCGGCGTCGAGGAAACCCTGGAACTGCGGCACGATCTCGAACAGGACGGTGCGGGGTAGGACCCAGACTTGTTCCATGGCGTCTTCTCCGGCGTGAGTGGGGGGGCGGCCGAGTCCGTGGCCCGGCAGATGAGCGAGTATGGCGAGATCCGTTCGCGATGACGAGGCTCCCGCCGGCGCCCGGGATCGCGCTGCGAACGTGCCCGCGGCCACGCCGACACCGAAGGAAACTCGAAAGGGGTTGCACCAACCCGATTCAATCGATAAAAAACTGCCCGCACGCGAACCTTCCGGTTCGTGTCGCGACGACTACCGCTACCCGGTGGTGTAATCGGCAACACATCTGGTTTTGGTCCAGACATTCGAGGTTCGAGTCCTCGCCGGGTAGCCATTCTTTCCTTCCCCTATTCGTACGATCCCGCCCATCTCCAAAAGAGAGGCTGAGGTGTGACTTCCCCTTCGCGGAGCGAACGTCGCCCGGTGTCTGGTCTCATCCTCGCCGCCGGCAAGGGCTCGCGAATGAAGTCCGACCTGCCGAAGGTTCTTCACCCCATCTGTGGGCTCCCCATGCTCGAGTTTTCGATCCGAACTCTCGAAGCGTTGGACGCAGAGACAGTGGGCGTCGTCATCGGTGCCGGGGCCGATCGGGTCCGGAGCGCGTTCGAAGACCGTGAAGTCGGTGGTTCCCCGCTGCTGTGGGGGCTGCAGAATCCCCCCAATGGTACGGGTGACGCAGTACGCGTCGGCCTCGAGGCGCTCGAAGCGGTCGAGAGTTCGCTCTTCGTCCTCAACGGGGACCTCCCGCTTCTTTCCCATCGGTCGCTGACTGAGATGCTCGAGCTCCATCACAGCTCCGAAGCTGCGCTCACGTTGCTGACGCTCGACCTCGAGGATCCGACCGGCTACGGACGTATCGTTCGCGACGACACCGGAGCAGTCTCAGACATCGTCGAGCAGGCCGATGCGGACGCTGCCACTCTCGCGATCAGAGAAGTCAACGGCGGGGTCTATCTGGCCGAGCCGGGACCGCTGCGCGCCGCACTAAAAGAGTGGATCGAGCGTGCCGAAGGGAACTCGCAGGGCGAGATTTACTTCCCGCCGGTCGTACGCGTCCTCAGCGAGTCCGGGCAGCGTGTCGTTGCGTTCGAGCTACCCAGCGGGCGCCAGGATGAGCTGCAGCAAGTCAACGATCGCGTCGAGTTGGCGAAGGCCACCGCAATTCGCTCGGCCCAGATTATCGTCGATCATCAGCGCAACGGCGTGACAGTCGTCGATCCCGTGACGACGACCATCGAAGAGGACGTCTCGATCGGGCGCGATTCGACGATACACCCGTGCACCGTCATCCGCTCCGGCGTCGAGGTCGGGGAGCAGTGCGAAGTGGGTCCGTTTGCCCAGTTGCGCGTCGGTACCGTCATGGGCGTGGGGTCGGCCATCGGCAACTTCACCGAAGTGAAGAATACGACGCTCGGCGCTGGCTCCAAGGCGAAGCATTTGACGTACCTCGGCGACGGACGTATCGGGAAAGGCGTCAATGTTGGTGCGGGAACCATCCTGGCCAACTACGACGGGAAGTTGAAGTCCACGACCACCATCGGAGATGGTGCTTTTATCGGCAGCGGGACTATACTCGTCGCGCCGGTTGAAGTCGGAGAAAACGCGCAAACTGGAGCGGGTTCCGTCGTTACTCGGGGTCGCGATGTTCCGGCCGGGGGAACGGTCATCGGAGTTCCCGCGAAACCGTTGAAACCTCGACCGTCCGAAGAGAAGTAGACGCTCCAACTCGGCGGTAAGGCGCATCACGCTACCGACGGTGATGCAGGGACTCGATCCGTGGTGTCGCCGACGAGTGACGTTCGACACCGGAGTGCGTACGAGTAGGCTGACTGAACATGGGGCGCCCCAATTTGGCTTGCGCAACACGAACTAGCAGAGGGGCAGCGTATGGCTGATGCATCGCTCGGCCAACAGCACGAGAACATTGTCGTGTTCGGCGGGAATTCCAATCCGAGCCTGATGCTCGGCATCTGTCGCGAACTCGGCGTCGACGCTGGGAAAATGGACGTCAGTCGATTCCCTGACGGAGAGATCTCCGCCACGCTGTTGGAGGAGGTGCGCGGGAAAGACGTCTTCGTCGTTCAGTCGACGTGTCCCCCCGTGAACGAAAACCTCATGGAACTCGCCATCATGATCGACTGCTTGCAGCGGTCATCGGCGGGCCGCGTTACGGCGGTGATTCCATACTTCGGCTACGCCCGGGCGGATCGTCGCTCGCAAGGCAGTCAGACCCCGATTTCCTCGAAACTCGTCGCCAACCTCATCGTCGCGTCCGGAGCGGATCGCGTACTGACGATGGATCTCCACGCGGAGCAGATTCAAGGGTTCTTCGATATCCCGGTCGATCATCTCTACGCCGGCAAGTTGTTTGTCGACCACTTCAGATCTCTCGAGATTCCCGACCTCTGCGTCGTGAGTCCGGACGTCGGTAGCATCAAGATGGCGCGCGCCTACTCGAAGGGGCTTCACGCTCGTCTAGCGACGGTCGACAAACGACGGATCAGCGCCGAGGAGACTGAGATTGGTTTCGTGATCGGCGACGTCGAAGGATTGAACGTGATCATTTCGGACGACGTGATCGCGACCGGGGGGTCGATCGCGCAGGCGGCCCGGATTCTCAAAGACAAGGGAGCCGGCGACATCCGCATCGCTGCTACGCACGCCATCTTGTGTGGTTCGGCCATCGAGAAGCTCGTGGCGAGTCCCGTTTCGGGCATTTATGTCACCGACACCATTCCGCTCGCTGGCAAGTACGACGGCGACAGAATCACCGTGCTTTCTAGCGCCACGTTGTTCGCGGACGCAATCCGCCAGATCCACCGCTCGGCCACGCTCGGGGTCGGTCAGCGTCGTCCGTAGCGTATCCGGCCGCGACTTCGAAATCGTGGTTTCTCGGTTTGCCAGCAACGCCCTTGATCGAACCGAGTTCGTCGCTAGACTCTGCGACCGACAAATCGACCGCTCCGCCCCCGGACACGCGTGAACTTTAGCGCAGACCCTTGGGGCGAACCGTAAAGAGGAGCCATGGAGCGAATTCAACTCAAGGGGAGAGCCCGTAAAGGTCACGGTTCGGCGTCTAGCCGACGTGCCCGACTCGACGGCTGGGTACCCGCCAACATCTACGGCCACGGCAAAGCGAACATGTCGTTCTACGTGCGCCACGACGAGATCTTCCGCCACATTACGGACGAAGCGCGGCTCATGACCATCGACGTCGGTGGCCAGACCGATAGCGGGCTCGTGAAAGAGCTGCAGTTCGACGCCTTCGGCGATCAAATCATCCACGTCGATTTCACGCGGGTCTCGCTCGACGAGATCATTGAGACGAGCGTTGTCGTCCATGTCGCGGGGAACGCGAAGGGGGTTGCGTCCGGTGGAGTGCTGGACGTGGTTCACCACGAGATCTTGGTCCGCGGGCAAGCGCAGAACATTCCAGACACCATCGAAGTCGACGTGACCGAGCTCGGTGTGGGTGACGCGATCCGCGTTAAGGATCTCGGACTACCCGAGGGAATCGAAGCGCTCGCTGGCGAAGACGAGCCGGTGGTGATCGTTCACGACCGTGTCGTCGAAGAGGAGCCGACCGAAGAAGGCGAGGCTCCGGAGGAAACTCCCGGAGCGTGATCGCGGTTGCGCATTGAGTCGCGCGACGATCGCTGTCACTCGTCAACGACGCGAAAGGCTGTAGCGGCGTGAAGTCTCTCCTTGTGGGGTTGGGAAATCCCGGAGATCAATACGCCAATACACGGCACAACGTCGGATTCTGGGTCATCGACCAACTCGATGCGTGTCTGCGAGATCGCGGACTTGTTCGAGAAGGACACGCGGTGCCCGGAGAGTCCCCCGCCGGTCCTTCCTCGTTGGTATCGTTCGTCGATCCCGCCGATTCCTCAACCCTGTTCCTGCTGAAGCCCGGTCATTTCATGAACCGGAGTGGCGGGCCAACGGTGGCGGTGCTGAACGCTCTCGGCCTCGACTGTGACTCCCTGCTCGTCGCGTTCGACGATCTCGATCTTCCGGTCGGACGTCTTCGACTACGCGGCAAGGGATCGAGCGCGGGGCACCGAGGGGTGCAAGATATTATCGACCAGCTGGGACGGGCGGAGTTCGCTCGGCTCAAGGTCGGGATCGACCGGCCGGCTGCGAGCGACCAGGTTGTTGATTGGGTGCTCGAGCCCTTCGCAACGGACGCCCGATCGTTGGTCGACCTGAGTGTCGAGGCAGCGACTCGCGCTAGCCTCGAGTGGTGGAAGTCGGGGCTCGAGGCGGCCATGAATCGGTTCAACCGATGGCGGCCAGGCCAAGACGAAGAAACAACTCCTTCGCGCCCCCAGGAGCGGGGCGCGGACCATTGCTCGTCGGTCGAAGGTCGACCGGGAGCACGATCGCAAGATCGCACGACGCCAGAAGGAGTACGGATGACTGAAAGACTGTACGAGGGCATGTTCCTCTTCGACGCGAATGAGTCGGCCCGTCGCTGGACCGAGCTCGAAACTCGGGTCGAGTCGATTCTCTCGAAGAACGACGCCAAGCTGAAATACACCGAACGTTGGCCGGACCAGCGTCTCGCGTACGAGATCAAGGGCGCTCGCAAGGGCACCTACTACTTGACGTACTTCACGGCTCCGCCCGGCAACGTCCAGCAGATCCGGCGCGACTCTGAACTGACCGAAGACATTCTCCGCGTGCTGGTTCTGCACGAAGAGGGGCTCGATCAGGAGATGGAGCAGCGACGTCAAATGGCTGTGACTCGCAAAGAGGACGAAGCTCGACGCGCTGCTGAGCGCGCGGCTGCGCCTGTCGCCGAAGAGTCCGCGGACGCTACGGCTGCAGCGAGCGACGACGCACCCGCCGCCGAGACGACCGGGGACGCGCCTGCCGCAGACGCACCCGCCGCCGAGGTGACCGCAGATGCACCCGCCGCAGAGGCGACCGACGACGCTCCGGCCGTAGCGGCCGACGCGCCAGCGGAGAATGCTGCCCCTGCTGACGCCGACGCCGACGCGCCCAAGGCCGAAGAGGGTGCCCGGGAGTAGCACACTCCAAAACGGCGCACTCGAAGGGCCGACTTTTGAGTGCGCGACCCCCGGGATTCCGGTATCGTGCCAGGTCGGCCTGGCGACACGCCGACCACTTTCTTCGTGTTGATGGAGATGAAAATGGACTTCAACAAAGTCATTCTGATGGGGCGGTTGACGCGTGACGTCGAGCTCCGATACCTCAGCTCGGGAATGGCTGTCGCCGATCTCGGAGTGGCCGCGAACCACAAGTACCGTCGTGGTGACGGTGAGATGGTCGAGGAAACTTGTTTCGTCGACGTCACCGTGTGGGGGAAGAGTGCAGAGAACAGCAACCAATACCTCTCCAAGGGGCGCGGTGTTCTCATCGAGGGCCGTCTCAAGTACGAGTCTTGGGAATCCGACGGTCAGAAGCGCAACAAGCTCAAGGTCATCGCCGACCGCATCCAATTCCTGCCCGGTGGGCGTGGTGAGGGTGGCGGCGGAGGTGGTCAGCAACAACAACAGCAAGGCGTCTCGGACTACGGACGTGATCATTCATCGTCCCCGCCGCCAACTAATCCAGCTCCTCCGGCGCAGCAAGGTGACTACGGCGGGGGTGCATACCATGACGACAACGTACCCTTCTGATCCGGACCTCGTGTCCGGATCGATGACTGCATCGTCCGACAGAAGGAATTGAAAACATGCGATTCAAGAAGCGACAAAACCTCGTTACCGAGGACACGGTAATCAACTACAAGGAGCTCGACACCCTGATGAAGCTCCTGACGCCCCAGGGCAAGATGCTTCCGCGACGGCGGATCGGCTGCGACGCCAAGACGCAGCACAAGATTCGTCGGGAAATCCATCGGGCTCGACTCCTGGGCTTTTTGCCGTACGGCAACTAGGAAACGAGGAATCCGATGAAGCTCCTACTCAAGAAGAACGTCACCAGTCTCGGCGGTCTCGGCGAGATCGTCGAAGTCGCGTCGGGATTCGGGCGGAACTACCTGATTCCGCAGGGATACGCGATCGAAGTGACGAAGAGTAACTTGCAGTGGTTCGAAGCGCAGAAGCGTCGTTTGATTGCGCTCGAAGAAGAGACCAAGGCAAAGCTACAACTCGTTGCCGACGAACTCGAGGGTGCCTCTTGCACGATCATCGCGCGAGCGACCGAAGAGGGTCACCTGTTCGGTTCCGTTTCGCCGCGCGATATCGCGCAGCACTTCAGCCAAGACAACATCGACGTGGACCCGAAGACGGTCCTGCTCGACAAGCCGATCAAAGAGCTCGGTATCTACAAGGTGAGGGTTCGCCTTCACCCCGACGTCGAGGCCGAAGTGAAGGTCTGGGTCGTCAAAGGCGACGGCGGTTCGATGTCGTTGGAGGAAGCTGAGGCTGCGCAAGCAGCGGTGGCGACTCCTCCAGCACCTGCCACCACCGACACGGCGAGCCAAGCCACGACAGACGCCGACGAGTAAATCTGTCGCGTTCGCAAGCCATAGACAAAAGCCAGGAGAGCGATTCGCTCTCCTGGCTTTTGTCATGGACCTCGCGCTCAAGAACGGACTCATCGGTTCGACGAAGTCTCAAAACTTCGAACTTCCGTCGAAGACTAACCGGGCGTTCGACTTTCGTCCGAGCCGCTTCAGATCGCTCGGATTTTCGGAGTCGTGGAGGTATTCTCCAGCGCTGCTCTCCGCTGTTCGCATCCTTCACCTTTGTTCCTGTTTCGAGTTCAGATAGGTCGCGAATGAACGCTCCCACCGGCGGCGGAAGAACTCCGCCGCACAACCTCGAAGCCGAACGCGCGGTTCTGGGATCGCTGCTCTTGGCCATGGGGGACTCGGGAAACGTGTTCGGCCGGCTCTACCCTGAGCACTTCTTCTCGAAGCGGCACCAGCTCATCTTCGAACACACGCGAGGGCTGAACGAAGAACAGGGCACGATCGACGCCATCCTGTTGCGAGATCGACTTCAGCGCGAGAGCCTGCTCGACGAAGTCGGTGGTCTCGAGTACTTGGTCGAACTCACCGAGTCGGTGACGACCAGTGCCAACGCGTCCTACTACTCCGACATTATCCTTCAGCATGCGCTGATCCGCAGTTTGATCGATACCACGAGCGAGATCTTGTCGGACGCCTACGATTCTGGGCTCGAGCCTGCTCTACAAGTCGACCGCGCCGAGCAACGCATCTTCGAGCTCTCCAACATGTCCGTCGAAGACGGGGTCGTGCCGATCAGCGAAGCGATTCGCAGCACGTTCGACTTGATCGACCAGTGGCACAAAGGCGGTAGTGGTCTTGCGACCGGCTACACCGATCTCGATCGAGTCACCAACGGGTTGCAACCGTCGGAGCTGATCGTGGTCGCGGGACGCCCGAGTATGGGTAAGACCACCATCAGCATGAACATCGCGCAGCAGGTTGCGCTCGACCTCAAGAAGGCGGTCGGCGTGTTCAGCCTCGAAGTCGACAGCCGGGCCATCGCCATGAACCTGTTGTGCGGTACCGCTCGGGTCGAATCACAGAAGCTTCGACGCAACGAGCTGGGCGCTCGGGATTGGCAACGTCTTACGGTTGCAGCAGATATGCTTTCCGGCGCTGAGATTTACATTGATGACTCGGCGAATCTCAACACAATGTCGATCCGCGCGAAAGCGCGGCGACTCAAGGCGCAGAAGGACATCGGTCTCATCGTGATCGACTACCTGCAGCTTCTCGAGTTCGGAGGGGGTCGGACCGAGAGTCGGCAGCAAGAGATCAGTGCGATCTCGCGATCGCTGAAGGCCATGGCCCGTGAGCTTGCCATCCCCGTTATCACGATCTCGCAGCTTTCCCGTGCGGTGGAGCAGAGAGAAGACCATCGCCCGAGAATGTCGGACCTTCGCGAGTCGGGGGCTATCGAGCAGGACGCCGATAAGATCCTGCTGCTCTACCGCGACGAGTACTACCACAACGATCGAGAAGAATCGAAAGGCAAGGCGGAAGTGATCGTCGCGAAGAACCGTAACGGACCCGTAGGAACTGTAGAACTCGCTTTTATCGGCGAGTACATGCGGTTCGAGAACCTGGCTCAGTACCAGGAGGAGTTCTGATGTTGTCGAACGACGCTGACCGCAACGTTGTCCAGCTCTCGACGGACGCACCGTGTGAAACTGCAACGTACCGACAAGCGCCGTACCGCCGGCGCTTCTTCGCCCTCGCCGCGGTGCTGGTCACCGTCATCGCCATAGGTGGCGGCTACGGCCTCGGGGCGTCAAACAGTCCGACGGCTGCGGCTAGCGCGCAGCAGCTACAGACCCGTGTCGCGTTCATCGACCTCGAGCTGGTATTCGATGAGTCGAACAAGAAGAAGGCGAAGCAGGTCGAACTTCAGGACTTCATCTCCGAGACGGAGACGGAGCTGAAGAACCTGGAAGCGCAGCACAAAGAGCTCAAGGATCGTCTTGGCATGATGAAGCCCGACGCACCTCAGGCTCGCGAACTCGAAAAACAGATCGTCGGTATCGAAGCGCAAGTGAAGTTTCAGTCGACGAACGCCGAGGAGCGATTGCAGCGGCGCTGGGATGCGTTCCGGGGCGAGCACATTGAGGAGATTCGCAAGGTGGTCGAGGACTACTCCCGTCGAGAAGGAATTGATGTTGTGCTGCAGAAGCAACTGCCCAAGCAACCGAACGCCCCGACGTGGCAG